>JBCCIW010000127.1:0-8807 GCA_039028055.1 Pseudomonadota bacterium | reverse complement strand
GTCCGCCAATGTTGTATATTTTGACCGTTTTATTCGCAGAGATATATTTTTGCATATTGCCCAAAGCCGATTTTCCGGCGACCTTTGGAATATGACAGAAGATTAAGCGCATTTCCATATTCCAGTAGACATCCGCACCGCGCAGATATTCTTCGTCACGGACATATTTCTTGGCTAGGAATTGAGTTCCCCAGCGCCACCATAGATCCGCGTTTTATTTTTTCAATTTGGGTCATGCTAGAGAAAATATTTCTTTGTTCATTTCTTCGAACTCCTCGTAAAATGATTGCGGTAGCTCGAGCTTTGCGCGGCTTTGACCCGCTGTACGTATGTGAGAACCGTCGCGTGGCCTTTCACCGTCACTAAGTTGTACGATTGTATCACTCAGAATATCGGCCCGTTCTTGATCTGATATGTGAATTTCTAGAAAATCTAGAATTCCGGAAAATTCCTTATCTGGCCCTTCCAATAGACTCTCAAATTGCACCAAATAGCAATTACGAACACTTTGCCAAGACTTTTTGTGATCAATAGTACGCCTTGCAAAACGTCGACCTCGTGTTTCGAGCCAATTCAACTTGTCTTCCATTTGAGTGCGGCCTCGACGAATCTGGTGATGAAAGAAACTCAACACACTGTCGGGCACATTACGCCATGACACGACAACTTTCACTTCGTTGTTATCACACAAAAATTCAAAGTCAGGACCCATTTCGAAATGCATTTTAAGAAGTACATTCTGAGCTTTCTTGTACTCCTCACTTTCCATAAACGGCTTAATTTTCTCTGGGAGAATAGAAGGGTTGGTCCAATCAGGATTTTGCCACTCTTCGCTCGGACGCTTTGGCTTTATTGCTTTGCGCAGCAGGTTCTGAACCATCGTGGAACCGCTTTTGGGAACGCCGTTATTGAGTATCAGCACGACCTACCTCCATTATCTGCTCAATTTTCCACAGGCACTGGAATATCCATGCCGTGCTGCTTAAGCAATGCGTGGCGCTGCGCGACCTTAAGGTCCTCAGAGACCATCTCGGCGCACATCTGTTGGACAGTGATTTCAGGCACCCAACCGAGCTTTTCTTTGGCCTTGGCGGGATCGCCTAGGAGCGTGTCTACTTCAGCGGGGCGGAAATAGCGGGGATCGATGCGCATGATGACATCTCCGATTGAGAGTGCCGGCGCTTTGTCGCCTTCGATACCGGCAACGATGGCGACTTCTTCAGTGCCCTCGCCTGCGAAAGAAAGCGTGATACCAAGCTCGGCCGCCGACCAGATGATGAACTGGCGCACGCTGTATTGCACGCCTGTGGCGATGACGAAATCTTCAGCGACATCTTGTTGGAGCATCATCCACTGCATGCGGACGTAATCAGCGGCATGGCCCCAGTCGCGTAATGAGTCGATGTTTCCCATGTAAAGACACTGTTCGAGGCCTTGGGCGATATTGGCCAAGCCGCGTGTGATCTTACGGGTTACAAAGGTCTCGCCGCGTCGTGGACTTTCGTGGTTAAAGAGCACGCCATTGCACGCATAAATGCCATAGGCTTCGCGATAATTCACTGTAATCCAGTATGAATAAAGCTTGGCCACCGCATAAGGCGACCGTGGGTAGAACGGAGTCGTCTCTTTTTGTGGAATTTCCTGAACCAAACCGTAGAGCTCGGACGTAGAGGCCTGGTAGAACCGGGTTTTCCGCTCAAGACCGAGAAACCGGATGGCTTCAAGCAAACGTAATGTCCCAATCGCGTCGACGTCAGCAGTGTATTCCGGTGCTTCAAAACTGACCGCAACGTGAGACTGAGCGCCAAGGTTATAGACTTCGTCCGGCTCCACTTCGCGCATGATCCGCGTCAGGTTCGATGTGTCGGTCAAGTCGCCGTAATGAAGTTTGAACTGTGCATTGGATGCGTGCGGATCTTCGTAAAGATGGTCCACACGTGCGGTATTGAACAGAGATGCTCGCCGCTTAATGCCATGTACTTCATAGCCTTTTTTCAACAGAAATTCAGCTAGATAGGAGCCATCTTGTCCAGTAACACCGGTGATCAGCGCTCTTTTTGTCATGTGACCAATCTAATTTAAGGTTATGTCGTTGCACACGGGCTTCTGACGCTGGTGAGTATCGCACGCATATGCTTACAATACCGGCAAACGATGCGGAAGTGCACGTCCCGGCAGGATCCTAAAGTTTGTGCTCAGTGAAGCGCATGACGTGATGGTAATGCACTACCGTGATTGCATCTTTCGGCAAAACATCAAGCGCCTGTGCAAGTTTACGCGCCATGGCATCCTCCCCGATCGATTTCCGGCCGGACTTGGGATCCAGTAGCAACGCGGTTGCTGCTTGCGTGACGAGGGTGCGTGCATTGGCTTGACCAGTTTCGCTTTTGTCGATGCGTATGTCGGCACGAAAGTCGGCAGGATTGCCTCCATCCACATGTCGTGTCGTTGTCCCGACCGTTTCGTCCATCAACGACGGCACCTTTTGTGCTGGAAGCGGGCTTCGTACCAACAGCTCACTAAGACGGTTGGTTGAGTAAGGCCCTTCGATTCCAATCCGTTGCGCGGCCTTTGAAATCTGGTCTTCAAACCTCTTGGTTTTATGCACATGGCTCAGATGAATCCAAGCACCCAAGGCATAACCGTCATTCCCTTCTTCGAAAGCAATCCTTGCTCTTCGTGCAGATAGCTCTTCGGTTTCATGACGTGCAACTACGCTATCTACCGACTCCACCAACCAAATGTTATCCAGCTTGAAATCAACTAGCTTGGAACCTGCGCATTCTACGTCGGAGATCTGGAGTTTCATCATCTTATGCCTACAGGTGAAGGCGTGCGTCATAACGATCGATGTTGGTATCCCAGCCTTTATAGATATGATCTGCCCAGTGCCTTCGTACTTGGTGCGGCCATCGCGCCCGAACGTCACTGCGAGTTTGACGTCCGCGCTTGCCGTTAACGTCATACCGGCAACCAACCGACGACCTTCCGTGACCCCTGGACTGCTAAAGACTGCGCGCAAGGCCCCAGATTTCTCGGAGCCTAAGTTTAGGCGCCAGGAGTTCTTCGTTTTCTGTTCAAACTGCCGATCAAATGCGACGCTGTGGAATGATTTGGCGTGTTGTGCCTTTTCCGCAAACGGATCCGAAAAATCATCCCAACACGTCTCCGCAAGAAACGGAAAGACTTCTCGGATGTCTCCGCGTTCAAAGGACTCGATCTTTGAGATCATACTGAGATTGATGACCTTGGCATTCGCAGCGGCAGCCACTTCCTTGACACTGTCCCAATTCGCTTGATGGGTGTGCGCCTGCGGCAATGAGTAAACATCGCCTTCTTCTTGATACCCAGGAAAGAAATAGTTCGGGTTAAAAGTAGGTGTCTTGTCGATGATCCTCAGCTTGCTTTCAGCCTTCGTGAGGTTGAGAATGCCGAAGCCACGCTCGGCGATCTCCTTTTCAGACAAAGGACGGCTCTCGAGGATCTCCTCTACGTAAGCTCCCTCCATCCCAATCAGGTAAATCTCCTGATAACCGAGTTCTATGGCTTTCTTGAGACTGAAGCTACCGGTTGAACTATGTGGGATCGTTTCTAGACGAGGGTTGTCCGAGACCTTCCAAGACAGAAAAAACTTTTCGGAAGTTACCTTTGGGTCGTTTATCAAGCGCGCAAAGTTCTCACGATGATGAAAAACGACCTTGCGATCAGCCAGAGCGTAATAGGTGGGCCACCAGCCAACGCGTTCGAAGTACCGGTATGCTGCGGTTGTTCCCCAGCTGTCCATGTCGTCAGGGATTTTGTCAAAACCGGCTTCAGCCAAGAGGCGCGTTGAAGGACCGTTGCCGATGATCAACATTCGTTTTCGCACCGATGACTCCTGTTCGTCTTGAGACGCCCACCTTCCGCTTACCATTTTCACAGTCTCAGCTTTCTGATGGGCTTGCTTGGGGAGATTGAGGAACGCAACCAATGCACTCCACGAATTGCCCATCGCATAAAGGTCTCGCGCATCCAGTGCTGCTTTCTGAAGCGCTTTGATATCGCCCACAGCGTCGCGAATTCCGGCTGCGAGCGACTTGCCATCCTCTTTGACAACGCGGCCAAAGCCGAGTTTGCGGACCTGGCCAGCCAGCCAGGTTTCATCGATGACGACGCAAGGGACACCTAATAGCAAGGAATCGATTAACAGCCCGGATGTGCGGTTAGAGAAGCGATCAGGTGTGTAAGGAAGGGCCACAAGGTCCGCGCTGAGCAAAAGCCCCCTGAACGCCTCTTCGTCCAGATAGCTGTCCATGATTTCGATCTTGTCGCGGATTTGGTCAAAAAACTCTTGCCGAGCCTTGTTGACACTGTCGGCTGGGGGAAAGCGGACACGTATCCTAAGATCTTCGACGCCGCTGTCGATCAGAGCCAAAAGGGCATCTTTGGTCAGATCAAAGCCTTTGCCACCCCGCATATTGCCAGGGAAAACAACCGTTGTTCTGGCATCCCCGGCACTGCCGCCGTCAGCCTGCAGCGTGCCCAATTCGTCGTCGTGAAACGTTGTCGTCGGATGAGGCAAAATCTCTAGCTCGACGCCGAATCCGGCCCGCATTTCTTCGGCAAGTTCTGGGGCTGGAACAATGAGCCTAATGCGTGGATGTTTCGAAAGTTTGGCTAGACGGGGTGCCCAATAGGCCTGCATTTTCGCGTCATCGAGATCGAGCCATGACAAATAGTATAGGCTGATCGCAAAGCTGCAGGATGGATATCGATCAGCCAGGCACCCGAAAACCTCAGCGATTTCCAGCGATCCACAATACATGAAAAGTTGCGTTGGTGTTGCGTGATCGAGCGTGGCGAGATAGCGGTCCAGCTCGGTCTCGAACGTCGCCAGCCCTGGGACCGTCTCTCCGGGTGTCTTTGCGTACAGTGTATTGCTGCGCACGGAGAACACTTTGACCATTTCAGGATGTGCGTCATAGACCTGCGGTTCAGCATCAATCGGGCCCGCAATTAGGTGGGCTTGTCCTCTTTGTGTTAACGCCTTGCCAAGGCGGGCTTCATAATTGAGAAAATGGCCAAAGAAGCTTTCGGCATCGGGGTTGACTGACACAAGACGGGGAATGTGCTTGGTCAGACTTAAGCTACGCACGGTTAGCTGCCCGCCGACCCAGTTCTGTCCCGGTATTTCCTGGATCGTAAGGTCTATAAGACCACGTGCGGTTCGCAATGGCAGGTGCAGCGATTGTGGCTGGCCTGCTGATAGCGTGACCGTGTGGGGGGCTTCTGGTCCCAGGATGGTCCCGCCAAGTGTGGCCCCGATGTTACGATCGGCTTCTAAAACCAAATCAAACGCCTCAGGCACCTCCTTCCCGGGGTCTATGGTCATGCGTATCCTACTGTCTCCCGTCAGAGAGACGCACAGATCACCTTTGTGGTATTCAGCTCTGGGCCTAGCCTCAACGTCCTTTAAAACAAGAGCTTCAGAACCGTTACAGAGAAACCGGAATTTGTTCGATAGCCGTTCTTGACCTTTTCGCCGCCAATCAATCCAGCGCTGTTCCATCGCATCAATTGCCGAACTACGAGGCACAAACTGCACCGGCGCCGGAGTATCGGCAGATGGAAAGAACAATATCCGCAGGCCGCGAATAGCCATGGTGTCGACCTTGTTCGTGACCTTCAGTTCAAACCGCGCAACCATTTCCGTAATGGTGCCGTAATCTGACGGCGCCTTGCCTAGGCGCAGTTGAAACCTGCCGTTTCGCTCGGTTTTGGTTACTTTTATCGGTGCAGCTTTTTTGCCGGGGCGGCGTATAGACACCTCGATCTTTTCTATAGCCAGGGCCGGATCCGGCGCGAGACTGAGAACGATGTCGCCCTTTGTCCAGACTTGCGACACGTCGCAGCGAAACTGGAAGCTAGTCTGCGAAGCAGGTTTTGCGACGAAAGTGCCCGTCGCGAGACCGTAGCCTTGATACTGCCAATCTGTCGTCGGGGGAACGGCCGCAAAGCTGTGTGGACGTAGTTCGCTAACCGAGCAAATGTCATCTTGGAAGGTACTCTCGAAGCGGTCCAACTGCATTTCGGTAAGGGTGATGAACGGGCGCCCATGTCCAAGAAACGCGTCTTTGTCTTTACGCACCTCGGCCATCAGATCGATCCCGCTGTCGGGTTGCAGTTCAGCTGAACCACCCATGTTCAGGATGATAGGCGTGTGAACAAACCGGTGCATGAACTTCCGAAGGTCGATCCCCGTTGCCTCGAGCACAGCATCGTACTGCGAGATACCTTGGGCATAGGCGACGTCATAGGCGATGTTGTTCGATACGTTCGTAATCAGCCACGCCAACGCGTCCAGGAACTCCTTTTCCAGAAAATCCTGAAAGCTCCGATTGGCTGTCGCATAAATGGCGTTGCCATTCACGTGGAAAGCATTTGTGGGCGATGCGACGGTGGGACCTGCATAGTTTGTTCCTATCACCCAAGCGCCGGGAGTGCTGTAGGCGATGGCGCGGTCCAATGCGTCCAACCAACCTGCGCGCAGAGGCAGACAGTCGGCTTCCATCTGAAATACATAAGCGTAGTCCCGACACCCTGCCATAACCATCAGCCAGAATAGGTTTGGCCCTGACTTGTTGCAGAATACGTTCAGCGACGTGCCTTTGATGTAATAGTCAACCTCTTCGGCCATTTGCAGGAACGTCACACGAAAATCGGCGAAGTAGCGCGCCAGCCAAGGCAGGGATTTCACCGTGGCCAAGATTTTAGCTCGCATACCTTTGTCTTCGGCACAGGCAAGAAACAAATGAAGCGCCACGCCATTAACCGGTCCCAAGGAAGGTTGCAGCTTAGGATCGACCCATGTTTCCAAGCGGTCCAGGAAGCCGTCAAGTTCATGCGGCATCAACGGGACAGCAACGGCCCCTAACTTGCGTAGGCCCAGCACGCTCTCGACGTCGAGATATGGGAAGACACCGTACCTTTCCAAAAGGGAGTCATGCGACCCAACACCAATCGTGACATCTTTTCCGCTTGCTTCAATATCTCCACGCAGTGCGATGAAAGACTGTAAGTGCAAGTTGCCCGAGTGGACAGGTGGGTTAGGCACCTGATATTTCTCGTTCTTTTCTTGATAATTATCAAAGAAATAGTTGGGGTTGTGGCGCACAGTATCCTTGATGATTAGCTCTATACCATCGCCTGTCTGGGCCTCATCCAATTGCTCCACGTAATTGCAATCAATACCCAGCAGACACAAATTCTCAAAGCCGCGTTCAATACAGAACCGCGTCGCGAGCACGCCCGTCGTCTGCTTGTGTTTGGACATCGCCGAAACGGGAAGGACCCCAGTTTCGGCTAGGAATGCGTCGCGAGCTGTCACTTTGGGGTGGTCGCGTAGTTCGGGCATAGACTCAAAAACTGCTTCGTGAAGAAGCAATTCTGCGACATCGTCTTCTTCGGCTAGGCGAGCGATGGCATCTTTGTGTTGGACAACCAAAACAGGGTCTAGACAGGCATAGAAGTGCGGGTAGCGCTGAGATTTGTCCCAATATTTGTACGCGGCATTCATTCCAAGCCAGCGACCCCGCTGCAACTGATCCAATACGCGCGTAGAAAGGGATGGGCCGTTACCAACAACAAAAAAGGTATCGTCTGAAAGTGGCATCGTAGGTCCGTGGTTTTAGGCCGATGTGGGTTGAGGAGCGTTCGATCAGGTAGGTTCTGTGCCCTCCAGGAAACCGGCCAGTTTGGTGATGGCCTCGTGGCTGGCGCGGGTCACGGCGTCGACGGTGTTTGACCCGTTATGCGAGCCAAAGATGCAGCGCTCCATGTCACGCAAAGCGCTTTCCGCAGGCATCGGCTCAACTTCAAAAACATCAAGAGCTGCTGAGTGGACATGCCCTGACTGCAGCCCCGCAATCAGCGCGGCCTCGTCGATAAGAGGACCACGCGCCACGTTTACTATGCGAATTCCGGGCTTGCAGGCGGCGAGCACTTCGGCGTTCAGCATGTGATAGTTGTGTCGGTTAAGCGCACAAGTGAAGATTAGGAAGTCGAGTGTGTCGACATCCTCAGGCCAGGCTGCTCGTTGCAACCCTGCAATACCTGCATCGCCTTTAACGCCGGGATCATACGCCACAACCTCAAGGCCCAAAGCCATCATGCGCGGCACGGTATGGCGGCCTATATCGCCAAGCCCCACCACACCCGCGCGCCGACCGGTCAAGCTGATCCCAGCGGGTTTTGGCCATTCCCCGGCTCGAATGCCGCGATCAATGGCAAAAAGCTGGCGCGCCAGCCCGACGACAAAACCGGTGGCCACATCTGCTACTTCGGCACCGAACATCATCGGCGTGTTGATGACCGGGATGCCCAGGTCCTTGCAGGCAGCAAAATCAACGTTGTCCACCCCGATGCCCCATTTGACGGCCGCTGTGAGCCGACCTTTTTTGGCGGTCTCAAACACCTGCCGGGTGGCGGGATCGTCCCCAATGATCCAGCCGTCATAATCCGGCAGTTGCGCCATCAATTCTTCTTCAGACAGGATTTGGGTGGTTTGTGCTCGATGCAGCCGAATGCCCTGCTCAGCCGCGTAATCGACAAACAAGTCAAACTGACCCAGCATTGGTGGGCACGTCACAAGAACGTCTTTCATAGTTTATTCTGCCGCTTGGTCCTTATTGGTCATGATCTGGGCAACGGCTTCTGCCAGGGCCCAGTCTTCTGGCGTGTCGATATCGACGGCCTCCATCTGCGCCATCTCGTGCAGCAGTGGTCTTCTCCCGATCCGTGCATTGGTTTGGGCGAAACTGCTCTGCGAG
>JBCCIW010000126.1:0-8834 GCA_039028055.1 Pseudomonadota bacterium | reverse complement strand
GGTGAACGAGCTCGACCCGCAAACGCGGGCAACGCTCTACTGCACCATGGTGACGATTTCGAAAGAGGGGCATGTCCTCAATCGGCATCGGAAGATCAAGCCGACCCATCATGAGCGCTCTGTCTGGGGTGATGGGGATGCTAAGGGGTTGCATCCCCAGGTGCGTGATTGGGGCAGATTGTCGGCGCTGAATTGCTGGGAGCATAATGCTGTTCTGCCGGCCTATACGCTGATGGCGCGCGGTACGGATGTGCACGTGGCGGCGTGGCCGGGGCAGGAGCCGGAGACTGCGCCTGCAGCTCCGGTGTGGGCGCGTCAGTTGCTTCTGTCGCGGGCGTTTGCGTCTCAGGCGGGGGCCTGGGTGATCTGTGCTGCCGGGTTGCGCATGAAGCAGCATGTGCCTGAGCGGTGGGCGTCGCTCTGGGAGTTCGATCACAATGGCGGTGCGGCGATTATCGATCCGCGCGGGGAGATTGTAGCGGGGCCACTGATGGGCGAGGAGGGGATCCTGACGGCGGAAGCGGATCTCGCTCTAGCACGGAAATGCAAGGTGTCGTCCGATCCGGCAGGGCATTATTCTCGACCCGACCTGTTTCGCCTGGAAGTGGACGGTGAGGAAGTTTACCCCGGTGACCGGGGCTAAAACGGTCAATTGCAGGCTCGCGTCGGACGCGAGGGCGCTTTCAAAACCGGGGATTTATGCCATTTTGAGCGATTGCTTGAATGGCGCGGGAGCGCTGGCGAAGGGGAAATCCGGTCGATGGCGTCAGACCACATGCACGAAGAGACGGCGACCCGACGCTATGTCCGGTGGTGCGACGAGTATGATACACCGCTGTGGCCGATGCTTCTCGCTGCCTTGGTTCTGTTTTTATTGCTGATTTTTGCAGCGGCTTCGGTTCAGGGACGGACGCAGCGATCAGCAGACCGGGCGCTCGACGAGGTCGATGCGGTGTGGGCGAGAGCGCGTGTCTCAGGACGGGATGTTCGCCTGATCGGTGCACCGCCGAATGAGCGCGCTGCGCAGGTCGCCTATAATGCCGTCCAGAATGCAACGGCTCGGACCTGGTTTTTCAGCGGCCGCCAGCCAGCGCGCGTGATCAGGGATTTCGACGGGTCGCTGCTTGGTGGCGGTTCGCCATTGGTTCAGGAGGATTTGGACCCCCTCGACTGGACGTTTCGCCGGGCCGGACGAACGATCACCCTGATGGGCGATGTGCCTGATCGGGCGACGAAGGATCTCCTCGCAGAGACTGCGGCGCTCCCGACAGAATCCGGTGGCATGCTCTTCGTAAATGACAATTTGACTGTGGCTGGTGTTCGCGCGCCGGAGGGGCATCTGTTTCCAGCTATGCGCGGAATTGGTGCGCTCCGCGCGTGTGAGACGGCTGAAGTCATGTTCGACGATGGTGTCCTCTCATTGATCTGCGAGGCTGATAGCGAAAGACTGGAGGATATTCGCGAGCGTTTCGAAGCCGACCTTTCCTACGGAGAGATTGGTGGTGTGGATATCTCAGACAGTTCCCTTGATGACACGCCTTCCACGATTGTGCCGCCGACGGTGGAAAATATTGAGGCCTGCGATGATGAAATGTCAGGCATTCTGATGGAAACGCGCATTCAGTTCGAAACCAATAGCGACGTAATTGATCCACGGAATACAGATGTTCTCGATCGTGTTGCGGAGGCTGCTGGTCGCTGTCCCGGTACATTACAAATAAGTGGGCATACAGACAATCAGGGTTCCGATATAATAAACGAGACTTTGAGCCAGCAAAGAGCAGATGCCGTGCGGCGTGCGCTTATTCGTCGAGGGGTTCCGTCGCGTCGATTAACGGCTGAAGGGTTCGGCGCTCGCGTTCCGCTAGCGAGTAATTTCACGGAATTGGGGCGGGCCCGCAATCGCCGTATCGAAATCAAAGTGCAGAGATGAGCGCGTCACCGAGTTTAGTGTAGAGAAAGACAGATGTTCTGGTTGATCCTTCAAATTCTATTTTTTCTGATCTTCGCCGCTGGCGTCGGTGCCGCCCTTGCCTGGTGGTGGTTCAGGCGTCGCTATGAGGATATTACAGAGCGCTATTCTGTATTGATGAGAAATCAATCAAACGCGCCTGCCAGCGTGACGAAGTCCGATTTAGATGCATCGCTTGCGTCGAGTCTTCAAACTTTGAGAATGCCAGATCTCGTCCCCATGGAGGAACGAGTGGCAGGACTTGAGCGCGCGGTTAACGGGCTTACTATTCCTGACCCTGATCTCAGTCCGATAATTGGTCAGCTTGAAACCATCGAATCCCATTTGACTGGGTCTAATCCGGACATTGATGCGTTAAGCTCCAATGTGGGTTCAGTTTATGAGCGGCTCGAACTCTTGCAGTCTCAGCTTTCGGCTGTACCTGCAAATGACGCTTCCGGAGTTTCCGACCGGGTCCAAGAATTATCTAAAGCGATTACCGACAAACAATGGGTCGACCTTCGCCCGCTTGAGGCACGCATGGCGCGGCTTGAAGCAGCCCTGCAGTCATCTGAAACTCCAGAAGCCGATCTCTCATCGGTTCATAGTGCGATCGCCGATGTGCAATTACAGTTGGAAGGTTTGAGACCGGCTGAGGTTGATCTTGAGCCCATACAGGGGCAGCTGGACCACCTCGTGCAAACCGTCGCCGATTTGCGTCATGGTCAAAGTTCTGCCGATGGCGAGACGCTGGACGTTGTAACCAACCAACTGGGTGCGATTTCCTCTGCTCTAGCAACGATGGAAAGCCCTGACCTGGAATCGGTCAGGGAGCGTATGTCCGGGATAGAACGGCTTCTGGCCGAGCTTGCCTTGCCAGACATGACGCCAATTCAGGAACAATTGCAGGGTCTGCATGTTCGGCTCGCAAACTTCGAAGGAGCCTTGAACGCACAGGCCCAAAGCGCAGCGGATCTGGAACCCGTTCAGCGTCAGATGGAGTTGCTGGCGTCGCGGATGATGGTGCCGGATCAGAATTTCGACGTTGTTTACGGACGCCTGACAAGTCTGACTGAAACACTCTCGAGCATAGAAGCGGCTCTCGGATCGATACGGGCGCAATTCGGGTCCGGGCAATACGGTTCGAGCCAGGGCATTGATACGATTGAGCGCCGGCTGGCTGTGCTGCAGGATTCCCTGGTTGGTTTGAGGCAGCCAGATCTCGGGCCTGTCATTGGCCAGATCAGGGCAATTGAAGGCCGCCTCGATTTTGGATCGCTGGAGAGCAGATTGACTGCGATCGAGTACTCCCTCGCATCACTTCATCAGCTCGTTCGGTCCAGAGACAGTATTGACTATGGTGCGCCTGTGTCGAGGCAACCTCCGGCGAACTATCTGCCGCCGCAGCCTATTGAAACTCGAAGTCAATATAGTGCACCCTATACGCCGCCCTCATCGCTGAGTGCACCACGTGCTCGCAGGACCGAGCCGGTTCCGCCGGCTGGTGATCCGATTCAGTCTGAGCGTCGGCCGGATGACAAGGCCAACCTCCTTGTTCGACCTGCTTTTGGGACGCCGGACGATCTGGAACGGATAAGCGGGGTCGGGCCTAAGCTGCGCGATATGTTGCACGGGATTGGCGTCTACTATTTCTGGCAGGTGTCGGAATGGTCACCTGAGCAGGTCGAGTGGGTCGATAGTCTGCTCGACGCTTTCCACGGACGTATCGAACGGGACAACTGGGTTAGCCAGGCACGTATGATGGCAGCTGAGCCGACATCCGTGCGCCGTCCTGGTACCTAACCTCGCAGGACACCGCCTGTTCCCTTGGCGACGCCCGTTATGATCTTCTCGGAGATGGCGTCAATTTCGGCGTCGGTGATGGTATCGCCGCGGGGTTGGAGTGTGACCTCGATAGCGACGGATTTTTTTCCGCCCTCTATTCCCGTGCCCTGATAAACATCGAAAACCCCGACCCCTGTGATCAGCGTTTTGTCAGCCTTTTCGGCGAGGCGCATAATGTCTCCGGCTGGAACTGTTTCATCAACGACGAAAGCGAAATCACGGCGGACGGGTGTCAGGTCTGCCTTTTCGAGTACCGGCTTCGTCTTGGTGGCTGACACTTTCATATTGGGTAGGGCCTGGAGATTGAGCTCGAAACCATAGACGGGACCGTCCACGTCCAGCGCTTTCAATACGCGCGGGTGAAGCGTACCGAAATGAGCGATCGTGGTTTTTGGTCCAAGAGTCAGTCGTGCGGATTTGCCGGGGTGCCAGTGGTCCTGGCGAGGCTCTGCGATCTGGAAGCGGCTCGGCGGTTGGCCAAGTGCATCCAGCACCGCATATAGATCCGCCTTTGCCGATTGGGCATCATAGGACAGGGGGGCATGCTGCCAGTGACGTTCCTCCGATGGCTGAACGATTGAGGTGACGACGGAGCGTTGATCCTTTGGTCCATCACCGAGGTATACCGGGCCAGCTTCGAACAGACGTAAGCCATGCTGCCCATTGTCCGCGCCGTGCTGAGCTGCCCGTGCTAGGTTGCCGAGGATTGAGGGACGCATCTGGTTCAGCTCACTGGCGACTGGGTTCGCAACGGCGAGCGCAGGGTTGTCTTCACCGAAGAGGACTGCGTGGTCTTTTGCCATGAAGCTCCAGGTGACGGTTTCGAGGAAGCCGCGAGATGCCATGACGCGGCGAGCTATGCGGATACGTTGTTGCAATGCGGTAGGGCGTCCGAGACCCATGTCATCTGACGTTGGCAGAGACGTGGTCGGCAGGGCATCATAGCCCACGATACGGGCGATTTCCTCGACGAGGTCAGCCGACTGCTCCATATCGAAGCGCCAGCTTGGGACAGTCATGTACCAGGCTTCTCCTGCATCTTCGATGTCAAAGCCGAGTTCTTTCAGCATCTTCTTCATGTCTGCTGTTTTGACGGTGAGGCCCGTAAGGCGTTCGACATCTGCTGGATAAAAGGTGATCTTGTCATCGCGCATGAGTGGTGCACCGGCGATGATGGGTTTGGACACCTTTCCACCGGCGTGATCCTTGATCAGCGTGACCGCCATTTGCAGGCCCTCAAGACAGGAATTCAGATCGACGCCACGCTCGAAGCGGTAGCGGGCGTCTGAGATTATTCCAGTGGCGCGGCCCGTGCGCGCCGTGCGTAGAGGATCAAACCACGCTGCCTCCAGGAAAATGTTCTTTGTTGTTTCAGAGACGGCGGTGGATTCTCCCCCCATGACGCCGCCAAGGCCGATCGGACCGGAATCATCTGCGATGACGCACATGTCTTCTGTGACCTCATAGGTCTTTCCGTCGAGGGCTTCTACTTTTTCGCCTTTCTTGCCGAGGCGCGCCATGACCGCGCCTTGCAGTTTGTCGGCGTCATAGACGTGGAGTGGGCGAGCGCGATCAAGGGAAACATAGTTCGTAACATCAACAAGCAGGCTTTTTGGCTGGATGCCGACTGCCTTAAGGCGAGACTGCATCCAATCGGGAGATGGGCCGTCCTTGACGCCCTGGATCATGACGCCGGCAAAGATCGGGCAGGCGTCTTCGTCGACGATGCCGACTTCGATGGGGCAGTCGTAGGATCCGCCGATGGATTTTGTGTCGCGGCTGACCAGGCGACCGCCACCTGCTGCGGCCAGATCGCGGGCGATGCCCATGACGCCCAGCCAGTCCGGCCGGTTTGGCGTGACTTCAAAATCGATGACCGGGTCTGTCGCTCCAAGTGCCTCCGCAGCCGGACTGCCAAGGTCCCATTTGTCATCAAGATCAGCGATGCCATCATGGTCCTCGCCCGCTTCAAGCTCCTTGGCAGAGCAGAGCATGCCATGGCTCTCAACGCCGCGGATCTTGCGGGGCTTCTTGTCGAGGGAGAAGTCGAGCCCCGGTATGTATGCTCCGAGCGGAGCGTAGACGGCGGTCATCCCAGCGCGTGCATTGGGTGCACCGCATACGATCTGTTTTGTGCCGTCGACCGTCTCTACTATGCAGACTTGCAGTTTGTCCGCATCGGGATGTGGTTTGGCATCCGTGACCTTGGCGATGGTGAATGGGGCGAGCTTGGCAGCGGGGTCTTCGACCTCTTCGACTTCGAGGCCGAGTTGGCCCATCAGAGCGAGGAGCTCGTCCAGCGATGCCTTTGTGGCGAGGTGGTCTTTCAGCCAGGATAGCGTGAATTTCATTGGTTTGCTCCGTCAGCGGAGGGATTCTCGTTTGCTTGTATTTGTTCCGTGTCTGATTGCGGGCGTGCGGGTATAAATGCCGCGAAGATATCTGTGTCGCCTCGGGGGCAGGATTCGACTCGATCAGCCCTCGCGGAGCTGAATTCGGACGTCTGCCAGCATCTTTTGAAGACTGAGCAGTAGCAGATTTTCAGCTTCCAGTTTTGTGTTTCCTGAACGAAGTTAAATACTTGCTCAAAGGAAATTTGATCGCGGCGCCATCCAAGTTCGAAGGGCGTGACTTCTTCGCCTGGTGCTAGCGCCCGGCCCGTCAAAGGCGCGCGCGTGATGTCATAACCGCCGGGTAAGTTCGATAGAAGAAAGCTCGGTTCGACGACAGTTTCGCCATTGAATTCAAGCTCTACCGATTCAATGATTGCAGGTCCTACGCCGCTGTTGCGCACGCGAAACCCGAGATTTGTATACGTAGCTGAATTGTTGCTGAAGCCATCCACCTGCAGGATTGGATACACCTCACCATGCTGCTGGGCGCGCATGACTCTACCCTGGTCCCAAGCGATAAAGACTGCTGCCGCAGAAGAAATCAGCGCGCACACAGCGATGAGCATTTCGACTTTGCTTCCGCTACCCATGGGAGATTACCCCTGCGAATATTTGTGAGATGTTTCGGTTAGCCATTTTCATTCTGGTTCACCTTGCTCAGCGGACGCAGCCTGCTCGTTACGGTATGCGTCGATTATTGGAGATTGTAGCCCGAGTTCTGTGAAGATATCGGGTTCGGAAAGCTCACAATCGTCCACAGCATCGGCGAAAGATGAGCCGAGCCTTTCAGTTTGCCAACAACGATCGAAGACGGAGCAATAGCAAATTTGCAAGGTCCAAGTATCCGTCGTTTGGCCGAAGGCGAGTAACTCGCCCTGGTCGATTTCCTCAGGTTTCCACTTGAGCGACAGCGGCGTAACCACTGAACCGGGAGCAAGCGATCGTCCCGCCACGTTTCGCCAGGATACATTACGAGTGAAGGGTAATGACTCAAACACTGGGGCGAGGCTCTCAACGGGCGTTCCATCGATCATAAGGTTTGCAGAGTAGATGCGGGCGGGGCCTACGCCTGTATTTGTGATGCGGAGGCCAAGTTCTGATCCATATGATTCATTGGAGAGAATACCATCGATCTGCAGCACGGGAAGCACGTCGGCATGCTGCTGGGCGCGCATGACTCTGCCCTGGTCCCAAGCAATAAAGACTGCTACCGCTGAGGATATCAGCGCGCAGATGGCAATGAACATTTCAATGCGGGTGCCGTTACCCATCGCATGTCTCCAAAGCAGTGTAGCCCTTTGCATAGGCTTCGAAACGCTCTGCTCTCACTTCGTTCTGGGCATTTGCTGCGAAGTCTTGATTCAGAATGCGTGTGACACGGAACGTTTCAAAAATGACGTTCATATCCGGATCCCAGGTATTCTCCCGTTCATAGTAGGCCTGGTGAACATCGCGCCAGTATCGATAGGAGAGGTCTCCTTCACCTTCCAGCGCTGCCAGTTCGGGTGTCACCGCATCAAAGCGGAGAGTCTGTAGCTCTACGGTTTCAATCTCACAGAGCGGCTCACCTTTTCCGCTGAGACAGATCTGACGTTCCCCAATCTCGGCTTCGGGATCGTGGACAGCTGCATAGCATGTTCCGGTCTTCACCCCAGCCACAACGAGCGCGGCAAGGCGGTCAGCTATTGCGGGGCCGTCGCCGAACTTGAACGTTTTCAGTCCCTCGTATGTGGAGCCTTTTTCCACTAGCCCAGTTTCTCCGCCTCAGGACAAAGCTTTTGCTCTGTTTCGATTTTCTGCCAGACGTCATCCGGAATGTTTTGTTGCCAAACACCTGTCATTGTCCGACGAAATTTTGGACTTTGGCGACTTGCGATAACGACATCGTCGATTACTTCGGAGCCGTGGTGGACCAATAGATCCTCCAATGGCCCAGCTGCGATATTGGCGAGTTGATTGTCGGTCTCCGCTTTTTCGATCGCTTGTTCGACAAAGCTTAGCTGAGTTTGAGGCGACGCGTTGCGCGTCATATCCATAACTCGCTCGATCGCGTATGTGTTTTCAGTATTCTCCTGCACTTTTTGATCCAATAACCACTGGTCGACCAAGGTTTCGAGCACCTCTGATGAGGGAGAGGGGTGCCAAAAATTATTTTGGTGAATACCCATCAGCTGAGCCCGCCACTCACGCTCGGTGTGAGCCAGGGCCGGAAGCCGTAATGGCGGGTCCACTCTGCGTCCGCTTCAAAGTAAGGGCGAAGGTCCGGCATACCATATTTCAGCATGGCGAGGCGGTCGACGCCCATGCCGAAGGCGAAGCCCTGATATTCATCTGGATCGATTCCGCAGTTCCTCAGCACGTTCGGATGGACCATCCCGGAACCCAGGATTTCCATCCATCTGTCGCCAGCGCCTATTTCAATCGTGTCGCCATTCTTCGTGTACTTCACATCCATCTCAGCCGACGGTTCCGTGAAGGGGAAGAAGTGGGGGCGGAAGCGGGCCTCCACGTTATCGACCTCGAAGAAGGCTTTCACGAAATCGATGAGGCACCCCTTCAAGTGGCCCATATGGATGCCTTTCTCGATGACGAGCCCTTCGACCTGATGGAACATCGGCGTGTGGGTCGCGTCCCAATCATTCCGG
>JBCCIW010000125.1:0-8859 GCA_039028055.1 Pseudomonadota bacterium | reverse complement strand
GTTCATGAATTTCAGGAAGGCCTCCTCGTGATTGCCTTTCAAAAAAACACAATTGTGCTTGCAAACTCGATCATTCAGAAGAAAGTCGATGACCTCACGAGATTGGAAACCACGATCAACGTAGTCTCCGAGGAATACGATACAAACCTCGTCATCATCTGCTCGTGATGAAATGTCAGCTTCGATCGTGTCGAACAGTCGTTCGAGCAAATCGGCTCGGCCATGGACGTCCCCTACCGCGTATACACGCAATCCATCCGGCACACGGCTTGTACGCAGTTTCGTGTCGACAACACTAGGCTCGACCCGGGGCAACGCGCCAAACGCCCATCTTTCAGAACGCTCCAATCGCTCGGCAACCAGATCATAATAGCGGTAGGCATTGTCCGTCAGCCATCGACGGCAATCATCGCCCCACCGGCTCAGCTGGGCTAGTCTGTGCCTCAACCAGATCACCTTCGCTCTAAACCTCTATACTAAACCCAAACTCAATCGGATTTCACAAACTACATTACGTTCTGGACCCGGTGCAAAAAACGGGCAAAGCCATTGAGGCAGAATTATTGCAAGTCACCGCAGGATCGCCCTGTCTATGGCCGAACTGCCAAAAAACTAGGCCAATAGGTAGAAATCGAAGTCAATTAAAGTCTCGATACAAATGCAGATCGTAACACATTCAGTCACAGTTATCATTGCGGCCTACAATTCAGACTCAACAATCGAGAGAGCCATTCGCAGCGCACTTAATCAATCGTGCGAACCAAATGTGATTGTGGTCGATGACGCGTCCAGCGACCAAACTGTCAAGGTTGCGCGCGCTGTCATTGGCGACAATCAACGGGGAAAGGTGATTCTGCAGGATCACAACCAGGGTCCTTCCGCGGCCCGAAACCGCGGATTGGCGGCGGCGCAAACCGATTGGGTTACGCCGCTCGATGCCGATGATTCGATGACACCAAACCGCCTTGATCGCATGGTCACCATGGCCGTGTCGAACAATTGGGACGCCATTGCCGACGACCAGTATCGCATCTCCAGTTGGGCATCAGATGCGCCAAAGCGGAGACTATGGTCGGACAGCGACTTCGGAAAGCTGGAGCTCTCGCTTGAACGATTCGTCCGCGAGAATATCTCGGATCACACCGGGTTTGGACGCGAACTCGGGTACATCAAGCCATTGATTAAAAGAGACTTTTTAACCAATCACGATATTTACTACGACGCTGACATGCGACTGGGGGAAGATTATGATCTTTACGCCCGGCTGTTATTAAGAGGCGCCAAATTCGGCCTCGTTGACCCGTTGGGTTACCTTGCTTTCGATACCCCTGGGTCCCTGAGCCGCGCCCACCGGTCAGGAGCCCTCCAAAAATTGGTCGGCTCGGACCGGCGACTTCTATCAGACCGGATGTTACCAAGCGAAGCTAGGAAGACTGTGATCGAACACATGCGGCTCAACCAGAAGAAAGTAGCCTGGGCGAAGCTCGGAGAATCCTTCCACGAAAGGGCTCCGCTAAAAGCGCTATCGAGTTTCGCCACACCACCGATGGTGATGGGGGACACCTTGAGCAGGCTATTCCCGCTCATTGGCCGAAAGCTTGGCTTTCTGAAGGAGAAGTAAGTCCCCGTCTGGTTGTCCATCCCTTTTGATCGGTCTAAGGATAAAGAATACTAAGAGCCGGAAGAATAACCGGCCGGGAGTGACAGGGGCGTTAAATGTCGGCGACCATTGCGGCAATAGCCAACCTCAAGGGTGGGGTTGGCAAATCCACAACGACGGTGATGCTGGCAGACAGTCTTGCCTATTTCTTTGGTCTGAACATTCTTGTCATTGACCTCGATGCGCAAGCGAACTCCAGCCAGATGCTGCTGACTGAACAAGGCGTTCACGCCGCCTCCGAGCAGGGCAAGGGCGCGCATCATCTGCTCGGCCAGTTCCTTGATGGCCAGAAAGCCGCTGCTGCGCCGTTCATCACGCCGAACGCTGTTTCAATTGAAGAATTACGCGCAGCCGAGATGAAGTCAGAGAGGCTGGGTTGGATTTCCGCACTTACAGCGCACCCTCAGCTTCGAATGGACGAGATGAGTTTGGAGGAGGAGTGGTACTCGCGGACGGGCACCCCAACCACCCTGTCTGAGTCACTCGCGCGCCACTTTGAAAACGGCTTTGCAGACCTTCTCCCACTTTACGACGTGATACTGCTGGACTGTCCGCCGCACTTGTCCCCCCTCTCCCGAGCCGGGCTGGCACTCGCAGACGTCTTTGTCCTGCCAACGTTGGCAGATTCGGTATCAGGATGGGGCACCAAACAGTTCATCACCTGGGTTCAGGACAATTTGAGAGCGGATCTGAAGGATCGAAGCTTCTCCGTCATCACGCGGTTCCGGAATACAGGATACGCTCGCCAGATGCGGACCGAGCTTCAGAATATAACCCTTAAAGATGTCTGGTTCGGCCCCACAATGCCTGAATCCATTGACGTTCTTCGCGCGATGGAACGCCCTGCCCAGGACAGCTATGACACCTTTCGGGGCAAGTACGGCAAGATGAAGAATGACGTTCGCCGCTTAGCCGATGAATTTATTGAATTTCTTGTTTCGCGGCGATGGGAAACCAGCCCACAACGTGTGAGAGACTAGCCGTGACAGACGCCCGCGATACGGACGCTGTCGTGGCGCTCGACCGATTCTTCGACGAGTTACGTATGGAAGTTAGATCCAACCCGGAACTTGCGCATCGGCTTGTAAAGGCGCTCGGAGCTACAGTGTCTTTCGAAAGCGCGATGGCGGCTAAACTGCTGAACACACGAGAACTTGCGGGCACTACCGATGAAACAACGTTCCGGTCTACGCTCGATGCCCTTAGCCTTGCTGAGATCAAATCCGTCTTGAAGTCGAACAATCTCGCAAGCCCGGTCGATATAAAGGGGCTCAAAAAGCCTGAACTTATCGACATGGCCTATAGGCGTGCCCTAGCAAAAGCGAATGAAAGACGCGGTTAAACTACCGGCGCAATTAACTGTATTGATTCATTTTTTATGGAGCTCGATTTAGGAAATCGTCAATAGCCGCGAAAGAATGCCCGGCACAGCGTCAATCAGATCGCCCGCTATAAGCCCCGGACCAATTTGCCGGGCGGCCTCCCCATGGATCCAGACGGCGGCGCAAGTGGCTTCAAAATGGGGCATACCTTGCGCAATCAGTCCCGCAATAAATCCAGCCAGAACATCTCCGGTCCCTGCCTTGGCCAGCCAGGGGCTCGCATGTGTATTGACGACAACGCGGCCATCCTTGTCTGCCAATACCGTTTCAGGTCCTTTCAAGGCTATAACCGCCTGAGTTCGCTGCGCGGCCTCAGATGCTCGAGCCTCACGAGCTCCTGCGATTTCCGGGAAAGTCCTCGCGAACTCGCCTTCGTGGGGCGTCAATATAGCTGGATGCGGAATTTGATTCCAAATCTCGAGCCCATCGGCATCGAGCACCTTTGGCACGTTTGCATTCAGGGCTAGCAGTTCCTCTATCCGGCTGGCTTCATAGCCGCCTGGGCCGATAAGGCACGCGGTAATGCGCCGTAGCTGATCCACGGGCCCGGATGTCACCATAATATCCGGCGGCAAGCTCGCGCGATACACATCTACCTGATCGTGCGACAGGACGGACACCAGACCGGCACCGATGCGAGAACCCGCCCCCGCCGCAAGCCGGGTCGCGCCAGTAAGTGCGGGCGCGCCCAGAATGGCGAGATGTCCCCGGTGATACTTGTGCCCATCTGCAGCAGGAATGGGAAAATGGGGGAGCCAGAGATCAGGCGAGTTCAAAGTGGTCATACCGGAAGATTAAACGCCCGAGCCGACAAATTGCCAGAGTATGACTCGAAGAAAGAAGAGAATGACCACAGTTAAGAAGTATGCCCAAACGCTCCCCCTCCATCGAAAATCCGTGCCTGCCCGGCCTCGAAGGAGGCGAGATAAGCCCCCTTCGCGCCGAATGGCGGCGGCTTGTGGAGGTCGATTTGCCGAAACAGGCAAAGATGCGGGGCTGGCCCGTCACCGAAGACCACTGCTTTGCCAGAATATTGCTGGACAACGCAGTCGGGAGACCCTGGCGAGACGTCATAAAACCACCCGCCTGGCGAAATGCTTCCGAGTCCATATTAATGAGGGCAACGAGCCTTGGGTCTGCATGCTTAAAAGGGACTGAGGGTCTCCATATGCTGAACCGCCGCTCCCTGGAGATGCGGGGAAAGGCGAATCTATCCGGGGGATAAGTCGATAGTCTGACACCAAAAAAGACACCAGAAATTGGCGCGGTTGGTGTTTTGCGAGGATACTGGGCAGAATATCCGCTGGGAGAGAAGAATGGAATTCGACGGTCTTAAGGTTTCGATTGAGAACAGCATCGCGCAAGTGGTGCTCAACAGGGCCGAGAAACTGAACCGTTTTGACCGGACGCTGATGACGTCGCTTCGCGATGTCGCCCGCGCGCTGCACGATCGGGCGGACATAAATGTCGTGATCCTGTCCGCCGAGGGCAATGCCTTTTCGGCGGGCGCGGATCTCCGCAGCACGACGGGCGTGGCCGACGACCAGACCCTCATCGAGCAGCGGCTCGCCTTCCGGCTTGGCCCGGACATGTGCGAGGCGTGGGAGCGGCTGGAACAGGTCACCATTGTCGCCATTCAGGGCTATTGCATCGGCGGCGCAGCGGCCATCGCCCTCGCCTGCGACTTCCGCATCGCTCATACCGGGGCATCGCTCCGCCTGCCGGAAGTGCCACTCGGGATCAATATGAGCTGGCGATCCCTCCCGCGCCTCGCGACACTGGTCGGCCCGTCAAAGGCGAAACGCTTTGCCATGCTTGGCGAAGCGATTGAAGCGCCCCTCGCGCTTGATTGGGGATTGGTCGATGAGGTCGCCGGCGATGCCACCGAAGCGGCCGAAGCGCTCGCCGCAAAGCTTGCCGCCCTGCCGCCCCTCCCCCTGCGCATGACCAAGGAAGCGATCAACGCCGCGACCAACGCGAACCACTACACCGCCAGCTTCATGGACCGCGACCAGTTCCTCCTGACCTTCGGATCAGAGGATTTCAAGGAAGGCGTGAGTGCGTTCTTTGAGAAGCGGGACCCGGAGTTTGGGGGGATGTGATCTCCGTCGACCAACGATTGAGCGCCAAGTGAAAAAATCCACCAGCGCGAGCAGGGGCTGGACTCACCCAGAAGGCGAGTTACATAATTTCGATAAGGTGTAAAAAGGGAAGGATCTCATCAAATGCGGCAAAAACTGTGGGACGTTGATGCTGTAGAGTTAGACTTGGAAGACAGAGACGCAAAAGTCACTTTGGTCCATAAAATATCGGGTGTTCAGATAGAGGTGAGATTTCGAATTCCACCAGAGAGTATTCGGGGGTCAACCAAATCAATCAAGACCGGTGTGGAATTAATGGCAGCCTATCAAGTTCTCGAACTAGCGTCTTACCTGGATGCGCCGGTAGCGTCATAACATCCAAATGCTTAGGCAATGATCGCCAATCGGACATTGGTCGGAGGAACGGCGGTAATAACGCCAATCTGATCTAACGATCAAAACTCCCCGCGGGTCCCGGAAACACGACTGGGCTCTCTGCGCCGTTATCTGCAACGCTGGCAACGCCGAAGAAATAATTGTCGATGACGATGTTCTCCAGAGTGTATTCGGAGACATCACCCACATATATACTGTTCGTCCACTGAGCATCTGTCGTGAGACGCCAGTAGATCTTGTATCCCGCAAGATTGGCGGCAGCCTCCCCGTCCGGCCGGGTCCAGCGGAGCGTGGTTGAGGGTTGCACAGCACCTTCAATCTCCACATCGGATGGAAATGGCGGCGCGAGCGCCATACCCGCGAGCGAGACGATGTTAAGCCCGGTCAGCTTTGCAGCATAGTCGAAATCCACGAATTCAATCGTGTCGCCATAGTGGCGACCATCCTCATTGCGAAGATCCTGGTGCTGACGATCATAATGCTCATTCGTTTCCATGATGCGCACGCCCGGAAAGCCGACGGCGTTGAACGGGCGGTGGTGCCCGCCGCGCCCGAAGCGGTCGAGCCTGTAGATCATCATTGTATCGAGGTTTTCGATGTATTGGTCGGCCATGCGATCGATATAGCGGGCGAGATTGCGCGATGGGCTGTCGACCTCACCGCCCTCAAAACGGCGAATGCGGGCTTCGGCTTCGGTCTCCACATCGCGGGTGCCTTCGGAGAAGATGCGGGCCGTCGTATTGTCCGTAATGCCGTTGATGCCGGTGATATTGCCGATCATGTCATTGTTTAGCACGGCCTTGATGCCCCAGCCCTCTTCCACGGCATGGGCGGCCACGATCTGACCACCGAAAAGCCCCTGCTCCTCACCGGAAAGGCCCATATAGACGATGGTGCCGGGAAACTCGTGCTTGGAGAGTACACGGGCCGCTTCGATCGCCCCGGCCATACCGGAGGCATTGTCGTTCGCGCCCGGGCTGTCCTCTTCATTATTGAGGGGGTGGGTGACACGGCTGTCAATGTCGCCAGACATAACCACCATCCGGTTCGGATCCAGAGTGCCGCGCTGGATCGCCACGACGGACACGACGTCGACCGGCTCCGGAATGCGGACCTGCCCGGACACGGTGTCCGAGATGTACATCACTTCGAGGCAGCCACCGCAGACTTCGGAGATGCGGGTGTACTCGTCGAAGATCCAGCGCCGAGCCGCGCCGATACCGCGGGTGTCGGATTCTGTTTCCGAAAGCGTGTGGCGCGTGCCGAAACTGACGAGCTTTTCAATATCGGCCTTGATGCGGTCAGCAGAGACGTTTTTCGGTAACTGCTGGAGCAGCGCGTCGGCCGTTATCGCGGCTTCCGCTTCAGCAGAAGGCTGGTCGTCCTGGGCGAACGCTGTCGCACAGGCAGATAGGGCAATGGCAGTCGCGCCAAGCAGAAATGAACCGGGGTTGGACTGTGCCATGATATGCGCTCCTCGAAGCCTCTCTTATCTGTGGCTTTTCCGGTAGCCCGTTCGTTCCGAACTGTCACGTCACCCCCTGCTGAGAGGCTGGCGCAGGCCGGACGAACCGCCTATAGCTCGCCGCAAACAGACACGCTTGAAGGATCCACCATGGCTTATGAAACTCTGCTGACCGAAACCGAAGGTGCGGTGGCTATCATCACCCTGAACCGGCCCGATGCCCTGAACGCCTTCAACAATCAGCTGATGAACGAACTGACCGAGGCGCTCGACGGCTACGAGGCAGACCCGGAGATTGGCTGCATCGTGATTACAGGCTCGGAAAAGGCATTCGCAGCAGGAGCGGACATCAAGGAGATGCGCGAGCAGTCCTATATGGATGCGTTCTATTCGGACTTCATCACGCGAAACTGGGAGCGGACGTCGCGCTGCCGGAAGCCGGTGATCGCAGCGGTCGCGGGCTATGCGCTCGGTGGCGGATGCGAGCTCGCCATGATGTGCGATTTCATCCTCGCAGGAGACAATGCGAAATTCGGCCAGCCGGAGATCACAATCGGCGTCTCCCCCGGCGCTGGCGGGACCCAGCGTATGACCCGCTTCATCGGAAAATCGAAAGCCATGGAGATGTGCCTGACGGGCCGAATGATGGACGCTGAGGAGGCCGAGCGCTGCGGGCTTGTCTCGCGGATCGTGCCGGTAGCGGAACTCGTTGACGAAGCGAAGAAAGTGGCTGCGAAGATTGCTGGACTGCCCCGAGCGACCGCGATGCTGACAAAGGAGATGGTGAACGCCTCCTACGAAACCCCCCTCTCCCACGGGGTGATGTTCGAGCGGCGGCTGTTTCACTCACTCTTTGCCACGGAAGACCAATCCGAAGGCATGGCGGCCTTCGTCGAGAAACGGAAACCGGACTTCAAGAACAAATAGGCAAGCCCGGCGGAAACTCCGGCCTGATGCCATCTGTTTCATAATCCCGGCAATCGTCGCTCATCCCCTTGCGCGATGGGAATGTTTCATGCTCGCTACCCCAAAATATGAATGGGAGAAGTATGGAGATGAGCCTCGCCGCCGGCGAAATGGTGGTTGTCTGTCTTGGCCTGTACTTTGGGCTCGGGCTTCTCTTTGCCTTCGCTTTTGTCAGCTTCGGTGTCAGCAGAATTGACCCTGCAGCCAGGGGCATGCCCTTGAAAGCGAGGCTGATTATTCTGCCAGGCGTGATGCTCCTGTGGCCTCTGATGAGCTATAAGTGGCTCACCCAAACCGAACCCCCGGTCTCATGAAACGTGCGCAACGAAGAGCCCATATAGGCATCTGGGTCATCATAGCACCGGCGATCGCTGCGATTATCTGGTTTGCTGTGTCGCTTCGGCCAGCAACTCCGGTCAATCCGTCACTCCCGGCTGCACTGCTAGAAGAGGCAACGGATGTCCCATGATTATCGGGGCGTGCAGTGGACGCCGTTTAAGAAAAAGTATGATCGCCTGGTGCTCATGGGTATCGGTCTTTACCTCAGCGCTTTCATTGTCGTTTCGAAAGTGTTCACGCCGCTCGAAGAGAGTTTCGCGCCCATACAGCTACTGATCCGCGCGACTGGCACCTTGTCCTTCGGCCTGTTGACCTTCATCCTGACAATTGGTCCGCTCGCCCGGCTGACCCCCCGCTTCAAACCGTTCCTCTACAATCGGCGGCACCTTGGGGTAACAACATTTCTGATTGCGCTTATCCACGGCGGGTTGGTGCTGCTCTGGTATCACGGGTTCAGCAACGTCAATCCACTCGTGTCGCTCTTTGTCTCAAATCCCAGATACGGCTCGCTGGCAGGCTTTCCTTTTGAATCGCTCGGCTTTGTCGCTCTGATGATCATGTTCCTGATGG
>JBCCIW010000124.1:0-8863 GCA_039028055.1 Pseudomonadota bacterium | reverse complement strand
GCCGGACCTTCAGGACCTCTATCTGAACAGCCTCTACGCGATCGGCATTGATCCGACCGTCCATGACATTCGCTTCGTCGAAGACGATTGGGAAAATCCGACCGTCGGTGCCTGGGGCCTCGGCTGGGAGGTCTGGTGCGACGGCATGGAAGTCAGCCAATACACCTATTTCCAGCAGGTCGGCGGTCTCGATGTGCGCCCTGTCTCCGGTGAGCTGACCTACGGTCTGGAACGCCTTGCCATGTATGTTCTCGGCAAGGACTCGATTTTTGATCTTCCATTCAATGACCCCGAGAGCGCTAACCCGCTGACATACAGGGACGTTTTCCTAGAGAACGAGAAACAGCAGTCCGGGCTCAATTTCGAGATTGCTGATGTCGATATGCTCCGAAGCTGGTTCGAGGGCTGCGAAAGCCAGTCGAATTCTCTGCGCGAGGCGGGCCTGCCGCTGCCGGCCTATGACTACGCGCTGAAGGCGTCCCACACCTTCAACCTCATCGATGCGCGTGGCGCGATCTCACCGACCGAGCGTCAGGCTTACATCGCCCGCGTGCGCGATCTGGCCCGGGGCGCAGCGGAGCAGTGGGCGAAGCAGCAAGGGCAAGCGGGATGAGGTCCGCGCTCGCCATTTGCGCACTCGCTCTTGCGGCCTGCGATGGCGGCGAAACACCTCCGTCAGTGAGCGAAAGTTCTGTAGAATCCGCCGAGAAACAGGACACGCCACCGCTTTACAAGTACGCGTCCCTGAAAGCCGCAATGGACGAAAGTCAGTTTACGCTCGATGTCTTCTGGAGCCATTTCCGTGATCCGCTTCCAGGCGAGGATGTCTTCCGCGTGAAGATCGCCAAGGAGAGCGACGAATACCTGCGCGACTATGTCTGGGTTGAGTATCTTCAGGAAAATGGAGGGCCGGAGGATTGGCGCGGCGTGGTCAGCATCGAAAATGGCGGTAATGACCGCTTCACCACCGGCCAGACATTAGAGTTCGCCGCGGACGACATCGTCGATTGGTCCTACGCAGATAACGGCAAATTCCGCGGCAGCTACACCACTCGCGCCATGCTCGGCCTGACTGATGCGGATATAAGCGCTATCGAAGCCGCCTATCATGACAGTCCCGTTCCGGAAGATGTGGAATGACCCAGACCAAAGTCGATATCGCTTCAAATTCGATATGTTCACCGAAACCTGGCAGCCGAAGATCATCGGGCAGGTCGACAATATGCACGTCAAAATCGCCCGTATTGACGGCGTTTTCGACTGGCACGCCCATGCCGAGGAGGATGAATTTTTCCTCGTGGTTGACGGCACAATGGATATGGAGTTCCGGGACCGCACCGAGCGCGTGGCGACGGGTGAGATGATCATCGTGCCAAAGGGCGTCGAGCATCGGCCGGCCTCTGTCGGGGGTGAATGCAAAATCATGATGATCGAGCGGGCGGGGACGGTGAACACGGGCAACGCGACGGGTTCCGCACTAACGGTCGACGCGCCAGAACATATCTAGCGCTTCAACAATCGGCATTGATCCTTTCTTGGCGGTTTGAGTGCGGTCTTGTACGCTTCCAGTTGTTGGAGGCGGTATTCATGGCACGCTCATTTTTCGCGATACTTCTTTCCCTGGCAATTGCTGCAAGTGCGTCCGCGCAGAATACGAAACGCGCCTTCATCGTCGGTGTCGGTGACTATGACGAGCTCACCGACCTCCAGAAAACCGTCGGGGATGCCGAAGGCTATGCAGCCGTATTTCAGAATGATCTTGGATTTGAAACCGTCTCCCTGATCGATCCTGACACTGATGCCTTCTATGACGCGTTCGATGCGTTCATTGATTCCATTCAGCCGGGAGACGATGTCGCGTTCATCTTCTCCGGCCATGGCTGGTCCAACGGCGCCGAGAATTATCTGGCCTTCTCCGATGCGCCCTACGAAGCGACGGAACGGTCGCTGGAACGCAAGACCGTTTCCCTGCCGGTCGATGTCCTCGAAGTCATCAAGGAGAGAAATCCCAATCTCGTTCTCGCTGTGATTGATGCCTGCCGGGATAACCCATTCGACACGGGCACAAGAAGTGTGACGCGCGGGCTTGTGCCGCAATCGCGCGACGAGGGCATGGCTGTGATTTACGCCGCGGGGTCGCGGCAGAAAGCACTGGACCGACTGGGAGCCGGGGACACGTCGCCCTATTCGGTGTTCACGCGAAACCTGCTGCCGAAGCTGCGCAATCCGCGTCAGCCGCTTCTCAGGATCTTCGAAGACGTTCGCAATGAAACCGAGGATCTGGCCTCGACTATCCAGCATCCGCAGCGCCCGGCGGTCTACCAGGATATTTCGATCGATTACTGCTTCGCCGGGGCCGGCAATTGCGCCACGGGCGGCATCGATCAGGAGCAGGAGGACTGGCTCTTTATTTCCAGCGAGGGTTATGGCGGCGTCGATGTCTGCACGAAATATCGCAACCACCTGGCGGCGTATCCAGATGGCCGATTCGCCGAGGTTGCGCGTAGGAATCTGGAAAATCCGCCTTGCGGTACCTCCCGCCAACTCTCGGCAGAGGTGCGCGCAGCGGCGAATGACGCCGAGAACTGGCGCGCCGTCGACGCGGAGAACCTGCTGCTCTGGAACACAAGCAAGGGCCGTGTCCTGATCGAGCTGTTCCCGGAAATCGCGCCCAATCATGTGGCGCGGATCAGGGAGGTAACCCGAGCCGGGAAATTTGATACGACGATTTTCCATCGGGTGGTTGCGGGATTTGTCGTTCAGGGGGGGGATGTGCAGACGACCCATGGTGATGTGTACCCGGATCTAGATGCGGAGTTCTTCGCAACTGCCTCGGCAGATCTTCTGCCACAAAGAGGTTCAGTAGAAAGTGACTCTGACGCTCTAATGTTTTCTATAAGAACTAGCAATTCTGAGAATGGCGGGACCGGTTATCACAGTGGTCTGCCCATTGTCTGGCAGCGCGCGCCAGAAACCGATAGCGTGAATTACTGGCCGGTTAATTGCCCGGGAACCGTATTTGCGGCTCGTAGGTACGACCCCAATTCCGCCAATACCCAGTTCTATGTGAACATCCGCTGGGCGACCAATCTCGACATGACAGATTTAAACTCACCCCGTAATGCGAATACCGGCTGGGGCCGGGTGTTGGATGGCATGAACACTCTACGCACGCTCCGGATTGGAGCTCCCCCGTCCAATCCTGATGTTCTTCGGAGTGCGCACATCGTCGGCGACCTTGATGAAAACAGTCGACCCATTGCCTATGTCCAGCGGACCGACGGCCCTGATTTCTCGAGGGCACTCCAACATTGGGGGTCAACGCATGTCTGCGAGATTCCCGCCGTTCCCGCGCGCGTTGCGTACTAGCTCAGTCGCCCCATTTGCATTTCCCCTCCATCGCGGTATTCCGCGCTTTGATTTTCTTGTGCACGAGACGCCTTCAATATGCCCCAGCTTCTGCTTGAACTTTTCTCCGAGGAAATCCCGGCCCGGATGCAGAAAAAGGCTGAGGCGGATCTCGGCAAGGCGCTTGGCACCGCGCTCAAAGAGGCCGAGCTCGATTTTACCGAGCTGACAACGTGTTCTGGCCCCCGGCGTCTGATGGCCGTTGTCGATGGACTGCCGCAGAAATCGGAAGATGTTCGGGAAGAACGCAAGGGTCCGAAAGTCGGCGCGCCGGAAAAGGCCGTCGAAGGTTTTATGCGCGGGGCAGGGCTTACCAGCATTGACGAGGCCGAAGTGCGATCCGATCCGAAAAAGGGCGATTTCTACGTCGCTGTGATCGAACGGCCCGGCAGGGCAACATCGGACATCGTCGCTGAAATCATGCCCGAAATCGTGCGCGGGTTTCACTGGCCGAAGTCCATGCGCTGGGGAACCGGAGATCTCCGCTGGGTGCGGCCTCTCCAGCGCATTCTCTGCGTGCTTGATGGTGCCACTGTCCCGTTTGAGATCGATGGTCTCGCCAGCGGGAATGAGACCGAGGGCCACCGCGTCCATGGCCGGGGGCCCTACGTGGTTACTGGCTGGCAGAACTATCGCGATCAGCTGGAGCAGTCCGGCCGTGTCCGCTTGAAGCGGGAGGACCGCAAGGCGCTGATCGCCGAACGCGCGGCTGCTGTCTGCGCGGCAGCGGGTCTCGAACTGGTCGAAGATGAGGGCCTGCTGGAGGAGGTGACCGGCCTTGCTGAATGGCCCGTTCCGGTGCTGGGGGCCATGGACCCGGCCTTCCTCGATCTGCCGCCGGAGGTCGTGAAGCTCTCCATGCGTACGCACCAGAAATACTTCGCCGTGCGTGATCCGAAAACGGGCGAGCTTGCCGCGAACTTCGTCACAGTCGCCAACATCGAAGCAGCCGATGGCGGTGCGAAGATCGCCGAGGGCAACGCGAAAGTGCTCTCCGCCCGCCTCGAAGATGCACGCTTCTTTTACGAGAATGACAAGCAGACCGGCCTTGAGGCCATGGCCCCAAAACTCGCGAGCATCGATTTCAAGAAGGAGCTTGGCTCTATTGCCGATAAGGTCGAGCGGGTCGCTGCTCTTGCGCGGGAACTTGCCCCCAAAGTCGGTGCCGACCCCGACCTCGCCGAAAAAACCGCGCGGCTTTGCAAGGCTGATCTCGTGTCAGAGATGGTCTACGAATTCCCGGAGCTTCAGGGCGTTATGGGCCGGTACTATGCGCTAGAAGCCGGTGAAGACCCCGCAGTTGCCGACGCCATCCGCGACCACTACCAGCCGCAGGGGCCTTCCAACCCGGTACCAACCGAGCCCGTCTCAATCGCAGTTGCCCTCGCTGATAAGCTCGACACACTGGTCGGCTTCTGGGCGATAGATGAGAAACCGACGGGCTCGAAAGATCCCTTCGCCCTGAGACGCGCGGCGCTGGGCGTTGTGCGGATTGTGTTGGGGAACGAATTACGGTTGGCACTGGAATCGGCACTTCATTCTGGATTTGCGAGGCTTGCCAATCAAGTGTGGTTTAAACCTGTCGGACGAAAAAATGACTTAGAAGTATCCCTCGAAATGGACGGGTTCTTGTCCGATGATGAAATGGTCGAGTTGGAGGAACTCAGATCGCACGATCTGGATACAGACAAAGCTGGATTTTCTGTTGAAGAGAGTGCGGCGCAATTAGTTGATCTCCTCTCATTCTTCGCGGATCGCCTGAAACAGCACCTCCGGGACGAGGGCCAGCGTCACGACCTTATCGATGCCGTCTTTGCCCTCGGCGAAGACGATCTCGTTCTCATCAGTGAGCGGGTAGAGGTCCTTGGTTCGTTTCTCGATAGCGACGACGGCGCAAACCTCCTCGCGGGATACAAGCGCGCGGCGAACATTCTGAAGGCCGAGGAAAAGAAGTCCGGCGAGACCTATGCGGGTGCTGTCGATACTGCGCTCCTGACCGAAAAACCGGAACAGGATTTGCACGCTGCTTTAACCAAAGCGGTGAGCGACGCCGAAGCCGCCATTGAACAAGAGGATTTCGAGACCGCCATGGCCGCCCTTGCGCCCCTTCGTCAGCCCGTCGATGCGTTTTTCGACAGCGTCACGGTCAATGCGGAAGATGCAGCGCTACGGCGCAACCGGCTGTACATTCTCGCCATGATGCGCGAGGTCCTTGGCAAGGTCGCAGATTTCTCGAAAATTGAGGGATAGAAGATGTCACTGGCAGTGGAAGCAATGACAGACGAAACCTGGGTCTACTCCTTCGGAGGGGGCGATGCCGATGGCGACGCCTCGATGAAGAATCTCCTCGGCGGCAAAGGTGCGAACCTCGCCGAAATGGCAAAGCTCGGCTTGCCTGTGCCGCCAGGATTTACACTCTCCACAGCCGTTTGCACGGCTTACTATGATGGCGGCGAAAGCTATCCGCCAGCGCTGGACGCGCAGGTCGAGGCCGCGCTGATCCAACTTGAAGATGCCGCCGGCAAACGTTTCGGCGACACGGAAAATCCTTTGCTCGTCTCGGTGCGCTCCGGTGCCCGCGCATCCATGCCGGGCATGATGGACACGGTTCTGAACCTCGGCCTGAATGACGAGACCGCTGCTGGCATGGCGAAGAAAGCCGGAGAGCGCTTCGCTTATGACAGCTATCGCCGCTTCATCCAGATGTATTCCAACGTCGTCCTCGGTATCGGCCACGATACGTTCGAGTACATCCTCGACGACTACAAAGCGGCGCATGACTATTCCCTCGATACAGAGATGACCGCGGAGGACTGGAAGGCGATCATCTTGCAGTACAAGGCTGCTGTAGAGACAGAACTTGGCAAGCCGTTTCCAACGGATCCAAAGGAACAGCTTTGGGGCGCGATAGGGGCCGTGTTCGGTTCCTGGATGAACGACCGGGCGATCCTCTATCGCAAGCTGAACGACATCCCGCAGGAATGGGGCACCGCCGTTAATGTGCAGGCCATGGTGTTCGGCAATCTCGGTGAGACATCGGCGACAGGCGTTGCCTTCACCCGCGACCCTTCTACCGGCGCGAAAGACTTCTACGGCGAGTTCCTCATCAACGCGCAAGGCGAGGATGTCGTTGCTGGCATCCGCACGCCGGCTCCGATCTCTCGCGTCCGCGCCGATGAACTCGGTTCCGATGATGCACCCCTCGAAGAGGCCATGCCGGAAGTCTACGCCGAGCTAATCAATGTCGCGGAGAAGCTTGAAGCTCACTATCGCGACATGCAGGACCTAGAATTCACAATTGAGGACGGCCGCCTCTACATGCTGCAAACGCGGAACGGCAAACGTACCGCCGGAGCAGCGCTGAAGCTCGCTGTGGATATGGCGCGCGAAGGCCTTATCACCAAGGAAGAAGCGATCCTCCGCCTTGATCCAGCCCAGCTCGATCAGCTTCTCCATCCCGCCATCGCGCCCGATGCGGAGCGTGATGTGGTCGTCCGTGGCCTTCCGGCGAGCCCTGGCGCCGCCGTGGGTAAAGTCGTCTTCGACTCGGATGAAGCGGCGCGTCTCGCCGACACAGGCGAAGACGTCATTCTGGTCCGCGTCGAGACCTCTCCTGAGGACATTCACGGTATGCACGCCGCCCGCGCTATCGTGACCGCTCGCGGTGGCATGACCTCCCACGCGGCTGTGGTCGCTCGGGGCATGGGTCGCCCTTGCGTCTGCGGGGCAGGTGGCCTTGTGATCGATACAGAGGCCGGTGAGTTCCGCTTTGCTGGTCGCACAGTGAAAGCTGGCGACGTAATCACCGTCGATGGCGCTGCCGGTGAAGTTCTGAATGGTGCGGTGAAAATGACCAAGCCGGATCTCTCCGGCGACTTCGGCCACCTCATGGCCTGGGCCGATGATGTTCGCCGCCTGAAGGTTCGCACCAATGCGGACACGCCGGGCGATGTCGAGACCGCCCGAAATTTCGGCGCGGAAGGGATCGGTCTCTGCCGTACTGAGCACATGTTCTTCGATGCCGACCGTATCGCCGAAGTTCGCGCCATGATCCTCGCATCAGACGAAGCGGGCCGGCGAGCGGCGCTCGACAAGCTGCTGCCCATGCAGCGAGGCGACTTTACCGAGATTTTCAAGATCATGGGCGAGCGCCCCTGTACGATCCGGCTGCTCGATCCACCACTTCACGAGTTTCTTCCACACACCGATGAGGATATCGCCGATGTGGCTGCAGCAACTGGCCTCGATGCCACGACGCTGAAGCGCCGCGCGGCCGATCTTTCAGAGAGCAACCCAATGCTCGGGCACCGAGGCTGCCGCCTCGGCATCACCTATCCCGAAATCTACGAGATGCAGGCGAGGGCGATATTCGAAGCAGGCGTCGCCGTAGCCAAGGAAACGGGCCATAGCCCGGTGCCAGAAGTTATGATCCCGCTTGTGGCGACTGAGCGGGAACTCGCAATTTTAAAGCATGTCGTGGACACAGCTGCGTCTGCCGTGTTCGCGGAGACCGGCACCACTCTCGACTACATGGTCGGAACGATGATCGAGCTGCCGCGCGCAGCACTTCAGGCTGGGCAAATTGCCAACGCTGCTGAGTTCTTCTCGTTCGGCACGAATGACCTCACCCAGACCGCCCTCGGTATTTCTCGCGATGATGCGGGCAGGTTCCTAAAGGTCTACGAGGAGAAGGGCATCTACGAGAAAGATCCCTTCGTTACGATCGATCAGGAAGGTGTGGGCGAGCTCGTTCGCCTCGCCGCGGAACGTGGCCGCGCAACACGAGCCGACATCAAGCTCGGCATCTGTGGTGAGCATGGCGGCGATCCGGCGTCCGTCATGTTCTGCCATGGTACAGGTCTCGATTATGTGTCCTGTTCCCCATATCGGGTGCCGATCGCGCGCCTTGCAGCGGCCCACGCTGCATTGATTGAAGCTCAGGGCTAAAGTCGTTTCTGATGGTTAATAAATGGGCGGTGTGTGACTTTTTTGCAGCATCACCGATTCAGGCCAAATATGTAGTAACGTTACGTCATCCCCGGCGTTTCTTCCATGAATCCAATGGGTTTAATGGTGCATTAACACTTCGCCTCGCTGGCGAGTTAACAAAATTCTTAACAAACCTCTACAATTTGTCATTCGTCATTAACGGAAATTCCTTGTTTCACAGGGTTCGCGCGACTATTTCGCGTGGAGTTTGATCGAGCATCGGGCTGGATCTGGCACGCATCGTGCCTGTTCAGTTCACATAACAAGATGCCGCGGAGCCCGGGTGATGTTTACAATTTGGAAACCTCTGACCCACATTTTGCGTTGGGTTAAGGCCAGTCGAAAAAGTCTGGCGCAGTGGTGGCTGGAAATGAGCGATCAAGAGCAGCGTGAAATTGTGCGCCGTGGCTTAGTCACGGCTGGCAGCGCTTTTGCCGTTTGCATCACTTTGCCATCAATCACGGTT
>JBCCIW010000123.1:0-8923 GCA_039028055.1 Pseudomonadota bacterium | reverse complement strand
CGCTGCCGATCCCCAGCGCAAGCAGCAGGAGATCATGAAGCTCTATCGAGATGAGAAGGCTAACCCGGTGGCTGGCTGTCTTCCTATCCTGATGACGATGCCGATCTTCTTTGCGCTCTATAAGCTGCTCTTTGTTACCATCGAAATGCGGCACGAGAGCTTTCTCTGGCTGAACGACCTGTCAGCTCCTGATCCAACCGCGATCGGCAATCTGTTCGGTTTACTGCCCTGGGCTGCGGAGAGCGTGAAGAGCGTGCCTCTGCTTGGTATCATAATTGGTATCGGGATCCTGCCGATCCTTTACGGGGTGACGATGTTTGCGCTTCAATCCCTGTCGACGCCTCCACCTGATCCGATTCAACGCCGTATCATAATGATGCTGCCGCTCGTTTTCATGTTTGTATTCGGCGGTCTTGCGGGCGGGCTTGTGATGTACTGGGTATGGAACAATATCCTGTCGATCGGTCAGCAGTACATCATCATGAGGCGGAATGGTGTCGAGACCGAATTCGACAAATTCATCTCGAGGCGGTTTGGCAGCGCCAAGGGGAGTGCGTGATCGACGCGCCTCGGTTTTCAGACGATCAAATCGAAGCTGGTCGCAGGCTCATGGCCGGGCCGATCACTTTTGCGATCGGATGTGCGGGCTTGCATCAGTTGCCTGAGGGCGACCGGCCTGAGTTCGCATTTGCCGGTCGATCTAATGTCGGGAAATCATCGCTCGTGAACGCGCTGACAGGACGCAATAAACTTGCACGATCTTCGGCTGAGCCAGGTCGGACACGGGAGTTGAATTACTTCGATGTGGGTGAAGGGCAGGCCTGGATGGTGGATCTGCCAGGATATGGCTATGCGAAGGTCTCGCGCACGCAGGCCGAGGCTTGGATGGCGCTCACGCGCAAATATCTGGGTGGTCGGGCAAGTCTTCGCCGCGTCTTTCTGCTGGTCGATAGCCGCCGGGGCATTATGGCACCCGACGAAGAGATGATGGGCATGCTCGATAAGGCGGCGGTGAACTATCAGATCGTGCTGACCAAGGCAGATAAGTTGAAGGCGGGTTCGATTGAGAAGGTTCATGCTGCCACCGAAGCAGCCCTGAAAACCCATGGAGCCGCGCATCCAAGTGTCCATATGACATCATCTGAAAAGGCGACTGGCCTTTCGGATCTGAAGGCGGAAATCGCGGAGTTGATAAGTGGATAATGGGCCGGCTGAGATTCGGCAGGCTGATCTTGATAGCGAGGAATTCGCCGCGCTTATCGATACGCACAAGCAGCTAATGCTTGAGCATTCACCCCCTGAAAGCTCGCATGCTCTGCTCGTTGACGGTCTAAGGGATCCGGGAATTACTGTTTGGGAGATGCGTAGACGGGGCGTGCTTGTCGGATGCGGGGCATTGAAGGTGCTGAGCGCATCTCATGGTGAAATCAAATCCATGCATACACTGGCTGCCCTGCGCGGACTCGGGCTCGGTCGCCAGATGCTTACACACATTATCAAAGAGGCCGGACTTCGCGGATACGATCGATTAAGTCTGGAGACTGGCTCGATGGACGGATTTCACCCCGCGCGACGGCTTTATGAAGCCTATGGGTTCACCTATTGCAGTCCGTTTTCCGGATATGCCGAGGATCCGAATAGCGTTTTCATGACCTTGGAACTCGGAGCAAACCATGACTGGCTTTCGCGAGAGACCGAAGCGGAGTAGAGCTTGCCGAGATGACGGATATGCCTGCCCTTGATGCCGCCAAGCACACGGCTTTCACGCTTGCTGAGGCGCTGCCTTACATACAGCGTTATGCCGGGCAAACGATTGTTGTGAAGTATGGCGGTCATGCGATGGTTGATCCCGCCTTGGCAGGCTCATTCGCGAAAGACGTTGTCCTGCTGAAGCATCTCGGGATCAATCCGGTCGTCGTTCACGGAGGTGGGCCGCAAATTGGCAGCCTTCTCGAGCGCCTCGGAATTGCATCGCAATTCGAGGATGGGCTTCGCGTGACAGATGATGCGACGATGGAAGTTGTCGAAATGGTTCTGTCAGGCGCGGTGAATAAGACGATTGTGCGCGCGATCAATGGAGCAGGTGGTAGTGCAGTTGGACTGTCTGGCTCTGATGCGGGTTTGCTGAAAGCGCGAAAGGCCGAGCGGAAGCAAAGACCAACGGATAGCCAGATCGAAAAGCTGATCGATCTCGGTTTTGTTGGTGAGCCTGATGGTGTCGATGCCACGGTGCTTGATGTGTTATCCGGGGCCGTTGGCGGATTTGTTCCGGTCGTTGCACCGGTCGGTGTTGGGCCGGAAGGCGCGCGTTACAATATCAATGCGGATAGTGCAGCTGGCGCTATTGCCGCTGCGCTTCGTGCGAGCCGGCTTCTGCTTCTGACTGACGTGGCTGGCGTGCTGGACAAATCAGGAAATCTGATGCGGGAGGTCGCACGGGATAACGTCGGAACATTGATTGCGGACGGCACGGCTGCAGGTGGAATGATTCCAAAGCTTGAAACAGCTGCCGGGGCAGTCGAGAATGGTGTTGGGGCGGCGGTTATTCTGGATGGGCGTGCGCCGCATGCCCTGCTTATGGAGCTCTTTACCGAACATGGTGCAGGCACGCTGGTTTCTTAAAACTCTACTTATTCTGCTTGTCACGCTGCTTGTCTGGCAGCCGACATCTCACGCGCAAAGCAGCGGTTGGGAACTTTGTAATGAGTCGAGTTACATCGTTCAGGTTGCGACCGGTCGACCTGAGGGTGGTGGGACAGTGGTCAATGGCTGGACGAAAATCCGACCAGGAAGTTGTGAGTACTTGTTGCAAGCACCTCTTACACCCGGAGCTCACTACATGTTCGCGCAATCCTCCAATGCACACAGAGGAGGGCGGCAATCTTGGCGGGGGGACGAGCGACTCTGCGTTGAAAGTTCTTCCAGTTTCACCATCGAAAATCCTCCGGATTGCGATGTGATGGGGCTAGACGAACGGGCATTCAAGCCGGTGCTGATCGAACGTCGCAATCAGTGGCAGAATACGATCCGCGAGACAGACAGTTATACGTTGCGGCAAGCGCGCGCGGCGGGTGTTCAGAGGCTACTCGGTGACGCCGGTGTTTACACGGGCGCCATTGATGGGACGATTGGACCGCGCACGCGCACCGCGATCCGGCAATTTCTGAACGATCGGGAACTCGCGCGGGACACAAGTGATGATGACCTGATCGATATCCTAGAGCAGGTTGCGCTAGACCGCGCGCGAAATGTGGGGCTGACATTGTGCAATCGAACAAACGGGCGGATCTGGTCTGCGATTGGTCGGCGCCGTGGAGAAGACTGGGAGAGCCGCGGTTGGTGGTTGCTGGAGGCTGGCGGTTGCGCTCGTGTCATTGATGAACCGCTGCTGCAGACAGAGCATTTCGTGTTTGGAGAGTTTGAAGATCCTGATGGCGGCCCTAACCGAACTTTGAGTCGCGGATCCGACGTATTTTGCATAGCCCGCTCCAAGTTCGCCATAACAGGCCGAGAGGATTGCGAAGCTGCGGCCTATCGACGGGCCCTATTTGCATCAACGCCAGCCCCGACGGATCGGAAACTCGTATATGAGTTTTTCGAACGGGACTTCACCGTTCCAAATGACGGTTAGAGCGACTGATGGCTGCGATACTGCGCTCAAAACAGACCTGGGTATTTGATCTCGATAACACGCTGTATCCTGCTGAGTGCGATCTTTTTTCCCAGATTGACGCGCGCATGACGGGATTTGTGTCTGAGCAGCTATCGCTCGAGAAAGAGGCGGCTCGCGCGCTTCAGAAGCAGTATTACCTGGAGCATGGAACGACGCTTAAGGGCATGATGGTAGACCACGCCGTTCAGCCAGAGCAATTTCTAGCCCATGTGCACGATATCGACTATTCCGGTCTCCCCAATGATACGCGCTTGAAGGCGGCGCTCGAAAAGCTACCCGGACAGAAATATGTGTTCACCAATGGGTCCAAGGGGCATGCGGGCAACGTGACACGCCAGATGGGTTTGCAGGATGTTTTTGATGGAATGTTCGGCATTGAAGACGCGTTTTACGAACCCAAACCCTCACGTGCAGCTTTTGATCTCTTCGTTCAAACGTTCGCTGTGAATCCATCCGAGGCTGTCTTTTTCGAGGATCTCACACGGAATCTGGAGCCCGCCCACGCCATGGGGTTTGGAACGGTACTCGTGCGATCCGGCAAAGACTGGAGCCATGAACCGGAAGGAGCGAGGCCGGCGAACGCAGATGATCGTGTACCCGACCATGTTCATCACGTTACGGATCACCTAGCCGAATTTCTCGAGCAGGTCATGAGCGTTTAGGGGGCTCGCCTATTCGCGGTCGAGGATGTCACCCGGCTTGCAGTCGAGCACTTCGCAGATCTTATCAAGCGTTTCGAAGCGAACGCCCTTGACCTTTCCCTGGCGCAGCATGGAGACGTTTTGCTCAGCGATCCCTATTTTTGCTGCGAGATCCTTTGATTTCATCTTGCGCAAGGCAAGCATTACATCGAGACGAACAATTATGGCCATCTTTTAGACGATCTGCCGATTCTCATCGGAGATGCGGACAGCCTGCAGGAAAATGTGCCCAAGGATCAGGATGATACCGCCAACCAGAAGATAGCTTATCTCTGACGAACTTATGGCAATCGACAACTCACCCTTTCCGGGTGGATTGTCGTAGGTCAGCGCTAGGGTGAAGGCCGACCGCATAAACAGGCCGATTATGCCGTTTAGCAGGATCGTTGCCCCTAGAAATCGAATGTCGCGCTGAACCCTTGTCGAGAACGGCTCTCCGCCTGAGAGGGTATTGAAGAGCCGGAAGCCAGCAAACAGGATCAAGGTGGCACCTGCCCATGCAAAAAATGCGAGGATTCGCAGAAGCCTCATCTTATCGTTGGAGAAGCGGACATCATCTCGGGCGATATCGCTGAGCGCCAGATAGTGACCTTGTATTATACGCCCGAGGACACCAGCGAATATCAGATCTGCGACCATGAGCACGATCAGGCCGACGCTGATCCATTTTAAGGTGGAACACCATTTCCGTGTTCGGTTAGGGAGCTCATAGGCGGGCAGCATAATTCATCCTTGAAATAATAAAATTCATGTTTTACATTAATTTATTTATCCAAGGGGTTTATCATGATACGTCAGTTTGTCACTGGATCAGTTGCGCTTTGTTTTGTCGCTTGCTCGTATTTTACGTCGAACGCGGAAGGTCCCGGACCGCAGACAAACGGACAGATTCCTGATTTTTCGACTATGGAATTCGCCCTGCGAGCGCCGACTGTCTACCGGTTGCGCAATGATGGCGCTCCATTCAAAGTGACTGCGCGCAATGGTCTGACAGGAGAGATCGTGGAGGAAGAGCTGCTTCTCTTACGCAGGTCACTTGATTCCAGCGATTTCCTGCAAGAGCGCGAGTTATCCGGGCACACTGTAGCGCTTTACGGGGTTGATGCGGCTGATCGAGAACGCCTTCAGGATTTCAGGCGCACGCTTGATTACTGGAGGCGAGAAAGCGAGCGCCAGGAGTCGAAAGATGAGCATTCATTGAGTTTTTCAGCTAACGCTCTCGGGTCTGACACAGCTCTGGGCTGTTTGGAAGGCGCTGCTGATGCGAGCAATGACCTAACTCTGGAAATTTACATGAGGACCGATCTGTCGGTCGATTTCTACGCATTGATTGATGAGCAATCCCTCGCTCTGCCGGAAGGAGCTGAAGGTTACTGTTGAGATATCTCTTCGTAACTACGGCCATTTCACGACTGGTGGCATGGATGAGAGAATGCTCTGAACATTGCCGCCAGTTTTCAGGCCGAAGGTAGTGCCCCGGTCGTAGAGCAGGTTGAATTCCACGTAACGACCGCGGCGGACAAGCTGCTCTTCGCGTTCGTCATCTGTCCAGCTCTCTCCCATGCGGCGGGCGACAATCTTTGGATAGATATCCGCGAATGCTCTTCCAACGTCTTGTGTGAAGACGAAGTCTTCATCCCAGTTGCCGGAATTGTGTCTATCGTAAAAGATGCCGCCAATACCACGAGGTTCATCGCGGTGCTGCAGGTGGAAATACTCGTCGCACCATTTGCGGAATTTTGGATAGTAATCTTTGTTGTGGGGGTCGCATGCGTCTTTCATTGCTGAGTGAAAATCGAGCGAGTCCTCGAAGTGCTGATTGCGCTGGAAGTCGAGTAGGGGTGTCAGGTCAGCGCCGCCACCAAACCACGTTTTCGACGTCGCGATCATGCGTGTATTCATATGCACGGCTGGCACACGGGGGTTGGTCATGTGAGCAATGAGTGAAATGCCGGACGCCCAGAATCTTCCGTCGGATTCATCTGCGCCAGGAATCTGAGCGCGAAACTCGTCGGAAAACTCTCCATAGACCGTCGAGGTGTGGACACCGACTTTTTCAAAGAGCCGGCCCTTCATGAGTGCCATTGTGCCGCCGCCTAAATCATCCGACCCCTCGCCACGTTTCCACTCTGTTTTCGTAAAACTGCCAACTTGCCCGGGATAGAGATCGTTCTCTGCTGCGCTTTCCAGAGCTTCGAAACGGGAAATGATATCGTCCTGCAGGTGCTCAAACCACTCGCGGGCCTTTGTTTTTCTATTGTCGAGATCAGATTTTGCCATAGTTACGGTCACAGCTGGGTCCCCGCTTTCTCTCTCTGCCTAGCAGTTGTCTACTACAGCGTCGGGCATTGTAGGAGCCCGAAGTCAATACGTAGTTTGCGTCGTTGCGCCGCAATTGCTGTTGGGAGGGGTTGGTTTAGATGAGGACGTAGACCGAGCTGCGTGAAAGGGATGTAGCAACGTGAGCGATATTTCTGAGGACGTCCTTGACGTTGTCGACGAAGACCGGCGGAACTTTGTCCACATCGCCAGTCTCGCCATGACGGCGGGCGGCACGGGCATGATCGCCTGGATGTTCATTGATCAGATGAACCCCGCTGCGGACACGCAGGCCGCATCGAGTCTGGAAGTTGACGTTTCGAAAATTCCAGAAGGCGGTGAGATCCGCGTCCTCATTGGCGGGAAACCTTTCTTTATACGACACCGCACGGCTGCAGAGATCCAAGCGGCCGCGAGTATGGAAGTCAGCAGGCTGCCGGACCCTCAATCCGATGAAGAGCGCCTGATGCCGCTACCATCTGGTGCGCTCAATCCCTCAATTCTCGTGACGTCCGGTGCGTGTACTCACCTCGGGTGTGTGCCGGTCGGGCCGAGCCAGGGGAATACCGGCGACTTTGGTGGTTGGTACTGCCCATGTCACGGATCTCACTATGATACGTCAGGCCGCATTCGGAAGGGACCAGCCCCGAAAAACCTTCCAGTGCCCAATTATGAATATGTGTCGGACTCCGTGGTCCGAATCTCGTTGTAGGAGGAACAACTCATGAGCGGTCATCAGTCGACCTACAACCCGCAAACAGGCATTGAAAAATGGATGGATGAGCGGCTGCCTCTGCCGCGTCTCGTCTATGACAGTTTCGTAGATTTTCCGACACCAAAAAATCTGAACTACTGGTACACTTTTGGCGGCATATTGGCGTTTTGTCTTGCGACTCAAATCGTTACAGGCATCGTGTTGGCCATGCACTACACCGCGACGGTGGATGAGGGATTTGCATCAGTCGAGCGCATCATGCGCGACGTGCCGTATGGTTGGCTTCTCCGATACATCCACGCCAATGGCGCGTCTATGTTCTTCCTGGCGGTCTATGTGCATATTTTCCGTGGCTTGTATTATGGCTCCTACAAGGAACCTCGTGAGGTTCTTTGGATTCTTGGTTGCGTTATCTTCCTGCTGATGATGGCTACGGCCTTCCTTGGATACATGTTGCCTTGGGGGCAGATGTCATTTCACGGCGCAAATGTAATTATCGGGCTATTTGGTGCCATTCCATTGGTTGGTGAAGCCCTGCAGGTCTGGTTGATGGGCGGCCCATCGATCGGTAACCAGACACTGCAGAGATTTTTCTCGCTGCACTATCTGCTGCCATTTATGATTGCAGCTGTGGTGATCCTCCACATCTGGGCCCTTCACGTCCCGGGAAATAACAATCCGACGGGCGTTGAAGTGAAGGACGTCAAGAAGGACACGGTGCCGTTCCACCCGTACTATACGGTTAAAGATGGTTTCGCGATCGTGGTGTTTATGATCATCTTTTCTGCGTTCGTCTTTTATGCGCCGAATGTCCTTGGGCATGCGGATAACTACATCGAAGCGAACCCATTGGTGACGCCGGCGCACATTGTGCCTGAATGGTACCTCTTGCCGTTTTACGCTATTCTGCGGGCGATTACGTTCGACCTTGGCCCAATCGACGCGAAACTGCTCGGTGTCATCGCGATGTTTGGATCGATCGCGGTCCTGTTTGTGCTGCCTTGGCTGGATACATCGAAGGTCAAGTCGCTTCGCTATCGTCCGACAGCGCGACGGTTTTTCTACGGCTTCGTTGTTTGTGGTCTGGCTCTCGGCTGGTGCGGGGCATCGAACCCTGATGACCCATTGCCTGGACTGAAGTTCGGATTAGACAAACTGATCGTTGCTTACGCGGACGCTGACGGCAACACGAATGAGCTTGTTTTTGATAATTACGAGGAAGCGCAAGCCGCAATAGATGCTCAACCAGCTGAGGCCGGTGCAAGCCTGGGAGTCAAGAAAGGAGCGGCTATCCGCTTTATCCATCTGGCCCAGCTTTTGACGTTGTACTATTTCGCCTACTTCCTGGTGATCTTGCCGTGGCTCGGTTTGACCGAGCGTCCAAAGGATGAGCCGGAGTCAATTCATACCGCAGTCTTGCAAGCGAACGGTCACGGCTCGGCCGACAAGGAAAAAGTATCGGCAGTGGGTGAAGCAACGCCGGTGCCGGCTGAATAATCGGAAAGCGGAATTAGT
>JBCCIW010000122.1:0-8951 GCA_039028055.1 Pseudomonadota bacterium | reverse complement strand
TGATTTTGACAGGTCATCGTATCCAGTCTGGTGGAGGAGACGAGTTCCAATGATCGGAATCGTTGTGGTTAGCCATGGGAAACTCGCTCGCGAACTCGTCGCGGCGGCGGAGCACGTCGTTGGCGTTCAAGAGCATTTCCGCGCTATTTCCATTGAAGCTGACGACGATATGGAGGCGCGTCGGGAGCAGATAATCGAAACCGCAAAAGCCTGCGATCGAGGCGACGGCGTGGTTATTTTGACAGATATGTTTGGCGGCACACCATCGAATCTTGCGATTTCCGTCATGCCCAAGGGCGATATAGAGGTGATTGCGGGCGTAAATCTACCAATGCTGATAAAGCTCGCAGAGGTTCGTTCGGCGATGTCACTTGCAGACGCGGCTCAAGCGGCAAGCGATGCCGGCAAGAAGTATATCTCAATTGCCTCGCAACTTCTCGAGAAGCGGGCCTGAGCTGAAAATGGCGATCGCGGTCCAGACGGTGACCATTGTCAACAAAAAGGGGCTACATGCACGCGCATCTGCCGCGTTCGCGCGCCTTGCCGGCGACTACCGGTCTGACATAACGGTTCGGTACAATGGGGAAACTGCCAACGGCACACACATCATGGATCTCCTTATGCTCGCCGCACATAAGGGCGTTGAAATCGAGATCACGGCTGAAGGAGAAGACGCTGGCATTGCAGTTGCGGCGCTTCAGCTTCTTGTATCAAATGGTTTCGGAGAACTTCGGGCGGACAATCGCGAGGAAGCTGGCCGAGAGTGACCTAACTGAAATAAACCCGCTTAAGGTTGGCGCCCGGTTGCCTCCCCGCGACGTCGGTCGGGGCGGGCCGCCTGTTCTTCGCGCTGTTCTTGGCGGTCACGGCGTGTGCTTTTTAAAGATGCAATCACAACCTCGCCGCTTTCTTCATCTGCGAGATCCCGCGCAAAACTGCTGACGACCATGGCAAACTCTTCTGCGTCTACTCTGCGGTCGAGGTTGGGATCAAATCGCGCTGGGTTCGATAGACTTGCATCTCGAGTGGGCAGGCTTTCCGACCAGCTAATCTGTTCCAATGGTGTGAGATAACCGTCTTGGTTCAGGTCGGCTGCCGCGAAAGCCGCTTCTATACCTGTAAACAGCTCATCATCCGATACACGGCCATCATGATCGCTATCGAAACTCAGAAGCAGGCCACCTCCGGGGATCAATCGCTCAGTATTTCTGAGCTGTGGTGCAGCTTCGCTTTTTACTTCGCCCTGACCTGGCAGACGCACGACATCCTGAGCGGACGATGCGGCCGGAGCGATAGCTAGAAAAATGAAACAGGAACACAAACGCAACATGATCGATCATCTCTGACTGATTTGGCCTATCCTAGGCTGAGTGTTGCGAAGAAGCCACACTAATTGTCAGCAGTGCTCGAAAGAGATGCATAAACATACAAACATACGTTTATATCCTAGTTGCGGGAAATTTCCGGGCTTGCTAAGACGCCGAAACTACTCCTCAGGGTTCATAGATCAAAAAAGGATCGACCATGTCCGATTATGCCGTCGCTGATATCTCACTTGCTGAATTCGGCCGTAAGGAAATTGCCATCGCTGAAACTGAGATGCCGGGTCTGATGGCCGCACGTGCCGAGTATGGGTCATCCCAGCCTTTGAAGGGTGCTAGGATCGCCGGTTCGCTCCACATGACCATTCAAACGGCGGTGCTAATTCAGACGCTCGAAGCGCTTGGGGCCGAAGTCCGCTGGGCGAGCTGTAATATCTACTCGACTCAGGATCACGCGGCAGCAGCGATCGCTGATAATGGTACGCCCGTCTTCGCTCACAAGGGCGAGACACTCGAAGAGTATTGGGATTTTGCCGATCGAATATTCCATGGACCAGATGGTTGGGCTCCAAATCTTATTCTTGATGATGGGGGCGATGCTACCCTCTATCTGATACTTGGCGAGAAAGCTGAGAACGATGTATCCGTTCTGGATAATCCGGGTTCGGAAGAAGAGGTCGCGCTTTTCGATCAGATCAAGGAACGTATGTCGATGAGCCCTGGCTGGTTTGCCAAAACCAAGGCGGGTATCAAAGGGGTATCCGAAGAGACCACAACCGGCGTCATGCGCCTCTACCAGATGGCTGAGCGCGGCGAACTCGTCTTTCCTGCGATCAACGTCAATGACAGTGTAACGAAGTCGAAATTCGACAATAAGTATGGTTGCAAGGAAAGCCTCGTGGACGCGATACGCCGCGGTACGGACGTTATGATGGCCGGCAAGAAAGCCTTTGTCGCAGGTTACGGAGATGTCGGGAAAGGTTCTGCTGCGTCGCTTTCCGGTTCAGGAGCCCGGGTTACCGTTGCAGAAGTTGACCCGATTTGTGCGTTGCAGGCGGCGATGGATGGATACGACGTTCAGACGCTTGAGACGATGGCACCTGAAGCCGATATTTTCGTCACCGCAACCGGCAACAAAGATATCATTACTGTCGATCACATGCGGGCGATGAAGGACATGGCCATCGTTTGTAACATCGGCCACTTCGACAATGAGATCCAGGTCGAAGCGCTTCGCAATTTTGAATGGACCAATATCAAGCCTCAGGTTGATATGATCACGTTTCCGGACGGAAAGCGTATTATCCTCCTGTCTGAAGGTAGGCTCGTGAACCTCGGTAATGCCACTGGACACCCAAGCTTTGTGATGTCGGCATCATTCACCAACCAGACACTTGCTCAGATTGAACTTCATCAGAATGCAGATCAATACGAGAACAAGGTCTATACCTTACCAAAGCATCTCGATGAGAAAGTGGCGATGCTGCATCTTGAGAAACTCGGGGTTGGTTTGACGGAACTTTCCGATGACCAGGCTGACTATATCGGAGTCGAACAAGCTGGCCCGTTCAAGCCGGAACACTATCGATATTAAGCTGTTAGGCGGCGCAAACCTTCGGCTATTTCCAGAATTTGACTATTCGAATGCTTGTTGTCGCATACATCGCGTATGGTACTGCGCAGGCGCTCAGTAGATGAAGCTGAAAAGAGTACAACTCCATTAGGATTTCGGGCGCATCCCAGTTTGATTAGCAAAGCCGCCAAATCCTGGATGCGCACATCTGTGACGCCGTATTCTTCTAGGAAGCTTCTGATGTTGTCAGACAGTTGATTGCTTTCAGTGTGACTTGGCAAGACTTGAGCGAGGTGGCTATGCGTAACGAAAAACCAGCTCGGATCATTTACCATCTGACTGGGTAAATCTGCGGGCGTGTTGAGGCTGTCTGGGCACTGCATAATATTTATGTGGTTAGGCGGCGCTGCTAGGATGTCATTGCTGTCGCTTCCAACTGCGGCCGTTCCAAAGCACCTTATCTTCCCACTTTTTTTCAATCCTTCGGCCCAAGCCCTCAAGTCATCTCTTTGGGCATCCTCAAGCGTGCATTCATGAAGTAGAAGTATATCAAGATAGTCAGTTTGGAGAGCTTTCAGGCTGGTGTGCAAACTGCTGGTCAACTCCTTTATTGAAAATGCGTTGTACTTATTGTCTATGGCTGGCGATTTCCTCAAGAGAAGCTTGTTTAATTTTCCCGCGACACGCTGTGCGGTAAGACTACGCCATGGAATAATTCCTGCCTTGCTTGCTAGAATAATATCCTGTCGAGATCTGCCGAGTGCTTCGGCAATAAAATGCTCTGCTGATCCCTGGCCATACAAGCGTGCCGTGTCAAAGTATCTTATACCTGCTTCAAAAGCTGCCCTGAGGAGCTCGACCGATTGTTGTCGGTTTACTTTGCTGCCAAGATGGCCAGTGCCAAAGCCGAGGTTTGGTGTAGCAGAGTTTGCTAGGGTGGTTCGTATTTCCCTTACCGCATTCACGTCACGGACGAGCCTCTAGAGAGGGTAAGCTTCTACGTTCTTCTTTTCTTATTCGCTTCTGGCGGGCGTTCTCATCACTGAAGCCGCAACCGAAACCGAACTCCCACCGGGCCATGAAGTTTAGATAATTTCCAGGAACGAATGTGGTCAGATATTGAATGGATCGGCGCGTCAATCTCACTAACTGAGCTGCCAATTCGACAAGTGGGGGACGATCTTTCAATACAAGCTTTCCCGAGTCCCACTGCTGCTTTGCAGCACCGCGCCCCAACTTATAGGCCCTGTTTGCCCAGTACTCGCGGGTGATTTGGTGGGGGCGTACGATATGAAATACGAGCGGTTGCGGGGTGAAACCAGTTGTGTAGCCTTTCTCCGCAGCGCGGGTGCAAAAGTCATTTTCGCTGCCCATTGCGTATTTTGCGTCGGCACTGTTTGGCCCTATGCTGGAGTTAAAGGTCAAGCCTTCGTCGAATACCTTGCGGCGCACCGCCATATTGGGCCCGTAGATTTTCAAGGGGTGTATTGGACCTTCGATAACGTTTTTCCGGATTGCATAAAGCTCTTCGAACTTGAGTTCTCGCCGCAATAACCATCCGGGGGCCGGTGCGTCGAATTCCAAGTGAATTGCGCCCCCAAAAACGTCGAATTGAGGAAGGCGTTCAAAGGCATCTCGCCAGGCATTCAGGAAGCCCGGTTGTGGAATAGCATCATCGTCCGATAAGATAATAATGGATCCCTCTATCTCCCTTAATCCAGCATTGAGTGCGCCGTTTTTTCCTGGGTCGGGGACAAAAATGTATTTTATTGGCAGCCGGTTACTGAATTCATGTATTATTTTAGCGGTATCATCAGTGCTCGCATTATCAACGATAATCAGTTCCCAGTTATCGTCACCGTTCTGAATTTTCTCGTATCCTTCGAGTACCCTACCGAGCACCCCTTGGCCATTATGGGTGGCAATTACTATGCTGAGATCAACCATCTGCTATTCCTGAAGCTGCTGTTGATGAGCGCAATTTTTCACTTTCTTCAAATGGTTGTAGTGCCGCACCATAACGGACCAACGCGCGTTCGCATGCTCTAGCTGTGAGCGCCATAATCGTTAGAGTTGGGTTCTGAGTGCCTTGCGATGGAAAAACGGAGCCGTCTGTAACAAATAGGCCACGAGCATCCCAGCTTTCGCAGAATGAATCCAATACAGAGTTCTCTGGTGAACGACCAAACCTTGCTCCGCCGCATTCGTGGGCTGCCATGCCGGGCGGTTCTGCGGTGAGATCAGACTGGGTAAGTTTGGCACCCATCAGGTCAGCGATGGATTTTAGGGCCTCAGCTTGAAGGCCAGCTAATTGGCGCTCATGTTCGGTGTGGGTGCAAATTATGTGAGGGATTGGTATTCCCCAAGCATCGCATCGGCGTGGATCGAGCTCTATCCTGTTCTTTTCATCCGGGATCATTTCCCCGAAACTCACAGCCGTAAAGTAAGATGATCCGGGCCGCCCGGATGATTGATAAAGCTGCAAACCAAACCCGCGCGTTAAGTCACCTGTTTCTCCGAACACCTGATCGAAACGGGGGAGATAGATGCATCTACCATCTTCCATGGATACTGGTTCATCTTCGAGCGCTCCGCCTGTTCCGTCGGACCGCACCAGGACATGATCCATTATATAGGATCCTAAAGCGCCGGATCTTGCACCTAGACCTTCAGCGCTTTGTGCAGACGATGACATCATGAGAATACGCGTGCTTTCGAACGCCGACGCGCACAAGAAAACAATCGGGGCTTTGGTGATGTGCACTTCTTTGCTTCTTGCGTCGATCCACTCAACGCCTTCTGCTTGATGAGCACTATTCACTATCACGCGTTTCGCGATTGCGCCCCGTTGTAAGGTCATTCGCCCCGTCCGTCGTGCGGCGTCGATCGTGTTGATAGGGGGCGCATAGCGACCGAGTACTGGCTTTAGTTCTGGCCAGTGATCGGTCAGTGTTCGACACAAAACTTGTTCTTGCCGAGTGTGCGTCAGCTCGGTTTTGATTTTGCTATCCGGCACGGCCGGATGCCCCTCGCAACGACCGTTTAGCCCGATCATTTCCTCTACCCTAGCATACCATGGGGCAAGTTCATCGGCGGTGACCGGCCACTGCGCACTTTGCCCATCTGCGGGCTGTAGTTCTTCAGGACTTAGTCTGTAGTACTGTCTGCCGTGGCCCGGTACTGTCATTCGCCCGCCGACCTGCCGTGCTCTCAACCAGGTGAACGGACTTTCTTCCGGCGTGCAAAAGGGATTTTGCAAATCGTCGACAAATGAATCTGGTGCTCGCTCCCAGGCGAAACAATTCGATTGAACGGGCTGTCGAACCGATCCGAGTAATTTCAGGACTTGCCGTCCTTTCCAAACAAACCCACTCGGAAGAAATGAGAGTGCCCTAGGATCAGCTGCTTTGCTTGAAAGTTTGGATAGAGCCCAATGCATTGGGCGCTTGTGGAATGGACGTGTCCAGCCCGCGTCAAGAACGGTTACGTTTAACCCCGCTTCGGTAAGCAATTGAGCTGCTAAGCCGCCCGCAGCGCCAGCGCCCACGACTATGGCGTCGGCGTGAAAAGATTTTTCCGGTTCATGCATCACATTCGCCAGCAGTTAGATTGCGCGTCCTTAATTTTAGAAACGGCAGTGAATACGTCAAACCTGCATCTCTCATGCCATTCAACCAGTATAGTCACACCTCATTGAGAATCATTCTTGACTAGGCGTTGAAATGCCGAGTCGCTGGCACGTGCCAAGTTTGAGGGAATTCGACCATGAAGGCTCAGAAGGCCAGCTTCATCAACGCCATGGCGTTAATCGCTATGTCAGCTGGGGCATACTTCGCTTCTACCACTCCTTCTATGACAGCTTTGATCCCCGCCGCCTTCGGGGTGGCTCTTTTGGCCTGTTTTCCCGGTGTGAAATCTGAGAACAAGATAATTGCCCATATTGCTGTGCTTTTGACGCTGATTGTGCTTTGCGCTCTGTTCATGCCATTGCGCGGGGCATTGGGACGAGGCGATCCGGCGGCGATTGTTCGCGTCACAGTCATGCTCATCACGACTTTGGTCGCCTTTGTTTTCTTTATTAAGAGTTTCATTGATGCTCGGCGGGCACGGGAAGCTGGAACCGAGAATTAGAGCGGCTGAATTACAGCCAAACCCTGCAGCCGTTTGTCAGTTGCAATAGGCATTTAGAGCGCAGAGTAGATCTTCCTGTAGGTCACCTACATCTTCGAGGCCAACGTGCAGGCGGATGAGCCGGTCTTCTGTTTCATTGAGCCAATGACCCTTTTCTCGTATCGCGCCGGGATCAGCTGGGATGGCGAGACTCTCATATCCGCCCCAGGAGAAGCCTAAACCGAAAAGTTCCAGTGCGTCGAAAAATGCTCGGACAGCTTTGTCACCACGATCTTCCAGGGAAACCCCGAAGAGGCCGTTCGCACCGGTAAAGTCCCGCAGCCAGATATTGTGGTCCGGATGTTCAGGAAGCGCCGGATGAAGCACATCTGCTACGCCGTCCTGTTCGAGCAGCCATTCCGCAATTCGACGCCCGTTGGCACCGTGGGCCTGAACCCGCGGAACAATTGTGCGCAAACCGCGGAGTGCAGAATACGCATCGTCCGGCCCAAGTGTCGTCCCCCAGTCTGTTGCGGTATTCTTTACGGCTGCTGCATGTTTGTCAGATGCCGTCATAACGGCTCCTCCGAAGCAATCCGCGTGGCCCACCACATATTTTGTAAGTGCCTGAATGGACACATCCACGCCAAGGTCCAGCGGTTTCTGAAGGACGCCGCACCCCCATGTATTGTCCATTATCGTCGTGATGCCGCGCTCTCGTGCCAGGGCTACGATCGCCTGGGTATCGCAAAGCTCGAAGGTGAGTGAGCCGGGAGATTCCATGAAAATGGCGGTGGTTCGGTCCGTTATCAGATCTCGAAGCTCTTTGCCTATGCGTGCTGGAAAGAAAGTGGCTTCGACCCCCATCGCGCGCAGGCGGCGACGACAGAAACGCCGGGTCGGACCGTACACATTGTCGGCAACGAGAACGTGATCTCCCGATTTTACGACGCTGGCTATGGCAAGGGCACAAGCTCCAACGCCCGTCGGTGTTAGCTGTGCTTGTGTCGCGTTCTCCAATGCGCACAAACCTGCTTCAAGTTCGCGATGAACACTGTTGCCGATCCTGCCATATGTTTGCCGACCACTTTCGTATAGTGCGTCTATGTCTGGCATGAGAAGTGTCGATCCACGGTCGATGCTTGGATTTACCGTGAGATTTGGACGGCCTCCGGATCGTTCGTGGATCAGTCTTGTTGAGAGCTTTTTTTTTGTCATCAGGCCGTGCCAGTTGCGACAGGTCTACTCCCGCCAGATGCCCACTCTGTCCAGGATCCATCATAGATCGCTACCTGGTCATTTCCGATAACCGCAGCCGCCAGAGCAAGGATCGCGGCAGACACGCCCGAACCACAGCTTGCTATGAACGGGTCGGATATTGGCAGACCTGCCTTACTGAAAGCAGTTCTAATCTCATCCGGTGTCTTCATATGACTCTGTTCAGATATTACTTCACTACTCGGTAAAGACGCACTGCCGGGAATATGACCGGACGGGATACCTTCCCGAGGTTCCGGCACTGCACCTGCAAAACGTCCCGTTGGGCGGGCATCGGAAATGAGGGCCGTTCTGTTGGTTACAATCTCAATCATCTGATCGAGCGTTTTTACGAGATCGCCACGAATGCGGGGTGTAAAATGGCGTTCGACTGCAACGGGGGGCATGTCTTCGGTTTCTCCTCCCTCTGAAAGCCACGCTTCAAGACCACCATCGAGAACGTGGACATCACGGTGCCCCATGAGCCTGAACAGCCACCATGCTCTCGCGGATGCCATATACTTATTTTGATCGTAGATGATCAGCCGGTTCCCATCCCCAAGACCCAATTTCCGAACTTTTGCCGAAAAGACGTGCGGGGGCGGTAGCGTATGGGGGAGGGATGCGTCAGGATCCGCTATCTCATCTATATCAAAGTAGACAGCCCCCGGAATGTGACCCTCGTCGTA
>JBCCIW010000121.1:0-8964 GCA_039028055.1 Pseudomonadota bacterium | reverse complement strand
GCCTGCCGAGACCGTGCTCTCGACGACGACGGAGGACGTCGCCGCGTTCCCGCGGCCATTGCTCGTGCCCGTCGAGGACCCGAACTACGCGTGCGTGCCCGTGGACGTCACCGAGCAGGGTGATCCGATCTACGGTCAGGCGTGTCCGCTCGGGAGCGACTACGTGTACCCTCCCATCGCGGACGCGTCCTACATCGCGTTTTACGGGACCTCGCCCAACGAGACCTCGCCGGCGAACACGATCAACGTGGCGTTGGTGAGCGAACGTGGTGAGGTCTTTGACAACACGCGCGGCACGATCACGAACCCGGGCCGCGACCTCGTGGGGATGCGCGCGACCGCGATCCAGAACAGCGCGCAGGTCGTCGCGTTGTGGCGCGAGCCCAGCCAGGGATCCGAGGATACCCCGAACGGCGAGCTGGTCATGTACGACCTGCGCATCCCTACCAAGGCCGCTCCGGGCATCAGCTTCGGGTCGACCTCGATGCCGATCGTAGAGCTCGTCTCGAACGACCGGATCGCGTCCTTCGACGTCATCCAGATCCCATTGGGTGAGAGCGACCCGAATGGCCGAACATATCTCGATAGCATTTCTTCCATATCAGCCCTGTTCGCAGATCGTTACGGCACGCCAAATCGCAGAGGCGACACTTGACCGAGCCGAAACCGGCAACAACACTGAAATCGTTGGAGTGTTGAGAAACAAAGCGATGATCCGGCTAACCGCCTCAATCTGTATAGTTCTGCTGAGCCTTATGCCCGCATCCGCGCAGTCACGGATATTCGAGACCTGCAGCTCGCGGAGCGAATGCGCGGCGGCCACAGTGGAGAACATTCGGCAGTCCAGGGACCTTGTCATGAGGCAGCGATTTCAGGACGCCGCTCAATATCTGTATCCGGTACTCGCAGCAAAGAACGACAATCTATCGACCCAGTCGCGCCTTGATGCGTCCTTTGCGCTGACTAACGTTTTGTCTGAAGCGGAGCTCTTCGGATATGCAGCCATGGAAGCTCGAACGCTAAACCAATACACGTCGGCCCCATCCAGCAACGGTCTGCTCCACGAAGCCCGCCTTCTGGACCTTGCTGGCGAACGGGATGAAGCGGGCGCGGCCTACCTGCGAGCTGAAACCCTGGCTGTTGCTGCAGCGAACCTGCAAGCCGTAGATGAACTCATTCAGGATTATGCAAATCGCGGTGACGTCGAGCGCTCAGAAACGTTGCGTTCGGGCCGGCGGGATATCGCGGTTGATTTCGACCGGCTTTGTTCCGAAGCTCGCTGCCGCAGCAGCGTCGACGTACCGTCCGCGGTCCAAAGCACAATTCGCACAGATTTTCCGTCCCAGGCCCGGCGGCAACGTTTGTCAGGAACATGCCAGGTCTCAATGAACGTTTCTGAAACCGGCCAACCTCTGGATATCAAAACGAATTGCAGCGATCCGGTATTCAACGACAGCGCCTACGAGGCAGCGAGTCGCGCTCGCTTCTCCCCAAGGTTCGAGAACGGCGCTCCGCGTCCTGACTACGATATAATCATTCCCATAGACTACGCACTCCAATAACAGGCTTGCCGAATGGCACCCGCAGACCGCATAGCTCGATGGATAGAGGAGGACTCCATATGGCTAATGCCGTGACCACGCGCGTGACCGAGATGCTCGGCATCGAGAAACCCATCATACAGGCGGCGATGGGATGGATCGCTCGCTCGCAATTGTCGTCCGCCTTCTCAAACGCTGGCGGAATGGGAATCATCGAAACATCGTCCGGTGAACTTGATGCGGTGCGAGAAGAAATCGTGAAGATGCGCGATCTGACCGATAAGCCCTTTGGAGTGAACGTCGCTCAAGCCTTTGTCCGCGACCCAGATATCGTTCAATTCGTCATCGACCAGGGCGTCCGGTTCGTCACAACCTCCGCCGGCGACCCGATGAAATACACAGAGACGCTCAAATCCGCCGGGCTGACCGTCTTTCATGTTGTGCCATCACTCAAGGGTGCGCTCCGCGCCATCGAAGCAGGTGTGGACGGTCTGATCGTCGAGGGAGGCGAAGGCGGCGGCTTCAAGAACCCGCAGGACGTTGCCAGCATGGTGCTTATCCCCCTCGTCTGTGAAAAGGTCGACGTTCCGGTCGTGGCCGCTGGCGGGATTACCGACGGTAGATCCATGGCCGCCGCATTCGCGCTCGGGGCTGAAGCTGTTTTGATGGGAACACGTGTTCTGTCCTCCGCCGAAGCACCCGTCCACCAAAACTGGAAGAACGCCATTGTCGATGCGGACGCCACGGACACGGTTTTCCTGAACCGGTCTGGCCCGGGACCCGCCTTGCGGGCGCTCAGAACCGAGCGGACAACGCGTCTGCAGAAAGAGGGCACCGAGAATATCTTCGGAGAATTTGCAGGAACCCAGGATGTCTATTTCGGAGGAGATCTTGAGGCGGGAATCGCTTTGACGGGGCAGGTTGCTGGCCGGATAAATAAAGTTCGTCCAATCAAGGACATTCTGGATGAAACCATTGACGAGTTCCATGCCGTGTCGGCTCGAATGGCGGTCTACGCCTGATCGGATGCCACCATGCTGACACTCGAAGAGCTTTCAGATCGCTTCGAAATACAGGAACTGTTGTCGGCCTACTGCCACGCGATAGACGGGCGCGACTGGAACAGGCTGGATCTTCTTTTTACTGATGACGCGGAAATCGACTATTCCGCAACCGGCGGGATCAGCGGATCTCTTTCTGAGATAAAGACATTTCTCGACAGCACGCTACCACTGTTCAGTGCAAGTCAGCACTTCGTCACCAATCCGGATATTCGGGTTGATGGAGAGACGGCTCACGTTCGTAGCCTGTTGTTCAACCCCATGACGATGGAAAGAGAGGGCACGCCGCACACCCTTTTTATCGGAGCCTGGTACATAGACGAATTAGTCAAAGTGTCAGGCGAGTGGCGCATCAGACAACGTTCGCAGCAACTCGCCTATTTTCACAATCAATAAGTCCGGACACCACTCAATGACAACGCATTGCGGGGGTCAGGAGAGACAAACAAGCGATGCGCATCAAAACACGTGCTGACGGGCTCGCCGTCTCCATAATCATAATAGACATCGGGGCGTTGTAGATAGGAGCGCGCAGTTTCCTCGGCGATGGCCTCAACATCAACGCGCCCCAGTCCGTCATCATTCTGTGTCAGCGTTGTGCGGCCTCGACAGCGAACCAAGTCGAGGTGCTCGTAAGCCAGGGCACGGTTCCCGCTTACCATTCTACGAAGCGCTGTTCGCTTTTGGTCGGAGCCACGAACAATCGCTGCAGGCCAACCACCGGCAAATGGAACAGCGAGCCAAACATCTGTCTGCTGGAAATCAGGATCTACGGCGGTAAAGCTGACGTGGTGCAGATATCCATCTCGCAGGCGCTCCGTTTCTATGTCAGCGATGCCGCGAAGCTCGATCTCTTCGATCCAGCGGGCGACTTCCTGGTCACGCAGGGCCCACGCTCTGTTGGACGCACCGGTTTCCACCAACGTTGTCATGTAATCGAGGCGATCGGATCGGTCGAATGGAGCACCCTGATAAAGCGCGATCTGATAAAGAGCGAGTGCCCGAGCCGGGTCTCCCGCATCGAGTGCAGCCCTTGCCGCCCGACGGGCGACGTATGGCATTTCAATGCGGTCTGGACACATCGAAACGAAAGCATCCATGATCGACAATTTGTAGAGTGGCGTGGGTTCTGTATCCGGAGCATCCAGACGAGCCTCCATTGCCCGATAATCCTGCGTGGTACATGAAAGAATATCGCCGTCAGTGTCAGTAACAGCGTCAGCCAGCGCGGTTGTATGTGCGAGACCAGAAGCCATGATTGATAGTGTTAGAGCGCGAATTGCCATTCCGGATCTCCTTCAATGATGGAGACCCTGCAATCCCGGTGCCGTTAACTACGGTGCAGAGGCATTTACGATCTGCGCTGAGGGATCGTCTGTAACCAACCCGACATATTGGCCCTCCGCTCTGATTGGAGGGCGAAACAAGTCGCCACAACGACGGCTGTTGTCGCCAGGCTCAGTAAACGAAACGCAGGCATATTCGGAACTGGTACCGACCTGAAACTCGGGCTCACCATGCCAGCTCTTCAATCCCCAGAGGCTTCCCGTCCACATATTCATGTAAATGCTGCCGGGTGTCCGCGGGATATTCGCGTCACCCTCGGGAGTTTCAAATACAAGCTCCCCGTCAATGAACCAGCGAATACTGTCGGGGTACCATTCAAAAGCGTAGATGTGGAAATGCTCTGAAGCATCGAATGGCAATTCGAGCACGTGGTGGTTTTCAGTACGACCGTTCTTGAAATAATTGAACTCGACACTCCGAGTGTTGTTGCCAACGAATTCGATATCGATCTCATCATGGGGGTCCCCGAAGTACGGGCCGGTATAAGTAAAGAATGCGGAGACGAGCCCCGATGCCTTCGCTGGCTTCATGACCACTTCATAACGTCCGTAGCCGTAGAGAGTCTTCGTTTTTACCTCGCCACTTACCCAACGGTCACCATCACGTCCGACGTTGAGGCGCACACCATCGCTCGAAAACTCGGCGCTATTCCGACCCCAGTCATTAGCAAAGAAAGCGTGATTTTTGTTGGAGTGCGTCGCAACGTGCCAGACATCATCATTCGGACCATTACCAAACACCGTAACAAAGCTTGAACCGGAAGGAATGCGTTCAGATTCCGACAAATCGCGGGGGCCGCGTTCCGGAATAACGATGGGAGCAACCACGGGCGGTGTCTCTGGAACAATATCCAGTGGCGACATTTCGGGTAGCGCGTCTACCAGAATGAGTTCGTCGGCTACATCGGATGAAACATGATTAGAATTTGGGGTTGGTGACAGGGCATAAAGGGCAATCGCCGTCTGCAAGACAAAAACGCCCAATACCAATGCATCAATATGCACGCGTTCCCTGAGATCTATCCCGTTCGATTGTGGTCGGTTAGGCATATCGCCCGCCTCGCTCTAGACATTCGCCCCCCCGCGGAGCGAAAAAACTCAGACGACCTGAGTTACCGCCACGAAACCGACCGTATCCGCATGGCGGTGTGCGTTCAATGGCGAATGAGTTAGTCCTAGAGCAAAAATCACGCCAATAGCGAGAGCAATGGATCCGCGGCCCAACGGTTGTGATCGAAGTGGAGCCATCAACGGCCCTGTCGCTACAAAAAGCAGCAGGCCGGCAGATACAGCAAACAGGTTGCCGATGACTTCAGAACTCAAGCTGAAAACGACCGGTGCCGAAGCAATGACACCAAGTGGTGTGGTTGCCGCTGATGCAAGAAATGCGAAGAGAAGTGCGTACCGGCTTGAAACACCACCTTGCCGGAGCAATGCGAAGGCAATCACCCCCTCTGGAAACTCGTGAAGGCTTAGCGACAGGGCAGCAAAAACACCCGCCTCGAAACTGGTCGCAAAGGTGACCGCATAAATGATCCCATCGAAAAAGGAGTGGATTGCGATTGCCAGCACGGGCGCAGCGACCATGGCAGGAGCTGAAGGCACCTGACCAGAAGCGCGGGTTGAAAACCAGCGCAGTCCAACATTCAAGGCAAGTCCTCCAAGGAAACCTGAAGCAATCAAAACGGGAGCCTGAGAACTTCGTTCAAGGGCCTCAGGGGCAATATGCACGAAGACGAGCGTGAGCAACATGCCGCCGGCGGCCACGGCAAGGAGCTTGGCATACTCCTCACTCCAACGCTGCTGACGGGCGACAAACACCAAACCAATCGTCGTCACAAAGGCAGCAAACAGACCAAAAAGGAGAGGTGCCTGAATGGCTCCCAGCATGGTGATTTTCCCTGAACCGGTGTGCATGTTGCTACCGGATCGACCCGGCAGTCATTCACAAAGTGTTATAGTGTAATACACCCACGGGCATACGAATTCAAAGATTGAATTCCGTCTCTGATCAATGACGCGGGCCGCAACGAAAAAAGGGGCAACCCGATTGGGCCGCCCCTTCACACTCTACGCTACTCTACTAAACGCGTATTAGCTCGTCTTTGCTAACAGATCCCGAATCTCTGTGAGCAAGTCTTCCTGAGAAGGCCCCTTTGGTGCCTCTGGCTCCGGCTCCTTCTCCTCTTCCATGGCTTTCATGGCCTTGTTCATTCCTTTGATAATCATGAACATGACAAAGGCGACAATGAGGAAAGAAATCGTCGCTGAGATGAATTCGCCAATCTTGATGGCAACTTCCTCGGCCACGACCGCCCCGTCGGCAGCGACTTCAGCCGGTGTCATGACATATTTCCAACTCCCAAAATCCAGACCGCCCAGGACCGGGCTCAATGCGGGAAGAAAAACACCCTGGATAAAAGCGGTCACGACGGTGGCAAATGCCGACCCCATGACGAAGCCGACGGCCATGTCGACCAGATTGCCCTTCATGGCAAAGTCTTTGAATTCCTGAAACATCTCGCAAGTACCCCTCGTTAGTTAACAGGTGTTAATAAATAACCCTTATTAATCATGGGGTTATTTGCAAGTGGGGTCAAGCTTACGAAGCTGGAATCGCGTCGCGTTCGAATTAGCCGTCGTGACAGGAATTTTGGCTAGCGCGCCTCAGGATCTGTCCCATCATTGATGCGCATTCGCAGCTCTTTGCCTGCTTTGAAGAAGGGCACGCGCTTGGCGGGAACATCAACCGTTTCCCCCGTGCGGGGATTACGTCCACGGCGGGCGTCCCGCTGACGTACAGAGAATGCACCAAAGCCGCGAAGTTCAACACGGTCCCCACGTTCTAGGGCTGCTGATATTTCTTCAAAAATGACATCGACGGCCTGCTCGACGCGTTTCTGCGGCAGATGAGGATGTTCCTCGGCGAGTTTTAAAACAAGTTCTGACCGGAGCATAACTTTGACTTTAAACGCATTTGTGGCGGAAGCCCAAGCCTCCGCCACAAAAAATTTCGCAAAATTTAGATTCCAAACCCGAGAGAATTCGAAATCTTTGCCTGCCAGCTAGCGTTAGCCGCCTGCGAGGTCTTTCGCCTGAGCAATCCAGCCTTCTTTCTCGAATTTGCCGGAGGCACCAACCTTTTCCTCAATGTCGGCAATCTCATCGTCAGAGAGCGCAGCGATCTGGGAAAAGCTCGTAACACCTGCATCCGCCAGTTTTCCAGCGAGAACGGGACCGACTCCGGTCAGTTTTTTGAGATCATCACCACCACTGGGCGAAGCCTCAGCTGGCGCAGCGGCCTCGACAGGCTCATCAGCAGCAGGCACCGCCTCAGGTTCCGATGAACCGGAGCCCGCCAGTGCAGCCCCAAGGATATCGCCAAGAGACGCACCGCTGTCAGCAGAGCCGTATTGCGCGACAGCTTCTTTTTCTTCAGCGATTTCCAGTGCCTTGATCGAAAGGGTCACGCGGCGCGATCCACGATCGACATTGGTGACCCGGGCATCCACTTTGTCTCCGACAGCAAAACGCTCGGGGCGTTGCTCCGAGCGATCTCGTGAGAGGTCGGAACGGCGAATGAAGGCCCGCATTACAGGCTCGCCAAACTCCACCTCGATTCCCCCCGAAGCCACTTCTGTAACGACACAGGTGACAACCGCATTTCTCGCAACACCGGTATCTCCACCGAGCGGGTCGGAGCCGAGCTGTTTGATGCCAAGCGAGATGCGCTCTTTCTCGGCATCAACGTCGAGAACTTTCGCGCGAACAGAATCACCCTTGTTATAGGCAACGATCGCCTCCTCTCCTGATTGGTCCCAGGAGATATCATTGATGTGGACCATGCCATCGAGGTCCGGCCCAAGGCCGACAAAAAGACCAAATTCGGTTATCCCACGAACTTCGCCCTCGATTTCAGATCCCACGGGGTTCTCGGCAAGGAACGCATCCCATGGGTTGTCCATGGTCTGCTTGAGGCCGAGGGAAATACGGCGCTTGTCGGAATCAACGTCAAGAACTTCAACATCGACTTCCTGCGACGTTGAGACAATCTTGCCCGGATGAACATTCTTCTTAGTCCAGCTCATTTCTGAGACGTGGATCAGGCCCTCTACGCCATCCTCCAGTTCAACAAATGCACCATAGTCAGTAATGTTCGTGATTTGACCATTGAGCCGCGTGCCGATCGGATACTTCGCCTCGACACCTTCCCACGGATCGGAGCCAAGTTGCTTCATGCCGAGCGAGATACGCTGCGTGTCTGGATTGATCTTGATGATCTGCACTTTGACGGTTTGACCAACATCAACGACCTGACTCGGATGGTTGATCCGTTTCCAACTCATATCGGTGACGTGCAGGAGGCCGTCGATACCGCCGAGGTCAACGAACGCACCGTAATCGGTGATGTTCTTGACGACGCCTTCGCGGACATCGCCCTCGGCCATATCTCCAACAATCTCGGCGCGCTGCTCTGCCCGGCTCTCTTCGAGAATTGCCCGGCGTGAAACGACAACGTTTCCGCGAGGCCGGTCCATTTTCAGAATTGCGAATGGCTGCTTCTCACCCATGAGTGGGCCAACATCACGGACCGGACGAATATCGACCTGAGACCCGGGAAGGAACGCGTTCACCCCGCCAAGATCGACGGTAAACCCGCCTTTGACCCGGCCCACAATTGCCCCTTGGACCGGCTCTTCCTTGTTGTACATGTCTTCGAGGCGGATCCAGCTTTCCTCACGACGGGCTTTTTCACGCGATAGAACGGCGTCTCCAAGTGCGTTCTCGATACGATCAAGATAAACTTCGACGATTTTGCCCGCTTCCGGCTCATTGTCGTCGAGGAAAAACTCTTTAAGGGGAATGCGGCCCTCCGTCTTGAGGCCAACATCAACGATCACAGCATCATTCTCAACTGAGATGACCGTCGCTGGGACGACCTTGCCTTCGATCATGGTTCCGGCGGCTGACGACCCTTCGAAGAGGGCGGCAAAGTCGTCGGTAGATGGGTTCATG
>JBCCIW010000120.1:0-9008 GCA_039028055.1 Pseudomonadota bacterium | reverse complement strand
GTTCGCCCGCCGCGCGTCAGCGGATGCACGCCGAGGATGAAGTCTGAAATGATAGAGAGTAGCCCGGCATTGTTAGGCAAGTCTGCCTTCGGCTTTATCCACATGTGCTCGACACCGGCGTCGTTATCTTCGAAGGCGGTGCGACGCTCGAATTGACCAATCAGATTTTCATCCGTCGTGAAGGTGGTGTCAGTCTTTATCGGGCACTCGAGCGGCGCACCGACATTCGGCATAGCAACGATCCGCGTGTCGTGATCGGGCTTGCTGCCACCGAGAGCAGCCGCCATGCGAGCGATCGGCTCGCTAGATTTCGACACGATAACCTCGGCCTGTACGACATTCCGCCCGCCGCCAATCCTGTTCGCCTCAAATTCCACGGTTTCGCCGAGCATGCCGGTGTTCATGAACTGGGTCGTCGCCCAGAGGAGCGGCATCTCGAAGGTGGCTTCGGCCGCCTCCACGGCTGCGGCCATGGATGATCCCCCCATCAAAAATTGCATCTCCGGCGGGCCGACGCAGACGGCATGCGTAACGGTGAGCTTGAATGCGGATGAATCTTCGCGAACGCGGTCTGGCATCCAGAAAGTCATTGCCTATCCCTTCAAATCTTAGCCCTTCGCGGTTTAAGCTGGGGGATCAAAATAACAAAGGGGGTAAGTGTGGGTTCATTCAAAGATAAATGCATTGTGATCACCGGCGGGGCGACGGGCATCGGATTTGCGCTCGCCAAAGCCTTTGGAGCGGAAGGCGCGAAGATCGTGATCGGTGAGCCGCGTCAGGAGAAGCTGAAAGCGGCAACGGCAGAATTAGCCGAGCGAGGCATTGAGGCGTCATCCATGGTGATGGATGTCAGCGATCCAGAGAGTATGACAACCTTCGCGAATTTCGCCTGGGCGACCTATGGGACCGTAGACGGGCTAATCAACAATGCCGGGGTGAGCCAGGTCGCTGCGAGCGTAACCACGACGCCGCTGGAGGATTTGCGGCGCGTGTTCGACGTGAATGTCTTCGGCGTCTGGCACGGCTCGGCAATATTCGGGGAACGGATGGAGCGCGAAGGCCGCCCGGCATTCATCTACAATGTGGGGTCGGAGAACTCCTTCTTTACAGCCGCGCCCGGAATAGGAGCCTATGTGGCGAGCAAACATGCCGTGCGTGGACTGACCGAAGTGATGCGAGAAGAGCTGGCGGACTTCATCACCGTCGGCTTGATCTGTCCGGGATTCGTGCGGTCGGACATGACCCATGGTGCCCTCGGCGAGCTTGCCATGGATACGGATGAGTTTGCAGGCAAGGTCGTCGAGCAGATCCGGGCGGGCGAGTTCTATGTTGTGACGCATGCGTACAATATCGAGCGTATCCGTCCGATCCATGACGAAATCGATGGGGCCTATGCGAAATACGCGCCGCGATATGACGGCGACGACGAATATGATGTGCGGACAGCCATCAGGAAATTCATGGAGGCGAGACAAAAATGACCGATTGGATGAAAGCCGGGAACACCGCCGTGGTGACGGGAGCAGCTGGCGGTATCGGGCTTGAGGCTGCAAGGCGCTATGCGGCGGCAGGCATGAACATCGTCATCGCAGATGTGAAAGATGAGCTTGGCGCTGCAGCAGATGAACTCTCGAACGTCGTGGGCAGCCCGGATAAGGTGCTGGCGAAATCCTGCGACGTCTCAAAACTAGAAGAGGTCGAAGCTCTGCGCGATGCGGCGCTGGACCGTTTCGGCAAGGTGCACTGCTTGATGAACAATGCGGGGATCGGGCGACCTGGATCGCTGCCTTGGGAGGACCTGGAACAGCTTCACACGATTCTCGGTGTCAATTTGATGGGCGTTGTCCATGGCTGCCACGCCTTTGTTCCGTCGATGCTGGCGCATGGCGAAGCTGGCGCTGTGATCAATACCGGATCAAAACAAGGCATCACGCGACCGCCTGGCAACTATGCCTATAATATTTCGAAAGCGAGCGTGCTGGCGTATACAGAGAGTATTGCGCACGCGTTCCGAGGGCTCGATAGCTGCGCGCTCACCGCGCATCTGCTCATACCCGGATTTGTTTACACGCCAATGATCTCGGGTTTCGTCCCGCAAAAACCGCCTGGAGCGGCAACGGCGGAAGAGACCGTCGGCTTTATGCTCAGCGCTCTCGAAAACGGTGATTTCTATATTCTGTGTCCGGACAATGAAACACCACGAGAGCTCGACGAGAAGCGCATGCAGTGGACGGCAGACGACATAATCAAGAACCGCCCGGCCCTGTCCCGCTGGCATCCTGATTTTGCGGAAGAATTTGAGGCGTTTGTAAAAGGCTGAATTACATACGGAAGACGCCAAAACCACGATCCGGGAACGGCGCGTTCAGGCTGGCCGATATGGCAAGGCCGAGCACACGGCGGGTGTCGGCGGGCGCGATGATGCCGTCGTCCCAGATTCGGGCCGTGGAATAATAGGGGTTGCCCTCGGCCTCGTAGGTTTCGCGGATCGGTTGCTTGAAGGCGTCTTCTTCGTCAGCTGACCAGTCCTCACCGCGGCGCTCCATACCCTCGCGCTTTACCGTTGCAAGCACCGATGCCGCCTGCTCTCCGCCCATGACGGAGATGCGGGCATTCGGCCACATAAAGAGGAAGCGCGGGGAATAGGCGCGGCCGCACATGCCATAATTGCCCGCACCGAAACTGCCGCCGGTAACGACGGTAAATTTAGGGACGCTGGCGGTGGCCACAGCGGTGACCATCTTCGCGCCGTCCTTGGCAATACCGCCCGCCTCATACTTTGAGCCGACCATAAAGCCCGTAATGTTCTGCAGGAAAATGAGCGGTGTGCGGCGCTGGTCCGCAAGTTCAATAAAGTGCGCGGCCTTCTGGGCACTTTCGGAGAAGAGAATTCCATTGTTGGCGAGGATCGCGACGGGCATGCCATAGATGCGCGCAAAGCCGCAAACGAGGGTTTCTCCGTAGAGCTTCTTGAACTCATGGAATTCGGAGCCGTCGACAATCCGTGTAATGATCTCCCGGGCGTCAAAGGGTTCTCGCACATCAGCAGGAACGAGGCCGTTCAGCTCATTGATGTCGTAGATCGGGTCTATTGGATCGGCGAGATCAAGCGGTTGGGGCTTTGGCCTGTTCAGCGTCCGGACGATCGAGCGCACGATGGCGAGGGCGTGGTCATCATGGGCGGCATAGTGATCGACGACGCCCGACTGGCGGGCATGGACATCTGCACCGCCGAGATCTTCGGCTGAAATCTCCTCACCCGTAGCCGCCTTCACCAGCGGCGGGCCACCGAGAAAAATCGTGCCCTGCTTGCGAACGATAACTGTTTCGTCGGACATGGCAGGGACGTAAGCACCGCCCGCGGTGCAAGAACCCATGACCGAAGCAATCTGTGGAATACCCCGCGCGCTCATATTCGCCTGATTGAAAAAGATGCGGCCGAAATGCTCCCGGTCCGGAAAGACTTCCGCCTGGTGGGGAAGGTTCGCGCCGCCACTGTCCACGAGGTAGATGCAGGGAAGCTCGTTCTCCATCGCCACTTCCTGTGCGCGGAGATGCTTTTTGACTGTAATCGGATAGTAGGTGCCGCCCTTAACAGTGGCGTCATTACAGACGATGACGCATTCGCGGCCTTCGACCCGGCCAACACCGGTGATAATCCCAGCACCAGCAATCTCATCGCCATAGAGACCATTGGCAGCGAGAGCCGAAAGTTCCAGAAATGGTGCGCCGGGATCAAGCAAGCGTTCAACCCGCTCGCGGGGTAACAGTTTGCCGCGCGCCGTGTGGCGCTCGCGAGACCGTTCTGATCCGCCTAGGGCTGCCGTGGTCGTTTTCGCGCGCAGCTCATCGACCAGGGTGTCCATGGCGCGGGCATTCGCCGCAAAGGCATATGAAGTCGGATCGAGTGTCGATTTGACCACGGGCATATGGACGTTCCCCAGCAAGTGTCTTTTAGGACACCTCAACTAGCTGGCCGGGGACTCCCTGTCACCCCACCAAAGAACCCAGATTACCATTTGCTCTTCACGCAAACTTCACGAGATATGCACGAGACTTGCAACCACTGTGATGGGTGTGCGCCATGGTATACACTTGCAGAACGAGTAAGGATTAGCATGTTCTCGACATGAGTTTGGATGTAGCCAGTTCCCTGAAGAGTATTCCTTTTTTGAAGGATGCGCCGCGGCGCGCGCTGAGGGCGGCGGGCAAGGAAGCTTGCTGGTTCTCCCTTAAGGCAGGGATGCCGCTTTTCCTTTCAGGCGAAGCCGCCACAGACATCTACTTTGTTTTATCGGGTACGCTCGGCGTTTTCCGGACCCAGGACGGCAGCGATGCAGATTTCCTTGGTCACATCCGCGCCGGTGAGCCGGTGGGAGAGATGGCGCTTTTTTCGGGCGGACAGGGACAAGCCGCGGTCCCCCATACGAATTCCGTCTACGCCCTTCGTGATACAGAGATCCTTTCAATCAGCCGCAGAGGATTTGATCGGCTGATCAAGGCAGAACCGGAGATTCTTGAGCGCATGATCCGTGTTGTGCTCCTGCGCGTGAGACATTCCGGACGACGCTCGGCGCGGGCTGAGCCGAAGGTTTTCACGTTCGTGGCGGCTTCTCCGACAATCGACCTTGAAGAGCGTGCTGAGACGTTGAAGGCGGTATTGCAGGACTCTGGGCTTCGCGTCGCCATTGTGGATCGCGAAACCGGCGACGAGAAACCAACCGCCTACTTCGATGAAGTCGAAACAAAGAACGATATTGTCATTCTGACCTGCAAGCTCGGTGATAACGGGTGGTACAGGCAAAGCGTCCGACAGGCTGACCGGATCTGGGTCTTTGGGAGAGCTGACGCAGTGCCGTCGGACCCACTCCTTCCAAGAAACGAATCTCCTGCTCAGCGCTTCAAACTCGTGGATGTTGTTCTGCTCCATCACAAGCGCCAGCGCATGACAACGCCCCCCGCCAAGTGGCTCTCGGCCGCTGGTGCCATCCGAATATTCCATTGGTGCAGTACTATGCCGTCGGACTGTCAGCGCCTGGCGCGCGTCATGAGCGGCCGATCGGTAGGACTGGTACTTTCCGGCGGTGGAGCGCGCGCCTACGCCCATATTGGCGTTGTGAAAGCTCTCAGGGAACGCGGCATTCCCATAGACTTCGCCGGTGGCACCAGTATGGGAGCGCTGGTCGCTGCGTGCGTGGCGACGGGGTGGGATGACAAGGAAATCGATTACCGTATCCGCAAGGCGTTTGTTGAGAGTAACCCGCTGGGGGATTATCAGCTGCCGGTTGTCGGAATGGTGCAGGGTAAACGTGTGGACAGCCGCCTGAAGGAGCACTTCGGGGAGGCAACGATTGGTGATCTGGACATCCCGTTTTTTGCCGTTTCCGCAAACCTCACCGATGGGGAGGTGTATCTGCATCGCCGCGGGCTTGTTCGCCATGCTCTTAGAGCATCAATTGCCCTGCCCGGCATCTTACCGCCGGTGATTGACGATGGCGATGTTCTGGTGGACGGCGGCGTCCTCAACAACTTCCCTGTGAAGACCATGCGCGGCATGCACAGGGGGTATGTTGTTGGATCCGATGCCGCACGCCAGAGAGCTGGATTTCCGGCCGATGAATTCATAGAGCCGCCAGGTTTCTTTCGCTGGATCTGGAAAAACGGTTTTTCTCGAACACCTCCGATCGCATCTCTGCTCATGCGCGCAGCAACGGTCTCCGTTGATCCCTCAGCCGGCCGGGAACTCGCCGACCTCTGCATTGTTCCCGAACTAAAGAACATCGAGTTGAGAGACTGGACCTGCTATGAGGGTGCCGTTGAAGCAGGATACGAATCGGCGATCGAAGCACTGGACTCGTCCGAGCGTCCGTTCAAGTTTGCCGAAGCTGGACGGCACATCAAGATCGCCGCGGAATAGAACTCGGTCTAGCGGGCCATGAGCTGCGCGAACCGCTCGAACAGGTAGAAACTGTCCTGCGGGCCGGGACTCGCTTCCGGGTGGTGCTGTACCGAGATGATCGGTTTGTCCTTCACTGCCAGACCGCAATTGGTTCCATCAAAAAGAGATTTGTGACTTTCCTCAACACCGTCGGGAAGCGTCGCCGTATCGACCGTGAAGCCGTGATTCATGGAAACGATTTCGACTTTTCCGGTCGTGACATCCTTCACGGGGTGATTGGCCCCATGATGACCCTGAGCCATTTTCACCGTCTTGGCACCGAGTGCCAGAGCGAGCAGCTGGTGTCCGAGACAAATACCCAGGATGGGCACACCGGAATTTACTACCGATCGGATCATTTCGCCTGAGCGCTTGAAAGTCGCTGCAGGGTCGCCGGGACCATTGGAAAAAACCACGCCATCTGGCTTGAGCGCGAGGATGTCATCCGCGGACATGTCACCGCTGACAATTGTCGCCCTAGCGCCGACCTCGGAGAGATTACGCAGTATGTTCTTCTTAACGCCGAAATCGACGACCACCACGTGATGATCTGCATCATTTAGGTCGGGGAACGTCGCATCTGGCTGCCAGAGTTGTTCTGAGTGGTTATAGGTATCTGATTGGGTGACGTTCGCAGCGAGGTCTGCAGCTTCAAGCCCGTCCCACGCTGCTGCAGCCTCGGCGAGGGCAGTAATATCGATATTACCATCAGGCGCGTGCGCGATGGCCGCCTTGGCCATGCCTTGCTCACGGATCCGCCGGGTGAGTGCCCGCGTATCGACGCCGGAGAGCCCGACAATGCCCGACTTGCGAAGCCAGGCACCAAAATGATCGACAGCTCGCCAATTGGACGGTGGTGTTATCGGAGCTCTGAATATTGTCCCCCTGGCTGCCCGTGCCGCAGGCTCAGTACTGAATTCGAGGTCCTGGTCATTTGCGCCCACATTGCCGATGTGGGGGAAGGTGAAGAGGATGATCTGTTCGGCATAGGACGGGTCGGTCAGGATTTCCTGGTAGCCGGTGACAGCTGTGTTGAAGCAAAGCTCGCCGATCGCAACGCCGGGAGCACCGCAGCCCTGCCCGAGCCAGGTTGTCCCGTCGGCCAAAACAATCGCACCCGTCGCCATTTCAGATGCATTTTTGCTTGTGTTTGCCATGATCCGTTCGCCTCCTGAGACCGCCGCACCGGCCCGCTAAAGGATTGCGAACCTTGCAGGCGGTAAAGTCAGATGGCTGGTTGCGTCAAGCAAATATCGGCTTGGTTCGTGCGATCACGCTAGAAATCCTTTTAAACTCAGTGCTCACTCACTCAGCCGACCTCGTTGGTCCGCCGTGGAACCACCGAATCAGTTAGCCTGCGCGGACGGGATGGATTCATGTCGAGAGAGCAACTATTTTAGGTTAGTGAGCGGCGTTCGTATCCCCGATGGATTTCTTGACGAGTTGAAGGCACGCCTTCAGCCGTCGACCGTAATTGGCCGCAAGGTGAAACTGAAAAAGCAGGGCAAGGAGTGGGTTGGCCTGTCGCCGTTCACGAGCGAGAAAACGCCGAGCTTTTACGTCAACGATCAAAAGAAGATCTTCAAGTGCTTCTCGTCCGGGCTCGGCGGTGACGTCATCAAATTCGTTCAGGAAACCGAGCGGCTGTCCTTCATGGAGGCAGTCGAAAAGCTCGCCGACGAAGCTGGAATGGCGCTGCCCAAGGCAACGCCGGAGGCGAAAGAGGCTTATGATCGTCGCCAGCGTCTCTACGACGCCTGCGAAGCCGCTTGTCAGTTCTTTGAAAATACGTTGCGCGGATCGCTCGGAGCAGATGCACGCGACTATCTTCAGGGTCGTGGGCTCTACGAAGCAGCATGGGCGCGGCACCGTCTCGGCTTTGCCCCCGATGACTGGCGAGCGCTGCTCGAACACCTCAAGAAAAAGAGCTTCACCCAATCGGAAATCGTGGAAGCAGGACTCGCCGTCCAAAAGGAGGGCGGCAAGGAGCCCTACGACAGATTCCGGGGCCGGGTCATCTTCCCGATCGAAGATCCGCAAGGCCGCGTGATCGCCTTTGGCGGTCGAGGCATGACGCCAGACGCAAAGCCAAAATACCTCAACTCGTCCGACACACCGCTCTTCAACAAGAGCCAGATCCTCTACCGCTACAAACGGGCCCGAGAGGCCCTCGGCCACGGTGAAGACGGCGGACTGATCGTCTGCGAAGGCTATATGGATGCCATAGCGCTTACAGAGGCTGGATTTGGCCACGCGGTCGCTCCCCTGGGCACAGCGCTCACGGAAGACCAGCTGGCCCTTCTCTGGCGGGTTGGCCCCGAGCCTGTGCTCTGTTTCGACGGTGATCGAGCGGGCATGGGCGCGGCGCACCGCGCCATTGATCGCGCGCTGCCTCACTTGCAGCCTGGACGAAGCCTGTTCTTCACGCTTCTACCCGACGGGCTCGACCCCGATGATGTCATCCGTCAACGCGGACGAAGCGAGATGGAGACCTTTCTGACGAACGCAGTTCCCCTTGCCCAGCTGCTATGGGAGCGGGAGCTTGCCTTCGACAGCGTCGATACTCCGGAGCGCCAGGCCGGGCTTGACCAACGACTGAAAACAGCGGCTGGGCAGATAAAGCACTCGGGTGTCAGGGCAGCCTATGAGCGCGACTTGCGCCGCCGCATGAACGACTATCTCTGGCAACGCCGGACCAAACGAAATCAATCAAATACAAGCACGCCGTTGAAATCAGAATCGAAGACTGCCGGGCTTGGCCTCGTCGCCCGCGTTATCGATAACCCGAACCTCGTTGAAGCTGGCGGTGAGCTGTTGGCGACAGCGAATTTCCCCAATGCGGATATAAATGCCATTCGGAATGCGATTTTTGACCTGCTTGATGCGAATCAGCCACTTGACCGTTCGGCAGCAACAGCCCATCTAGAACGATTAGGACGAACCCGCGCGTCCAAGCTGCTCGACGAATACCCGATAGCCCCTCCGATCACTGCTGACGGACCCGAGGGCCGGGAATGGCTTATCGCCCTTGAGCAATACGGCGCGTCTGTTGGTTCCGACGAAGACGGCG
>JBCCIW010000119.1:0-9065 GCA_039028055.1 Pseudomonadota bacterium | reverse complement strand
CTTCTTACCGTTTCTGGCCGTATCCATAAAGATGAGGATAGTGAAACACGTGAGTTCCTTCACCGAGGTATTGCGGAACGTGGTTTCATCCGTCGTTTCCAGCTGGCAGACCATGTCATAGTTACTGGTGCGGAGCTGAAAAACGGGCTTCTGCGGATTGCGCTGACCAGAGAACTACCTGAAGCGAAGAAGCCCCGTAAGATTGCTATCGGCACGGATGCGAAAGCGCGCGCGAAGCCAAAAGTCATCGAAGGTAAGAAAGGCGAAGCTGCATAATCCCCCTTCTTTGCACTTCGTCATACGGGCTCCAGAGCTAACTGAGTTCTGACCCGGGATTGGCGCGCTCCAATCGTCCCCCTGGAGCGCGCCATATCTATTGATTTTCGCGCAATTCTAAATGACCATATGGCTATGGATGGTGTTCGCCTTCGTCAGCTGGTTATCGTATTTGATAATGCAGGCATCGTTGACGAACTGCAGGACCGTCTTGGACTGGGAGACCCCTTTGTCGATCCAGGCGTGGGTGAGTTTGGTTTGACCAACGCTGTATTTCCGATCGGCGATCAATTTCTGGAAGTCGTTATACCTGTAAGCAATTCCGCTCCCGCAAAGCGTTTTCTCGATCACTCAGGCAAAGGCGGGTACATGGCAATTTTTCAAGTGCCGGACATCGCCGCAGCTCGCCAACGAGTTGACAATCTTGGCGTTCGTCGTGTTTGGGACGTCGACCTCCATGACATCTCTGCCAGTCATCTTCATCCCGCTGATATTGGTGGTGCGATTGTGTCGATCGACACGCCAGTTCCGGAAGATGCGTGGCGCTGGGGCGGGCCGGACTGGCCGCAGCGAAGTGTAAAGGGCGGCATCGTCGGTGCATCACTCTCAAGCACTACGCCGATCGAACTAGCGTCGAAATGGGCGACTGTGCTGGGCATCGGAGTCGAGCAGGCCGGATCGACTATCGAAACAGATGGAGAGCGCCTCCAATTCGAGGTAGGCGAGCGTGAAGGGTTTTCCAAGTTTCACCTTATGCTGCCAGCAGCGCGTGGAAAAGACAGCACACATAGCTTTACCATTGGATCTCTCGAGCTGATTTGGTAGCTGTCGGTCACGCCGACCGAACTAGCAAACCGGCTTCAGTGTAAATGGCATCAATTACCGTCATGTTTGCGACTGCGTCGCTGGTTGGCAAAATCGGTTTTTCTCCTTTGCGAAGACAAGCTAGGAAATGCCGAAGCTGATAATCGTATGTCGTTTCGTTACTGGGGCCTTGCTGTGATAAGACTTCAGTCATGCCGGACCGTTCGAGCGTGATCTCATATCCAAAGTGTGGGGCAATCGGATTTTTCATCATGAGAGTTGCTTTGGAGCCAACAACTTTCAACCATGCAGATCGAGTAGCACCGGGTCTCATGTCGGTTTTAATGTGTGCCCGCACCTCATTATCAAACTGAAGAACAGCTTTTGTTTGAACGTCTATATTGGGCCGTCCCAATACGCATTCTGCTGATAGAACCTCTGGTTCGCCTGCCAAAAGCGAACGCGCCCAGTGAATTGGGTAGCATCCAAGATCCATAAGAGCGCCGCCGCCGAGTTCGAATGTATGTCTTAGTTCGCCGGCTCGGTCTGGAATCTCGACGGAAAATTCTGCTTCAAAGCTCGTTACTTCTCCAATTGTATCAGCTTGAATGACATCCAAGGCGTGGCCGAAGGCTGGATGAAAGCGATAGTGAAAGGCTTCTAGTAGTAGTGTCTCCGTTTCTGACGCGACTTCCGCCATTCGCATCGCTGCCGTTGCATTCATTGCGAACGGCTTTTCACACAGAACAGCTTTTCCTGCTTTCAGCGCCAGGATTGTGAGGTCTTCATGTCGATTGGGTGGAAGTGCGTTGTAGATTATATCGACGTCCGGCCGCTGAACGAGCGCTTCGTACTGCGTTTCGATGCCAGCAATATTATGCTCATTCGAAAAGGCATTGGCTTTGGAGAGATCTCTTGAAGCAAGAGCGCTTACATGCACACCTTCAATCTTTGAAACGGGGCCCAGCAAAGCCGTCGGCGCTATTCTTGCTGCCCCCAGACATCCAAATCTCAGCATGCTGACTTACACTTCAATTGAAATTTTGGTCTCTTAGCTTTCAACGCACCACATGGTCCAAACGTTAACAGATAACCTGTTTTGGTAACTGAGCCTTTACGGCGGTTAACTCTCAAGCAGGCAAAAATAAACAGAAACCGCAAATTTGGTAACTTCTCGGCAACGGATGGCAGTCCATAGTCACACCTCGGCGCGGGCAAGTTGTTTGCGTGTCCCCAAGGAGTTGACGCGTTTCATGTATAGAGACTTAGTAAAACATGTCGGTATCCAAACCGGATTGACGCAAGCAAAAGCCCGCGCTGCACTTGGCGTAGTGTTCAATGCCGCCGAGCGCCAAGCCTCACCATTTGCCGGTAGAATGTTCAATAAGTTGCCCGGTGCCCGGACGGCGTCAGCTAAAGCTGGCTCCGAGCTTGGCACTTGCACCGGCGAAATTGCACGGCTGATCGAGCAAACGCCCGGCGGCCGAAAACATGTAGCCTCAAGGATGTTTCGTGACCTTCACGGCCTTGGGCTTGGCCATGATGAGATTGGACGGGTTCTCCCAGCTGTATCTGAGTATATGGCGGATGTGTACGGTATAGAGGACTTCGGGCATCTTGGTGACCTGATCGGAACCAACCTCGACGTCTATGGTGAAACAGCTCGGTCGTCTTCCAAGAGCCACGCTGCTTAGCCTTGGCGCATAATACTTGCTTCCGTCGACGCTAGGCTGTTCGACCTCCCAAACCCGTGATGACGTGTGATTGGATTCCGATAACGGTCGGTGCCATATCGCGTACTGAAACACAAACGAGCAATTTCTGGAAAGCACACCTTCCCAAGAAGCATTTTCTTCCCCCTCCCAAAAGATGCTTCTGTGGATCCCGCATGTCCCCCTCAACAGGATCCAGTGTTAACCAGAGACCCAAGGCCGGTCTGCTAGCGATAGCGGGCCGGCCTATTTTCGTGTCAGGCAACCAGCTTTATTCTACATGGGCTTATCGCGCAGTGGCAGAAGGTCCGGAAATTTGGGATCGCGTTTCTCTGCCATGGCTGTAAATGCCTCTTGCATATGGGGCGCGGGAAGCATTCCTGCATTCCAGACCCCGATATAATCCAGCGTGTCGGCGGTATTATGGTCCCGCCCATAATTGATCAGGACCTTGCATCCCGTGACAGCTACTGGGTTCTTGGACGCGATTTCGCGGGCGGTTCCCATTACCGCTTCCATCATATCCTCATGCGTTTCGAAGATGTCATTGACGAGCCCTATTTCTTTGGCTTTCCCGGCTGGAATACGCCGCCCCGTGTAAGCCATTTCCTTGACCCAACCTTCCGGGATGTAGCGCTGCAGCCTGGGGAAGGTGCCAACATCTGCTGTCATTGCGATGTTTGTTTCCTGGATGCAGAAGAACGCGTCTTTCGTGCACCAGCGAATATCGCCAGCCGTAATCATATCAATGGCACCGCCTATGACACCGCCTTGGATTGCAATCAGTACAGGAACGCGCGCGTTTTCGAGGGCATTGAAAGATGACTGGATCTGACGAATGTTCGAGCGAAATTGTTCTGCAGCGACATATCTGTCTCGGCTAGCAGAGTGAACCGCTCCATCCTGAGCAAAGACAGATAGGTCCATTCCCGCCGAGAAGTGCTTTCCTGTGGATGAAATGACAATCACGCGGGCAAGGGCGTCACTGTCAATTGCTTTAACGATTTCCGGTAGCTCGTTCCAGAAATCGCGCGTCATAGTATTTAAAGCATCGCCGCGGCTAAGGGTGATGTGAGCAACCTTGTTTTCGATCGACACATTGAAGCACTCATAAGTCTTCTTGAGCATGGTATTTCTCCCACAAATCCGACGTTACCCTAACATGTCACCTCGCGATGAACAGAGCTTCTCTCCTTTGCGTTATTTGGTAAATTGGTTTCTAAAGAAGGCTGGGGAGCTTGAGGAGTCTGAATTCAATGAGAATTTTCGTTGTGGCCGCAGCGATGTTTGGCTTCGTAGCTTGTGAAACAAGTACGACAAACGGTTTGGGAAGTGTTTTCGGCGACGTCATTTCAAGTATCGGAGGTGAGACGACTGGCGGTGTTACTACGGCAGAAGTCGAAGCGGGGCTGCGAGAAGCCCTCACGATAGGCACCGAGCGTGTTTCAACTCAACTCGGCGCTACTGACGGGTTCTTTGGGGATAATGAAATTCGAATACCGTTGCCCGGTCGATTGGGTGAGCTGCAAGACCAGCTCGGAAAGGTCGGGTTATCAGCGCCTCTTGATGATTTGCAGTTACGCATGAACCGTGCCGCAGAGGCATCAATGCCTGAAGCTCGTCGCCTCGTTGTGTCGGCCGTGCGGTCCATCACATTGGATGATGCGATCAGCATACTCAACGGTGGGGAAACGGCCGCTACTGACTTCCTGCGGGGGCGAACAGAAGCAAGCCTGATTGACGCATTCCGCCCATATATCGATACGTCCCTGGCGGATTCTGGAGCCTTTCAGTCCCTGGATTCTGTGACGTCACGATACGGCTTGTCAGCCATTTCAAATGATCTTCGTGGTGATCTCACTGACCATGCGGTCGGTATGGGGCTTGACGGATTATTCTATTATGTTGCTCGAGAAGAACAGAGAATCCGAGAAAACCCGCTTGCCAGGACGACCGATCTGCTTCGCAAAGTGTTTGGATCTGTCTGATCATGCTTCGGCGCACCAATTTCAGTACGCCCGATGGCGAGATGGCGGCTATGGAGTTCGGGGATCCGGCGGCTGATCTGTCATGTCTGTTTATCCACGCAACTGGTTTCAACGCCATGACGTACCAATCGATTCTGGCTCCGCTCGGTTTGCGCGCACGAGTCGCCGCTATTGATATTCGTGGCCATGGCAAAACGAGTTTACCCTCTAGCCGTCGATTAGCGTCTTGGCACAAGTTTCGAGATGATGTGATCGAATGGTTGGAACATTATGCACCCGGAGGAGTTGTTCTAGGCGGCCATTCGATGGGGGGATGCGTGTCACTTCTCGTCGCTGGCAAACGGCCCGATCTCGTAAAAGGGCTCGTTCTGGCCGACCCCGTAATTCTAAGCCCTCGCGTCTATCGCAACATGCACATCGTGCCTTTCATGCGGCTGGCCATGACGAGGTCCAGGATGGCGCGTAATGCGAAAAAACGGCGCCCGGAGTTTCCGTCTGTCGACGCCGCAAAAGAGTCCTATTCCGGACGGGGTGCTTTCAAGACATGGCGAGAACCGTTTCTGGACGATTACTTGCTCGACGGTCTTACACGGACAGATGACAGCGCCCTACAAGCTGCCAGTCAGACCTGGTCGCTCTCATGTCGTCCTGAATTCGAGGCCGCTGTTTTCGCAGCGCAAAGAAATCGTCCATGGGGCGCGCTCAAAAAGGTCAAGAAGTACGGAATTCCGCTGACGCTTCTGAGATCCGAACGCGACTCCGTAATGTCCGACGCATGCAGCAATCGGATTCTGGAGCGGTACCCAGAAGCGATCGTAAAAACGATACGCGGAACAAGTCATTTCCTGCCAATGGAAGCACCTTATGCGCTCCGGGAAGAGTTATCGGGATATCTGTCGCGACTGTTTGAGGGATTTTCCGCCGAAACCGAGGGTCCAATCCGGCGATCGCTTGATCCGAAAGAGGGTAACCGTATTGTGCGTGGATCAACTTAAGCCTGCTACCGGTACGCTTAAATTGTAGAATCGCGATTGCGAATGCCGCTCGAACTTTCTTCGTGGTGCGGTCCTTTCAGATAGCTCCAGCCTGGCGCTTGCAACTTGGATAAAAGGCCCGCCGACCTCTCTGGAATTCTGTGCTTCGAAAAAATCCGTTCAAAGACTGATTTTCCGGGAGGGCTTCCCGGGCGAGCGATAACCGCAATAGGAACATCCAGCGCGATTTGCTTCCAATCGCGCCAAAGGTGAAAGCTTCTCAAGTTGTCTGACCCCATTATCCAGATGAATTTGTCCTTGCGGTGGAAATGTCTGAGCGTACGAATTGTATCGACTGAGTAAGTCAGGCCTTTCTTAAATTCCACTTCGCATAGCTTCATCCGTGGGTTTGACTCAATGAGGCGCGCCACAGACTTCGAGCGCTCATCATAGTCGCCGTGATCGGGTTTCAGGGGATTGCCCCTCGCTACCACGAACCAGACTTCGGTTAGTCCCAGTCGCTTAAGTGCGGTGGATGCGACGTGCAGATGCCCCTTATGTGCGGGATTGAATGACCCGCCTAGCAGACCGATTTGGCGACTCATTTATTCAGTGTCGTATCTGGCCCGTCCCTCTTACGACATATTTAAAAATCGTAAGCTGCTCGGCTCCTACCGGGCCTCGCGCGTGAACTCGCCCTGTGGCAATGCCTATTTCGGCACCCATGCCGAATTCTCCTCCATCGGCGAACTGTGTTGAAGCATTATGTAAAACAATGCTCGCATCCACTCGCTTGCAGAAAATATCTGCGGTTGCCTGATCCTCGGTCAGGATCGCCTCTGTGTGACCCGATCCGTATTCGGCAATATGGGTCAGAGCGCCTTCGAGCCCATTGACTGTTCGTACGGCGAGTATTGGCGCAAGGTATTCCGTAGACCAGTCATCAACCGAAGCCTCTGCCATATCAGGAACAGTGCGTCTCGCTTCATCATCACCGCGCAGTTCGCAGCCGGCCGCAGTCAATGCATCAGCGATTGCAGGCAGATGGCTGCTCAATGCTTTTTTATCCACTAGAAGCGTTTCAAGTGCTCCGCAGATACCGGTCCTTCGTAGTTTGGCGTTCAAAATGATTTCAGACGCTTTCTCCACATTGATTGTTCCGTCCACATACATGTTTACGAGACCCTCTAGGTGTCCGATGACCGGGACGCGCGCATCTCTCTGAGCGCGCGAAGTGAGTGTTTTTCCACCTCGGGGAATTATCACGTCAATGGTGCCTGCCAATCCCGACAGCATTTCGCCAACAGCCGCTCTGTCCGTCGTTGGGACCCGCTGAATGGCATCCTCCGGCAGTTTATTGTCTCTCAGCGCGCCTCTCAAAACGTCGACAATTGCACCGGAGGAGTAAGAACTTTCCGATCCGCCTCTCAAAATACAGGCATTTGCTGTTCTGAGGCAGAGCGCCCCTGCGTCAGCAGTAACATTCGGTCTGCTTTCGTAGATGATTCCGATCACGCCAAGCGGGGTGCGTACACGCGCGATGTCAAGACCGGAAGGGACAGTCCATCTCGCGATTTCATCACCAATAGGGTCGTTCAACTCGGCTATCGCAACAATGCCATCCGCCATCGCGTTGATCCGCTCTGGCGTGAGCTCCAGCCTGTCCAGCATTGCCGGAGACAAGCCTTTTTCGCGTGCCCCAACCATATCCATTGCGTTTGCATCGAGAATGATACTGGAGGCGTCTCGCAACCCACTGGCCATGGCGCGGAGGGCCGCTGTCCTTGCTTCTGCATCGGAAGTTGAAAGGTCACTGCTGGCAGTGCGCGCACGGGTGCCGATCTCCCTCATCAATGCTGCAAGCTCAGCCTCGGAAAGTGAAATAGGTGCGTTCATTCCATCTATGTGTCTCATACGGTCGCGCCATGCAAGAATTCGCCTGCCGTAGCGGGAAATTGACGCGTTGCGGAATTTTACTCTAGGTCAGAGGCGATTATCTGGAGACGACCCATGACGAGCCGCACGCCGCGAAACTTCTTCAAGCCCTTGGCCGCTGGTGCACCTGATCCATTGCGCGAGCTGCCCATCAAACTGGAGCGGATGATTCAGTTTGTTCCTCCACATTTAGAAAAGGTTCGAGCAAAGGTTCCGGGCATGGCGGACAACTGCGATGTGGTGCTTGGAAACCTTGAGGACGCCATTCCGGCCGATGCAAAAGAGGCCGCCCGGGCCGGCGTCGTGGAAATGGCGGGAATGGTAGACTGGCAATCCAAAGGCACGGGGTTCTGGAGTCGGGTCAACCCGCTGAACTCTCCATGGTTTCTGGACGATATGTCTACCCTGATAGAAAAAGCTGGCCACCAACTTGATGTATTGATGATCCCCAAGGTCGAGGGCCCCTTTGACATTCACTATGTCGATCAACTGCTTGCTCAACTAGAGGCGAAAGCTCAGCTAACTCGCCCGATCCTCCTCCATGCCATTCTGGAAACGGCCGAAGGTGTGGCGCGCGTGGAAGAGATCGCGCTGGCCAGCCCGCGCATGCAAGGCATTTCGCTTGGTCCAGCTGACCTCGCTGCATCCCGCAAAATGAAGACCACGCGAGTGGGCGGTGGACATCCATTTTACCGGGTCATCGAAGATCCTCGCGAGGACGAGGCTGCCCGCATCTCTGCCCAGCAGGATCCTTGGCATTATACCGTCGCCCGCATGGTCGATGCATGTGGTATGGCTGGAATCAAGCCGTTCTACGGCCCTTTCGGTGACATTGCGGATCTAGAGGCTTGTGAACAGCAATTCCGAAATGCGTTCCTTCTTGGATGTGTGGGCACCTGGACGCTGCATCCGACCCAGATCGACGTTGCAAAGCGTGTCTTCTCGCCAGATCCAGATGAGGTGGCATTCGCCCGTCGTATTCTCGAGGCGATGCCCGATGGCCGGGGGGTCGCGATGCTGGATGGCAAGATGCAGGATGATGCTACCTGGAAACAGGCAAAGGTGATTGCCGATCTTGCAGACCTCGTCGAGTCAAAAGACGGCTCAGCTTAAAAGCCGTCTACGGGATTGCGCCGGTTATCAAGATAGATTCGAAGTTTCTCCAGGATAGGCCGGATTGCGACCAGTTCCTGCGCCGGGAATTCAGCTAGAAGTGTCTCGAATAGCGGAGCGGTGGCAGCTATGCCGTTTTCGCGTGCCGCCCGACCCGCATCAGTAATCTTTATGATTTTTTGTCGGCGGTCAGCCTCGCTGGGGATAACCTCAATGTATCCCTTCTGATCCAGCTTCGAGACGATGGCTGTCATCGACGGTTT
>JBCCIW010000118.1:0-9140 GCA_039028055.1 Pseudomonadota bacterium | reverse complement strand
GAAGGCAGTGGTTTGCTCTGGGGTTGGGGCTATTGCCATGGGCTATTCCTCCGGGACCGATGGGCGTGTTGTGATGAGTTCCTGGCAAAGGAGCCCGGCATCGCGGTGACGGTGCATATCCTGATATGTTGCGTGGTTCAGGGTTGCTATGAACGCTTGTCGGTTCGGGAAATGCATCACCATGACGGCATCCCAGTCACCACTGCCGATGAAATAACGCTCCGTCTGGCCCATCAGCAGGCAGCGTCCTCCAACCTCTGCGGCAGCGGCTCCGAACGCATCAGCGTAGCGCTGATAGGCGGCGCCGCCTGACTCGTCATTTCCGTATTCCGGGTCATCCGGTTGGTACTCTGCTTTCACGCGAAACTTCAGAATATTTACCTGCGCGATTGGACCGTCATAGGGGTCATCGCGAAAGGCACGGAATTGATCGCCAGTGGGTTGGAAAGCAGGCATATCAATTCTCCGGCGGCTTCAAGTGTCTGTTTAAAAATTCCATCCGTGTACGCATAAGATGGATTTGCAGCTCCTCACCGCGAATGCCGTGACGCTCGCCTGGATAGGTCATCAGTTCGAACTGTTTACCGCGTTGCTGCAGCTCGGCCATCAGCCGTGTTGTGTTCTCGAAGACGACATTGTCGTCTGCCATGCCGTGGATAAGCAGAAGCGGGTCTTCCAGATTGTCGATGTAGGGGAATACCGATGAGGCCTCATACCCGTCGGTGTTGTCCTCCGGCGTATCCATGTAACGCTCTGTGTAGAAGGTATCGTAGAGTCGCCAATCGGTGACCGGTGCCCCGGCGACGGCAGCAGCGAAGGTGCCTGGTTCCGATTGCAGAAGTGTCATCAGAGTCATGTATCCGCCATAGGACCAGCCCTGTATGGCGATGCGATCTGCGTCGACATAGGGCAGGGACTTCAGATGATCCACGCCCACCAATTGGTCGCGCACTTCCGGTATCCCCATCTGGCGGTAAATCACGTCCTCGAATTGCCGGCCACGATTGTCCGACCCCCGATTGTCGAGACGGAATATAATATAACCCTCACGGCTTAGATATTGGTCCGAAAGCGAGCGCCAGCTATTCGACACTGTCTGAACGTGGGGGCCGCCATAGACTTCGACGATCGCCGGATATGATTTTGTTTCATCGAAGTCCGGCGGCAGCTGGATGGAATAATAAAGATCCTGCCCGTCTTCGGCCTTCAGTGTGCCGAATGTCGGCGTCACGTGGTCCGCAATATAGTCCGAATAGGGGTGGCCGTCGTCGATACTGTTCTCTTCGATCCAGGTGATCAGTGTGCCATCGGATTTATAGAGCCCCACCTGGGGCGGTTGGTTCGGGCTAGACGACGCCCCGATATAGGACTGCCCATCTGGGGCCGTGCTGATCGACCAGGACGAGCCGAGGGGTGTGACACGCGTCGGATCGCCGCCCTCGAGAGGGACTGAATATAAGTGCTGCTCTAATGGCGTGTCTTTGTAGCCGGTGAAGTAGACCGTGCCATCTGACACTGCGGCAACGGAGGACGTCGCCCAATCACCGCTAGTTAGGGCGCGCCAGTCATTCAATGAGCTCGTCGCATAGATATGCCTAAATCCTGACTTTTCGGAGCTCCAAATATATTCCTCTGAGGAAGCAGTTCGGAAATCGTTGCTGAGATTGATCCATGTCTTCTGTTCCTCGTTCCCTAAGATCTGTGTACGATCAAAGCTCGTAATGCTTCCCGACGATAAGCTGAATTCTGTACCGGTTTCATGGTTGCCGAGTTCGAGAACATTCTGGTCTCGATTGACTCGTTGAAATATAAGGGTCGGTAACTGGGCACCTTCGACCTCCGGTTCGAGAACCCAGTTCACCCGTGCCAAATATTGATCCGTCGCAGGTCCCCAGTCCTCGCGCCGCCAATTCACCTCTACCGCTGCGCCGGTCTCGAGGTCTCGCACGAACAGATCCACGATTGCGTTTGGCCGTCCAGCTTTCGGGTAGCGCTGGTCGATGACGGTGACTTTATCAGCGGCGATGTCGAAGCGGGGGACAATGTCCACGGTGCTCTCATCCACCCGCGTATAGGCGACATATCTATCGTCAGGGCTCCACCAGTATCCCGTGTAGCGGTCCATCTCCTCCTGGGCGACAAATTCGGCGACGCCGTAGGCGATCGCATTGGCCGGTTCGGCATCTGGTGTGAGCTGCTGTTCTTCGTCTGTCGTCAGGTCGATTGCGAACAAGGCTCCGTCGCGAATGAAGGAGACATAACGCCCGCTCGCCGACACTTTGGCATCATATTCAAAGGCATCCGTTTCTGTCAGACGGCGAACGGCTGGCTCACTTTCGCCAAGCTCCACCAGATACAGGTCCCCGCCAATCGGCACGAGGATGGTATTCGCTGTGCCCCAAGAATACCGGGCGATGCCCTTCGTTCCGGCAATGCGCTGGCGTTCCCGCAGGGCCTTCTCTTCCTCTGAAAGCTCGACGTTTTCCGGTTCCAGCAACGTGGAGTCCACCAGCATGGACGCCTCGCCCGTGGAGACATCAAATGCCCAGAGATCGAGGCGAGCCCCATCATCTCCCCTCGGTTTCAGGAAGGTGACCTTTGACCCATCCGGCGAGAAGGCGAGGGCGCGGGGCGTCGATCCTGACAGGGACGGCGACTGAAACAGGCGTTCGAGGGGCAGGGGGTTCACGTAGGCGCGCTCCGTTTGGGCCTCCACTGATCCAGATGATGATGCGAGTAGGTTCGCTTCATTTCCTGATCCGGCAATGTCGGTGACGCAGCCGAAAAAACAGAAAAGTGTGATAGCGGAAAGCAGGATGTGTCTCATGCGCTCGCACCATAACGCTGACCGCAGGCTTGTCATCTCGGTTTTTCTGGTTGGCTGTGCGAAACGAAAAGAGATGGAGGATCACAATGAAGTGGATTTTGCGAATTAGCGTCGCGTTGCTCGCATTATTGGCGGGCTTGTTTTGGTGGTTCATGCTCTCAGGATCAGATGCGATCTCATCAGCTTCAGAACTGTTTCCGATCGAAGACTGGCGTGCGGAACTCGCTGGGGACGATGTTGCGCTCCGTCCAACCGAGCTTCGCTTGATTGAGGTTGGCTACGATGTCGCGCCAGGATTTGCAGCGCAAGCTGGCATGTTCGGGCGGGATTGGAAAACGACCTATGGCGGATTTCAGATCGTGACGCCGACCGGATCCATATTCGTCGACGGCGGGATTGATGCCGAGACCGCGGAGCTCATGACGCAATCAGTAGAAGAATCTGCATTCAATCTCAATCAATACGAAGCGGTACTCAACGCGTTCGAATCCGCAGAGCATATTGTTCTGACCCATGAGCATCTCGATCATGTCATGGCGATTGCGCGCCATCCGAATCCCGGGGCGATTGCCGGAAGCCTCCGTTTGAACTCACCGCAAAAGGCGGCGTTGGGTCGATTCTCAAAGGCTGGCTCCTTGCCACCTGAGCTGGACGCGGTGGCTCCGTCATTGCGCGAAGGGATACAGAAACTCGCACCGGGCGTGCTGATCGCATCATCGGCCGGGCACACAGCCGGCAGCCAGGTGATTTTCGTGACCCTTCAAGATGGCAGCGAATATCTTCTGATCGGCGATATCGTCTGGACAATGTCGAACATCGCTGATTTGAAAACTCGGCCCCGACTGACGCAAGTCATCGTTTTCGATCCCAATGAAAATCGCAGCGCTATAAGAGAGCAAGTCCGCGCGCTACATGAACTCGTCGCAGCTGAACCTCTTTTGACAATTCTTCCAGCGCATGATCGCGATTACCTGATGGGCCTGGTGAATTCAGGATCGATTGGATTGGGGCTCCAATGAGAAAGGCAGCCGGGGATCCAGCTGCCTCTCTCGAAGATAGGTGTGTCGGGTCGCCTGGATCTTAAGTCTCTGTATCGACCTTGTTGAATTCGCCTGAGATGAGAATGCTCACCTCATCACCGACAGCAGGTACAAAATTGCCGAGGCCGAAGTCCGAACGGAGCACTGTGCCAGTGGCTTCAACGCCGACGGTTTCTTTCTGGTTCAGTGGGTGCGGGCCCGCGCCGATCAGAGTCACGTCGAGGGTAACAGGCTTGGTGACGCCTTTGATGGTCAGGTCACCGGTAAGCGTGCCGGTTCCAGCGTCTGATTGCTCAAGCGCTGTCGATACGAATGTGATTTCCGGATAGGTTTCCGTGTCGAGCCAGTCCGCACTGTTCATGTGGCCGTCGAACACATCTACGCCCGTGTCGATCGAGTTTGCAGCGATGGTGACATTCACAGAAGACTCAGCCGGTGCTTCGGCATTCAGATCGAGTTTTGCATCGACGGTTCGAAAACGAAGTTGCGGATTGGAAAAACCGAGATGGTTATAGGAAAAAGTGACATAGCCATGGGTGACATCCATCACATATTCGCCCGTGGAGACTTTCTCATTCAGGGCGTGGCCGTCGGCTGAAGCTGTTCCAGCAAGGGTAAGGCCTGCGGCGATAACTGAGGCTGCTGCGGTGGCGCGGAGCGTTGTGGCAAGTTTCATAGGTGCGTCCTTTCATAGGTGGGGCTAACCCGCGCTCAAAATGATCATCGTCTATGGCGACAACAAGTCACGAACCCGTGAAATCGCCGGACTCACTGTGTCGCGTAAATGGCGACAATGAAACCGGCATTGCTTGCTCCGACGCTGCTGGTGAAGCTACAGGCTGCGAGCAGAAAGGCTCTCCATGAGCGGCCGAATACGCTGTCGCCAGCTACACCTCCCCGGTAGGCGGTGAGCATATCCACCGTCACGATGAAGATGATCAGAGCTATGCTGGTTGCAAATGCACTGCTGCTGAACACAAAGCCTGCAAACATGCTGAGCGTTGTTACGGTTACGCTTGGAACAATTGCCAGAAAATACAATCGAAGACGGAGAACAAGACTGGTGCCTTTGCCCCAGATGAATAGAATCGAGGCGAACAGGGCCTGGAATGCCAGATAGCAAAACGGAAAAATGCCGACAAAGATGTTGAGTAACTCATCGGCAATCGGCAGGGCGGCCTCGGTCGTATCCGCTCTGTCAGATGCCAATACCATATCTAGGACCCGGTCATGAAAGATCGTGCCCTCACTCGCCCAGAGAAACTGGAAGAAAGCGGTTAGGGCAAGGAGCGAGAAAACCAGTCTGATGGAAGGAGTGTAGTGCCCTATCCAAAGCGGGTCTCTGGCAGCTTGGTAGACCGTTGTTGGCTGTCTGATCATTTCCCAGATAGTTCTCAGCCCTCGCAGGTTGAGACCGAAAAGATCCTCCACCAACTCGCTGCTTCCGAGCCGCTTTAGGTCCTGATGCTGCGTCCCATCCACGAATCTGTCTCCCAGAGCTTGATCTCAGCTTATCCCTGTTCCACAGACGCCGACAATCCAGAGAACAGGAGCGCGCAGCACCCATGGCCGTTCAATACGTCTATACACTTCAGGGTCTTTCCAAGACTTACCCCGGTGGCAAGAAGGTTTTTGAGAATATTCATCTGTCCTTCCTGCCCGATGCAAAGATCGGCGTGGTCGGCGTCAATGGTGCCGGTAAATCCACCCTTCTAAAAATCATGGCGGGATTAGACACCGAGTTCAACGGAGAGGCGTGGGCTGCCGACGGCATCAAAGTCGGCTACCTGCCTCAGGAGCCAAAGCTCGACGAGAGCATGAACGTGTTCGACAATATCGCTTCCCACTGCCCGGAAAAGCAGCTCCTCGATCAGTTCAATGCGATCTCTATGAAGCTCGGTGAGGAATACACCGACGAGTTGATGGAAGAGATGACCGCCCTTCAGGAACAGGTCGACGCTGCCGATGCCTGGGACATCGATTCCAAGATACAGATGGCGATGGAGGCCCTCCGCTGCCCCGACGATCTCGCCGACGTCTCCAAACTATCTGGCGGCGAGGTTCGCCGTGTTGCGATCTGCCAGCTCTTGCTGTCCAAGCCGGACATGATCCTGATGGATGAGCCGACCAACCACCTCGACGCCGAGACAGTGGCGTGGCTACAGAATTATCTCATTAATTTCCCTGGCTGCGTCATCCTCGTCACTCACGACCGGTACTTCCTCGACGACATCACCGGCTGGATCCTCGAGCTCGATCGCGGCCGCGGCATCCCCTATGAGGGCAACTACTCCGCCTGGGTCGAACAGAAGGCCAAACGCATGGAGCAGGAGTCCCGCGAAGACAAAGGCCGCCAGCGCACCTTGTCGAAAGAGCTGGAATGGGTCCGCGCCGGGGCGAAGGCCCGCCAGGCGAAATCAAAGGCGCGTATTCAGCGCTATGAGGAAATGGCATCGCAGGCCGAGCGTGAGAAAGTCTCGACCGCCCAGATCCGTATTCCCCCTGGCCCGCGCCTTGGCAGTGTCGTTCTGGAAGCCGAGCAGCTCCGCAAGGGCTTCGGCAACAATCTCCTCATTGAAGACCTCGATTTCAAACTGCCCCCCGGCGGTATTGTCGGCGTGATCGGCCCGAACGGTGCCGGTAAGTCGACCCTGTTTAAGATGATCCTCGAACAGGAGCAGCCGGATTCCGGCACGCTCCGCAAAGGAGACACGGTGAAACTCGGCTATGTCGATCAATCCCGTGACAAGCTCGATGACAACAAGACGGTTTGGGAAGAGATTTCCGACGGGCTCGACATTCTCGACATCGGCGGCATTGATATTCATTCCCGCGCCTATGTCGGGGCGTTCAATTTCAAGAAGACTGACCAACAAAAGAAAGTCGGCATCCTGTCAGGTGGGGAACGTAACCGCGTTCACCTCGCCAAGATGCTCCGGGAGGGTGGCAACCTTCTTCTCCTCGACGAGCCGACCAACGACCTCGACGTCGAAACGCTCCAGGCGCTGGAAGAGGGGCTCGACGGCTTCCCCGGCTGCGCCGTGATCATTTCCCACGATCGCTGGTTCCTCGACCGCATGGCGACGCATATTCTCGCGTTCGAGGGCGACAGCCACGTCGAGTGGTTTGAAGGCGATTTCTCATCCTACCTAGAGGACAAGAAACGCCGTCTCGGCGAGGACGCTGTCAATCCAAAGCGGGTGAAGTTTAAGAAGTTCGCCAGATAGCATTTGATCCGGTGGATCAAACGCCTGGCGAACGCGCGTTAAAGCTGGCCGGCTGGCCCCATTTTTGTTTTGTGCCCAGATAACGCCTGGCCAGTGGGTCCAAATATCGCCGTGAATCAGCAATAGCTGGTCGTTTCCAGCGTTTGATTGATGCGTCTATCGTCAGAAGACACCAACCGCGCCGATTCTTGGCGTAAGTGTTGGCGTGTAAAACCGGTCTAACTCGACTGGTTTTCCGCTACGATGTCGGCCGTCAGCTCTTCAAGTTTGGAGATAAGCGCGTTCGGGGACCCATTTTCCCGGTCCAATAGGTCAAGGAACTGAGCCCGCTGTTCAATGGCCAGCCAGAGCAGGTTTCCATCTACGTTCAAGGCGACATCCACCACTTCATGTTCGCCATCTCTGAGAAGCACTCGCCAGCGCACATCAACTTCTTCGCCGTCCGAGCTTCGGAGTATGGAATCTACGATGGAGTCGCGCTCGCTGCGATCGGTAGAGCCCGTCACCGTGATGTTTGAGCCGCGATATTCGTCGAACTGGGCTTCATAGGCTGCAAGATTATAGGCTCTAAATGCCGCGCGGTAACGAAGCAGATCTTCCCGTTCGAATCGGCGCGCATATTTTCCGATCACGAAATTGGAAATCCGGTCAAAGTTGGAAAATTCATTTATGTACGCGCTGAATTGTTCGGTGCGCGCCGCCTGGTCGAGGTCAGGATTATCCAATGATTCCAACACTAAAGTGGCATTTTCCTGCACGAAAGCCTCCGATGCGGCATCGGCCAGTGCGGGTCCGCTCAACAAGGCAAAAAGGGCTGCGCCGGTCAGGGCTGATTTGATGAAACGCACGTGTTCGCTCCTATTCCTCGAACTCTGCTTCGTCTTCGAACTCATCAAAATCATCAAATTCGTCAAAATCAGGGAGATCGTCGTACGGATTGTCGACAGGTTGTCCGTCTCTGATGGCGGTTATCCGGCCATTCGTGTAGGCACGCCTGAGGGCCGTGTAGGGTTCGGGCTGGCGGTTGAGCGACTCGAAGGCATCGTTGAACTGCGCGCGGGCGTCGATTGCAACGACAACGGTCTGTCCAACCTGGAGATAGGTGTCGAGGGTGCTGGACGCGCTAAACTCCAGCCAGACATATGGATTAAACACATTGTCAGCAAATCCGCCGACGGTGTCGCGCAGGTTTGTTGGTCCGAGGAATGGAGCCACGAAGTATGCCCCCGACGGCACGCCCCAGTAACCAAGAGTCTGACCAAAATCCTCCCGGTGCGGCTTAATGCCATTTTCTCCCGCGCCTGCGACGTCAAACAGGCCGCCAAGACCAATTGTTGAATTGATGAGGAAGCGGGTAAACGTTTCAGCAGCACGCTGTGGCTTGGCTTGAAGTACGTCATTGGCGAAAGTTGTAGGCGCGTTGAAATTGGCCAATGCGTTGCTGACGCCATCTCGAGCCGGTTCCGGCACGGTGTTGATATAGCCGCGAGCGACCGGCCCTAAAAATACGCGGTCAACGGCGTTGTTAAATCCAAATACCTGCCGATTTAATGGTTCGAAAGGATCATAAGTTGGATCGTCGCTGTTGACCCGGGCCGTCTGACAGGCAGACAAGCCAAGTGCGAGGGCAATGAAAATTAAGGATTTGCGCATAGATGTTGGCCTGGTGATATTCCGTCGCAATTATATGGACCGTAGGCGTGATGGCTTCAACTAACTGAATCGCGAAATCCGCCATCTTTGGTAAGTCCTGTATTGACATAAACGTATATTTATATGTTTATATGCATCAATCATGCGAGATTTCGATCAGATTGTATCTGCGCTCCGCGCAGCCGGCGAGCCAAATCGCCTGCGAATACTCGCGCTGTTGCGTCACGGCGAACTCGCCGTTGGAGAGCTCGTGCAGATTATGGGGCAGAGCCAACCGAGATTATCTCATCATTTGAAAGCCCTGACGATGGCAGGTCTGGTTGATCGTTTACCGGAGGGATCATGGGTGTTCTACAGCCTTTCAGCTGACCCTGAGGCGAAGCACATCGCGCT
>JBCCIW010000117.1:0-9154 GCA_039028055.1 Pseudomonadota bacterium | reverse complement strand
GCGGAGATGACCCGGTCCGTCACCGGGCCGATCTCCACCGGAAGGAGCGTCCTGTTATCATAGGCGATATCGACCTCGCGCTTCACCCATTCGCGGCCGAGGGCATTGTCGTTCCAGAGACCGAGGACCACGCGGGCATCACGCACTTCGGTTTCCAGCTTTTCGGGGAAGACGTCGCCGGCATCGAGGCCGGTGATGTCCCAGAAGACGTCCAGATCCGGATCGAGGGCTTCCAGCGCATCGCGGACTTTTACTGCCGTCTCATAGTCCGCGCGGGCATAGGACAAGAAGATGTCCGCCATGTATCTGTCCCCATTATCACCTGCCGGGGCATATTAACCGCGAAAATACCCGAGTTGCAAAGTGGATTGGGCAAAGAGCGGCGATGGGAAAAGCCTCTGGTCAGGCGCGCGAAGGAATGGAAAATGGGCGCATGACAGATTTCACACGCCGCGCGCTTCTCGCCTCTGCCCCGTTCGCCCTTTCCCCTGCCCTCACCGGGTGCGCCTTCAGCACGGTGAGCGGGCCGTCTCGTGCGACGGCGGATGTGGCGCTGCGCACGCTGATCGGCGAGGGAGAGCGGCGCGCCCTGCCCGCGGCGGGCTTTGTCGTGATGAAGAATGGCGAGGTGCTGGCAAGCGCGGCGGCGGGCGACGCTGTCGGCCTTGATCCGACCGAAGGGGTCTCGCGGCGGCCGTTCACCGTGGAGACGCCGTTTCGAGCAGCCTCGATCTCGAAGATGGTGGTGGCGCTGACGGCGCTGGAGGTGGCGCGCGATGGCGGGCTCGACCTTGATGGGGATATGCAGGCCGTCTTCCCCGCTCTCGCCCGTAACCCGGCATTTGGCGAGACACCGATCACCATGCGGCAGCTTTTGGCGCACACCTCCACGATAACGGATCCGGAGGCCTATTGGGTGGCCGCGCCGGGGGATGTGCGCGGGCTGATCAATGGGGATCTATATCGGGCGGAAGGGCTGGACGGTGCACCGCTCGCCTATGGGCCGGGCGACTGGTTTGAATATGCGAACATCAATTACGGGCTGGCGGCGACGGCGCTGGAGCTGGTGACGGGGCAGAGGTTCGATCTGCTGGCGGCGGAGCGGGTGTTGCTGCGGCTCGGCATGGATGCGGGGTTCAACTGGTCCGGTGTGTCGTCGGCGAAGCGGCGTGCAGGGGCGACGCTCTATCGGAAGTTTGCCGAGGGCTGGCGCGTGCAGACGGACGGGCCGGATGTGCTGGCCGGGACGGGGCCGTTCTTCCTGTCGGAGGGAGACTATGATCTCTCCAATTATGAGCCGGGGACGAATGGGACGCTGTTCGGGCCGCAGGGCGGGCTGCGGGCGAATCTGGTCGATCTGGCGCGACTCGCTGGCGCTGTCGGGCGGACCGAGGCGATGACCGAAGAGGTGTGGCGGCTGAATGCGGACGGGTCGAACGGCGATCATCTGGAGAGGATCTTCCAGAGCTTCGGCACGGGTGTGTTTCTGCATGAGCCGTCGGTGTCGGCCTGGCCGGGGCAGACGATGATCGGTCACCATGGCGAAGCGTACGGGCTGTATGCGGGGGCATGGCACCTGCCGCAGAAGGGTATTGAGCTGGCCTATGCCGTGACCGGGACGCCGGACGGTATTCAGCCGGGCGGAGGCATCCATCCGGCTTTCAATGTCTGGGAGCAGGCTCTCGTCAACATTGCGCGGGCGACGGTGAGTTAAGGGAACTCTCCCGAATTTCAACGATGGGAGATAGATGAGTATGAGATCAGTCTTGCGAGACTCAAATCAGGATATGTTACGATGAAAGTGCATCTATTCAGCTTCGGTGTTCTGTTGGCCGCGGCGTGCTCGGCATCTGAAGGTGAACCGAGTGTCGAGGCTCAATCGCCGCCAATCCCGGTAGATCGTCCGAACCCCAATACGCTTGAAGATCGATTCGCCGTGCTGGCATTGGATTGCGTCCATCGTGAGTATCCAAATAAGATAAGTCATGTGATGCAGTCGCCTGACGACGTCAGACCTCCACGCGAACTGACACCTGCTTTTTATGGATGTTTCGACTGGCACTCATCCGTTCACGGACATTGGTTACTTGCTCGTTTGCTCAACACCCAGCCGGAAAGCATCTTGGCGGAGACGGTTCGCGCAGCGCTGCTTCAGAGTTTAACGCCTGAGAAAATAGCGGCCGAGCTAGACTATTATATTGCGGACGGAAGGGCGTCATTCGAACGCCCTTACGGTATTGCCTGGTATCTTCAGCTGGTTCTGGAACTCGAACAGAGCGATGATCCACAAATGGCAAGCTGGCGCGAAACACTCCGCCCGCTTGAGGACGCGATCGTGGACCAGATTCGCGACTGGCTGCCAAAGCTCTCCTATCCAGTTCGCCTCGGCACGCATAACCAGACGGCTTTCGCCTTCGGGCTCATGCTCGACTATGCGCGCGGCGTTGGAGATGACGCTCTTGAAGACGAGATCAAGGCGAAAACGCTGGGCTTCCATGAGAACGACAAGAATTGTCCGCTTGGATACGAACCGTCGGGAGAGGATTTTCTCTCACCCTGTCTTATGGAAGCCGACCTGATGCGGAGAGTGCTTTCACGGACGGAATTCTCTGAATGGCTCAGTGCATTTTTACCCGAGATCCCCAGCGACGGTCGCGCCGACTGGTTGGAACCCGGCGTTGTTCTGGACGCATCAGACGGCAAACTGGTGCATCTGGACGGCGTCAATCTATCTCGCGCCTGGGCGCTTGAAGGAATCGCGAGTGCCTTGCCCGAGGATGATCCAAGGATACCCAGCCTACTCGCATCTTCACAGTTGCACAGAGACGTCGGCATTGCGGCGGTATCGGATGAACATTATTCGGGGAGCCACTGGCTGGCCAGTTTCGCCACGTATCTGACAACGCGAAGAGGTATTTCGGACCCCAGCCGTGCCCGATAAGAGGGTTGAGTGCCTATTGGCGATGACAAAGGCCCCCAGACCGCTTTGGATATTCGAAAGATCACTATTACTGCGAAGCCTGGAAGCGGCTGCGCAGAGACATCTTCTGATTTGATCAACTGGAAAGAGTGGGAGGTAGACCCTAACGAATACAGGACGGGCGATGCAGTTTTTAATCAGTCTACTGATTTTCAATTCGACCCAGGTAATACTCGAACCATATCCGTCAGCGCCGAAGTCGTTGATTGGGCTAGCTATTCCGCTTGTGTCAAGGGTCGCGTCATTCCGAATTCAACCCCTGTTGAGAGCAGCACGTACGAGAGATATATAATCTGGCTGATCGGCGATATCGTAATGACCTGCATTTTCAAATTCGACGAGCCTGACATCGTGCCCGGCGGCTTCCAGCTTTTGTGCAAGATCTCTGACCGCTGCAATCCGCAAATCCTTATCCTTCACAGCTGCCAGAACGGTAACAGGCCCCTCAAACCCTTCTAACTCTGCAACATTGTCATATGCTAGAAACCTGTCATCGATCCGTAGGCGAACGAAAGGTCTCAGATACCATGGTAAAGCATACCGCATGACTGCGTCCACACCACTAAACGTCGCCTCGAATACAATCTGATCGACATCGCGCCCAATACTGTTCGCAAGTCGAGGGCACATGATACCGCCCATCGAATGTCCCCATACGACCAATTCTTCATAAGGCTCGGCTGTAACCCGGTCAGCAATAGCCGCAAGAGCAATATCAAAATTATCAAGGGAAACCGGGCCGGCGCTATCACCATAGCCCGGATAGTCAAAAATCATCGCATCACCAAACGGCAACACGTCCGCAAGATAGTTCGCGCCGTCGCTCTGGCGGTCCGTTATATTGCCCATGCAATAAATGATCAGGCGATCCGACCGGCTTTCTTTAGATTGCCGCGCCCATGTTAGCGCAAGGGGGCCGATTTCACTTTCAAACCATTCATGGCGCAAACTTGCTCCCTCCGGCAGGAGGTCTTCGTTCTGAATATCGAGAGCCAGAAAATCTGCGCGACGATACTCCTCATCGCCGACGAGAATGTCTTCCGGGCTAAGCGATATCGTGCAGGCAGCGAGTGCAATGGCTGAGCAAATTGAAAGAAAATGTTTGATCATTAGGCAAAGCTCCTCTGTCTTCCGCGGCAACGGATTTGGGTAAATGCTGTATTTGGTTCAGTGATTAGCCAGCGTGTTTCATTGGCGGGTCAACTGTGTCGATATCCTTTTCCGGAGGCGCGCGCTGAAGGACGTCTCCCGGCTCGCAATCGAGATAGTCACAAATCGCAGCGAGCGTGTCGAAACGCACGCCTCTGACTTTTCCGGACTTTAATAGCGACAGATTGGACGGCGTAATCCCGATGGCACGAGCAAGCTCATTCGAGCGCACCTTCTTTTGAGCGAGGACAACATCGAGGCAAACGCGAATATTGCGCATCAGATAAACCCCTTGTTTTCGCGTTCCAACTCCACGCCAAGGGAGATTATGTGCGCGAATAGAAACAAGGCTGCACCAACTATGAGAATGGGAATTGTCTCGCCATGGAACCAATTTCGATCAGGACTTCCAAGACTGCGCATAAGCGGCTGCATAAGCCCGGGGGCAGATGCAAAGATAATCAATCCCAGGCCTGCATGGCGCATGAGGCGTATAGGCATTGGCGCAAAGACGACACCTTTTCGATATGATTGAAACAGTTTGTGAAGAGACCAGAGAGCAATGATCAACCCACCGTAAATTACGGTGACCGTGATGAGCCCGGTGATCTGCATGATTGGCGAAAAGGCCGTGACGGGTAATGCGTCCTCTGGCGCTGTCGCGGGGTCCAATGTGAGCCACCCTCCTTCTGCATTGAAAGTAACATAGCCGCCGGGAGCATAGGACATTATCAATAGCGTGATGAAGAATAGTCCGGCTAAGACAGCAAACCCGGCAAAAGCGAATTCGAATGGCAATGCCAGTCTACGAATGCGTTTCAGAGATGCAGGCTCAGCTTTTCGGGAGCCATAAAGGGGTTCCACAACACTATCTGCCATCGAATTTCTCCTCGAAAAATTCTGTATAGCAGATATTTGTTTCTGTAAAACAGAAATTTTGGCATCCTAGATGCTTTGTCCCAGCCGTCCAATGATCACAGAATGCCTGCGCTTACAAAATGCTTCCGGAAACTTGACCGTGATATTTCAAACCGCGCGCTAACGTCTGCTATGCCGCGGAAAGCTGCCGTCCCCGATCAGTTGCCCATATGACCGGATACAAACATTTCTGCTAAGGCTATTCTCTCCTCGCCGACCTGATCCGCGGTTACAGGACGGATTTCATTCAGCGCCCGCAGTGCTCCGGTTTCGGAAAGTCCCATGATGCGCAGGAATATATAGGCAACATAACCGGTGCGATGGATTCCGGCGGAGCAATGAAGATAGATCTTCGGATTGTTGGTATTTGCAATCGCCGTGTTCAGCGTGTCGATGTAATCGGCCATGGGGGCGGCCTTCAGCGCCTCTTCCCCTCCCCCGGTGATGGGCATCCAGATCCACGCACAACCGAGCCGTTTGCAGATCCGTTCAATGGCCTGGGGGTCTTCTTTCTCACCCAGCAGCGTGCAGCAATGGGTCAGGCTCAGATCCCCGAGGCGATCCAGCGACTTCTTTCCGGGCCTGGGGCCGATCACGAGATTGGCGGGCGATAAGGTGTCGAGCTTGCTCAAGCCGAGGGTCCTAGTTAATCATCGCCGCGGCTGCAGCCAGGTAAAGCGCCGTTGCGCCAGTGGCGGCGATCAGAGCGTAGGGCAGCTGCGTGCGGACGTGGCTGATGTGGTCGCAACCTGCCGCGAAGCTCGCAATAATCGATGTATCCGAAATCGGCGAACAGTGATCGCCGAAAACGCCGCCGCCCATCACGGCGGACAAGGCCAAGGCTGGTGGCACGCCCGCACCGATTGCGAGTGGCATGGCGATGGGAACGAGGATGCCGTAGGTGCCCCAGCTGGTTCCGGTGGCGAAGGAGGTAATCGCGGCGGACAGGAATAGTATAGCGGGGATGACAATGGGCGCTGGAAAGCTCGCTGCGACACTCGCAATATATTCGCCTGTTCCAAGGGCTCGGAGGCTGTTTCCGAGCGCGAGGGAGAGAAAGATAACCGCGACGGCGGGTAATAGCTCGCCCATGCCCTTGAAGCCCATATCGAAAAGAGCATCGGTTTTGAATTTGCCGGTGAAGCGAAGGAGGAGAAAGGCTAGCCCGGTCGCGATGATAACTGCCCAGAGAATGGACTGGGAGCCGGACCCTGCCATCATATTGCCCTCGCCCGTCCACAGCATGAAGCCAAGGGTCGCGATGACCATCGTCATGAGCGGTAAAGCCATATAGATGGCGCGGGTGGGTTCCGTAACGTCTTCTTTGTCGGTTTCGATCCGGGTCTCGGCCGTGCGCATGGGTCCGACGACTCTGTTAGAGAAAACCGTCAGGAAGACACCGGCAAGCGTCAGCAAGGCATAGAAGTTCAGCGGGATGGTCGCTGCCAGTATTCCGATCGGATCTTCGAAATCGTATTCGCTGATGAGGCTGAATAGATATGCACCCCATCCATTAATCAGTATAAGGATTGAAATTGGTGCGCTGGTGGAGTCGATCAGATAGGCAAGGCGCTCGCGGCTGATCTTCAACCGATCAAAAAGGGGCCGGCCCATTATCCCCGTTGTCAGCAGGCTGACATTGGTCTCCATGAAGAGCGCCGAACCCGTCAGTGCCGTGACCGCTCCGGCACGGCGCGGTGTTGACGCAATGCCAGCCGATACGAGACGGTTTACCAGGGCCGCGACACCGCCCGACTTCTGCATGTACGCGATTAGCGCGCCAATGATCAGGCAGAATAGAAGGATGCGCGTATTGCCCGCGCTCGCAAAAACGCCAGCTGCCCGGTCGACGCTCGCGAGGAGTCCAAGAAACGGGTTGCCGCCGGCGATAATCGTCTCTGATGCCCAGATTGCTCCACCAAGAGCGTAAAACACATTGCGCGTCGCAACCGCGATGACCAGCGCTAAAACCGGCGGCAGGATTGTGAGAATATCCAATCAATTGTCCTGTCGGTTTAATTTGGTGGCTACTAGCCTACAACGCGCAACTTGTGTCGATCAAAGATGCGAAGGACGGCTGAAAGCTCGTGGCCTCGCTTCAAGACCTGGCCATTCGACCCCCTCACCGCCCAGGCTCCCTGTCGCCGGGCGAGCGAAGGTACTTTTTCAATTGTCCAGGTGGGTTGCTCAGAGGCCCGGCGATAGATGGAGAACACTGCCCGCTCCCTGAGCATGGCAATGGCGTAGTCTCGTGCCGCTCCCGCGGCCATCAGGTGGCCATAAGCTCCGAGAATGGGCGTTAACTCCGATCGATGAAATACGACCCTGGGTTCCGGCTTGTTTTTGTGGCTCAATGAGTCTATCACGCTGTTAATCTTTTTCCCTTGTGAAAACACTTATGTAACAAAGTCTTTTCGTCTGTAGAGACTTTAATAATTGCCCCTAAATCGCCACGATTTGACCCCGGAAAAGCTCGGACCGCAACCCACTTTGTAGGTGTCGGGCGGCGGAGCACATCAGGCATCCCAGACCCATCAGCCCCCCCAGCCCCCTGGGGCGCTTGGTATACGCTGCCCGACATCTTCCCTTAAAATTGCATCATGATTGGGCGAAAAGCCTGTGAATCCTGGTGATTACCATACCTCTGGTCTGGTCAAACGCCCGCTTCACCATTACAGCGCCATATATGGGAGAGCACGACCAGCCGACCGATTCAAACGGTTCACCTATGCTGGAGCTGAAGGGCCTTATCAGGCGTTTTGGCGCTGTAACGGCTGTGGACAAGATTTCGCTGACGCTCAACCAGGGAGAAGTTCTGGGGTTTCTAGGACCGAATGCAGCCGGAAAATCGACAACCCTGCGCATGATTGCCGGTGTTCTGTCTCCGAGCGGGGGTGACGCGCTCATTACAGGGCACTCCATCACCAAAGACCGGTACACTGCCCAGGCGAATCTCGGCTACCTGCCGGAGGGAGCCCCACTCTACGATGAGATGGCCCCCCCTGAATTTCTCCGCTTCATCGGACGGGCCCGGGGCATGGAACGCGCGGCGCGTGAAAGAGCGATCGAGCGAGTGATCGCAGATGCAAGGATTAGCACGGTGACTGGCAAGCGCATCGGCGACTTATCGAAGGGATATCGACGGCGGGTCGGCCTGGCCGGGGCGATCCTGACGGATCCGCCGGTGCTGCTTCTGGACGAGCCTACCGATGGACTTGATCCCAACCAGAAGCGCGCGGTGAGGGCACTGATCAGCCGCATGGCGTCCGAAAAGGTCATCGTGATCACAACGCACACACTGGAAGAGGTTTCAGCGATGTGCACGCGGGCCGTGATCATGGACCAAGGCCGGATCCTGGCAGATGATTCACCGGAGAATCTCGCAGCCTCGGTTCCGGAGGGGGGCCTCGAGCGCGTATTCATGGACCTGACGCAGTCTTCAGAGGCGATGATTGCATGACTGCCGAAGAGGTTCGCACCCGTATCACCCATGCCTTTACCGGGTTCACGGCGGTATATCGCCGCGAATTGCAGACCTATTTCACAACACCAATGGCCTATGTTTTCATGGCCGTGTTTCTGCTCGCTGTCGGCGTGTTTACTTGGGAGGCAGGTAACTTTTTCGACAGCGGGCGCGCTGACCTCGCCCCGTTCTTCGTCTGGCACCCCTGGCTGTACATGATTTTCATGCCGGCGCTGGCCATGCGCCTATGGTCGGACGAGAGAGCTAAAGGCACATCCGAACTTCTGATGTCGCTTCCGGTCGGGCTGCCGGGACTTGCGACAGGCAAACTCCTTGCGGCGTGGACGGTGGCTGCGGCCGCCGTGCTTCTGACATTGCCGATGTGGTTTACCGTCAACTATCTCGGTGATGCTGACAATGTCGCCATTGCACTCACCTATTTCATGAGCCTGTTGATGGCGGGTGCATACCTGTCGCTGGGCCTCGCCCTCTCCGCGCTATCGCGGAACCAGGTAACAGCGTTTGTTCTGGCGGTATTCGTGGCATTCCTTTTCACGGCGGCGGGATGGCCTGTGGTGTTATCAGGAATTGCGGACCTGATTGGAGCTCGCGGCGCTGACAGCGTGGCGAGACTGTCCTTCCTG
>JBCCIW010000116.1:0-9244 GCA_039028055.1 Pseudomonadota bacterium | reverse complement strand
GTGGGCCGTGTTGATCGTGATCCCGCGCGCTTTCTCTTCCGGCGCACTGTCGATCTCTTCATAGGACTTCTTCTCGGCACCCGTCACATCCGCAAGCGTCATCGTGATCGCCGCCGTCAGCGTCGTCTTACCGTGGTCAACGTGGCCAATCGTGCCAATGTTCACATGCGGCTTCGTCCGCTCAAACTTTTCCTTGGCCATAGGGCCCTCTCCTTTGTCATGAGCGGTTGCTCAAATCCGCTCTTATTCAATCAAATAATTCCGGATCCGCCAGCTACTTCATCCGAAGGCTAACGATGGATCCGGTATTCTCGTTAGCCCGCAAGCTCTTGAATAATTTTGCTGGCTTCGCCTTTCGGCACCTCGGCGTAGTGGTCGAACTGCATCGTGAACTGCGCGCGGCCTTGCGACATACCGCGAAGGTCGGAAACGTACCCGAACATGTTCACCAGTGGCACGGTCGCATTGATAGCTGTTGCATTACCACGCGGCTCTGAGCCCTGAATTTGTCCGCGGCGAGAATTCAGATCGCCAATAATGTCACCCATATAGTCTTCGGGAGTGATCACCTCGACCTTCATCATAGGCTCCATAAGACGTGGATCGCCCTGCTCTTTCAGTTCGCGGAACGCCGCACGAGCGGCAATCTCGAATGCAAGAACCGATGAGTCCACATCGTGGAAAGCGCCATCCACGAGTGTCGCCCGGAAGTCGGTCATGGGATAACCTGCGAGAAGGCCGTTTTCCTTCGCGCTATTAAAGCCCTTCTCGACGCCTGGAATGTATTCCTTAGGTACAGCACCGCCAACGATCTTGCTTTCAAACTCAAATCCAGAGCCTGGTTCCAAAGGCTCGAACTCGACTTTGATGCGGGCAAACTGCCCTGATCCACCGGACTGTTTCTTGTGCGTGTAATCGATCTCAGCTGCCCGGCCGAGCGCTTCGCGATAGGCCACCATTGGTTGTCCAATATTCGCTTCGACTTTGAACTCACGCTTCAGGCGATCGACGAGGATATCAAGGTGAAGCTCGCCCATGCCTTTCATGATCGTCTGACCAGATTCAGTATCCGACTCGACGCGGAAGGACGGGTCCTCAGCAGCGAGACGTTGCAAGCCTACGGACATCTTTTCCTGGTCAGCCTTGGACTTGGGTTCTACGGCAATCTCAATTACCGGGTCAGGGAAGTTCATCGTCTCCAGCACAACTGGATCGGCCTTGTCCGATAGGGTGTCACCCGTCGTCGTCTGTTTCAGACCGGCAATAGCGATAATATCGCCAGCATATGCTTCCTCAATGTCGGTATGGTCATTGGAGTGCATGATCATCATGCGACCGACCCGCTCCTGCTTGCCCTTGGTCGCGTTCAACACGGATCCACCCCGCGTGAGAACGCCGGAATAAATCCGAACGAAAGTCAGCGAACCAAAATACTTATCGTTCCAGATCTTGAATGCGAGACCCGCAAAGGGCTCTTCGTCGGCAGCGGTCCGAGCGATGTCGCGCGTTTCCGTTTCGTCACCCGGTTTGAAACCCATGTATGCTGGCACGTCGAGGGGGCTCGGCAAGTAGTCGATGACAGCGTTCAGCATCGGCTGCACGCCCTTATTCTTGAATGCAGAACCACCGAGAACCGGCACGAACGCCATTTCGAGCGTTCCCTTGCGGATAAGCTTGCGTAACGTATCAATATCGGGTTCTTCACCCTCGAGATACTTCTCCATAGCCTCTTCATCTTGCTCTACAGCAAGCTCAACCATGGCCGAGCGCATCTCTTCGCACTTGGCTTTAAGCTCGTCACGAATTTCACGTAGTTCCCAGCTCGCACCGAGATCCTCGCCGGCCCAGACCCACTCCTGCATGGTGATAAGATCGACGTGACCTTCAAGCTCTGTCTCAGCACCGATGGGACATTGAATTGGCAGCGCTTTACTGCCCGTGCGATCTTCGATCATCTCTACGCAATTGAAGAAATCCGCACCGATCTTGTCCATTTTGTTCACGAAAACGATGCGTGGAACCTTGTATCGGTCAGCCTGGCGCCAAACGGTCTCCGTCTGAGGCTCAACACCCGCATTTGCGTCAAGAACACATACAGCTCCGTCCAGTACGGCTAACGAGCGCTCAACCTCAATCGTGAAGTCGACGTGTCCGGGTGTATCAATGATGTTGAGACGGTGTTTTTCAGTCTGGGCGGTCTGCCCATCGTCAGTGCGTTCCCAGAACGTCGTCGTCGCTGCAGAGGTGATGGTGATGCCACGCTCCTGCTCCTGCTCCATGTGGTCCATGGTTGCCGCACCATCATGCACCTCACCGATTTTGTGAGACTTCCCAGTGTAGTACAAAATACGCTCGGATGTCGTGGTCTTACCGGCATCGATATGCGCCATGATGCCAAAATTACGATAGCGCTCCAGCGGGTATTCGCGGGCCATTTGACTTACCTTCGTTGAAAGAAATTAGAGGGGGTATGAGCTACCAGCGATAATGGGAGAAAGCACGATTCGCTTCTGCCATCCGATGCGTATCTTCACGCTTTTTCACGGCAGTGCCGCGACCCTGGCTGGCATCCATCAGCTCACCGGCTAAGCGCTCACGCATGGTGTTTTCATTGCGCCCGCGAGCAGCAGATGCAAGCCAGCGGATCGCGAGGGCCTGACGGCGTTCAGGGCGCACTTCGACAGGCACCTGGTAGGTTGCACCACCGACGCGGCGGGAACGAACCTCCACAGCTGGGGAGATAGCTTCCAGAGCATCTTTAAACACATCGACAGGGTCGCGTTTTGCGCGCTCTTCAACGAGATCAAGAGCACCATACACAATGCGCTCGGCGACTGACTTTTTGCCGTCAACCATAATCTGGTTCATGAACTTGGAAAGAACCACATCCTTGAATTTCGGATCTGGCAAAACCTGACGTTTCTCAGCGCGGTGGCGACGGGACATTTTCTTCTCTCTATTTCGGTTTTTTCACGCCGTAATGCGAACGACGTTGCTTGCGGTCTTTTACGCCCTGGGTATCTAGAACGCCGCGAAGAATATGGTAGCGAACGCCGGGAAGGTCTTTCACCCGGCCACCACGGATCAGCACAACCGAGTGCTCCTGAAGGTTGTGCCCCTCACCCGGAATGTAGCTCACCACTTCATAACCAGATGTCAGGCGAACCTTCGCAACTTTTCGAAGCGCCGAGTTCGGTTTTTTGGGTGTCGTTGTATACACACGGGTACAAACGCCCCGGCGCTGCGGACAGGCCTTTAGCGCTGGCACCTTGTTGCGCGACGGCTTTGACTGCCGAGGCTTGCGGATAAGCTGGTTGATCGTCGGCATTGCCGGCCTTTCTCATCATGTGGCCATTTGGCCTTGTATTCAACTCATAGGGCCAAGACGGCCATGAAGGCCTCTCGGCGGGAAATCAATATCGATTATAACGGTTTCAGCCGAAGCTGAGTTTGGGCGGGTAGTAGTCCCCTGCCCCCTATTCGTCAAGAGCCACCAATCAGTAAGTCGGTCGAATGCGATCAAGTCTCCACGCCCACTCGGTTGAATGAATTCTCGACATGGATTCCAAAAAGATAAGAGTCCCCGAGAGCGCAAGTTTCGGGGACTCCTAAATCGCCTAAAATTATCTACTCGGCGGCGTCTGGTTCAGGAGCCGGGAGAGCAGCGGCGGCCTCTGCCTCAGCGGCAGCCGCAGCCTTAGCACGAGCATTCCGGAGACGCGTATCGCGATCACCGGCAATCTTCCGGTAACGGCGCATCGAACCGCCTGTACCCGCCGGAATTAGACGACCGACAATGACATTCTCTTTCAGGCCTTCAAGAGTATCCACTTTACCCTGAAGAGATGCCTCTGTCAGAACGCGTGTTGTCTCCTGGAATGATGCTGCTGAGATGAATGAGCGAGTCTGCAGGCTTGCCTTGGTGATACCCAGAAGAACCGGCGTACCCGTTGCTTCCTGCTTCTTCCGTTTGCGTGCTGCCGCATTCGCCGCATCGAATTCGAGAATATCAACCTGTTCACCTTGGAGCAGTGTTGTGTCTCCTGCATTATTGATTTCGATCTTCTGGAGCATCTGGCGAACAATCACCTCGATATGCTTGTCGTTGATCGGAACGCCCTGCAAACGATACACTTTCTGGATCTCTTCAACGAGATAATCTGCCAGCGCCTCAACTCCGAGAATAGCAAGAATATCCTGTGGAGCGGGATTACCGTCCATTAGATATTCGCCCTTCTTGATGAAGTCACCATCCTGTACGGCGAGGTGTTTCGTCTTGGGTACGAGGTAATCAACGGGATCCTGGCCCTCTACCTCCGACACAATCGAGACCCGACGTTTGTTCTTGTAGTCACGACCGTAGACAACCTTGCCGTCGATCTCTGCGATGATCGCGTGATCCTTCGGACGCCGTGCCTCGAACAATTCGGCAACCCTTGGAAGACCACCGGTGATATCACGTGTTTTCGCGCCGCCCATTGTGATCCTCGCGAGAGAGTCACCTGGACCAATCGAGTCACCATCATTCACCGAGAGGATCGCGCCGACAGATAGAAGATAAACCGCTTCGCCACCATTAGGCAGTTTCACGGGCTCGCCCTTCTTGTCGATGACCTGGATAGCCGGCTTCACATCCGCGCCTTTCGACGCAGAGCGCCAATCTACCAGAACTCGCGACGAGAGACCGGTTGTTTCGTCCGTCTCCTCGCGGCTTGTGACACCATCAATCACATCGATGAGCTTCACTTCGCCAGCCACCTCGCTGACGATCGGCTGAACAAATGGATCCCAGTCAGCAAGCTTGTCACCTGGCTTCACTTTGGCCCCATCCTTGAAGTATAGACGTGTCCCGTAAGTAGGCTTGAATGACTGACGCACACGACCGTCAGCATCAACAACTGACACTTCCATGTGACGGCCAATGACAACAATCACCTTGTCTTTTCGGTTCACGATCGCCGGATCAGTGAATTTCAGCTTACCTTCAAAATTACATTCGACTTGCGACTGGTCAGCGACCTGCGCCGTACCGCCGATGTGGAATGTCCGCATTGTCAGCTGAGTGCCCGGTTCACCGATGGACTGCGCAGCAATTACGCCAACTGCTTCACCCATGTTGACCATGGTGCCTCGAGCGAGATCACGGCCGTAGCACTGAACGCAGATGCCATTTGTTGTCTCGCAGATGAGAGGTGAACGCACTTTCAGCCTATCGATTCCGGCGGCTTCAATTTGAGCAACAACTGCTTCGTCAATATATGTATTGGACGGTATGACCACTTCGTCCGTGCCAGGGCGGTTGGCATCTTCAGCTGTCACCCGGCCAAGAACGCGTTCACCAAGAGAAACAATCACGTCTGCACCGTCCATAACCGGAGTAAGCGTAATACCCTTATCGGTACCACAGTCTTCCTCGTTCACGATGCAGTCTTGAGCAACATCAACCAAACGACGTGTCAGGTATCCCGAGTTCGCCGTCTTGAGCGCGGTATCCGCAAGACCTTTCCGAGCGCCGTGGGTCGAGTTGAAGTATTCAAGGACGGTCAGACCTTCCTTGAAGTTCGAAACAATCGGCGTCTCGATGATCTCACCCGACGGTTTTGCCATCAGACCCCGCATGCCCGCGAGCTGCTTCATCTGGTTCTTGGAACCACGCGCACCGGAATGCGCCATCATGAAGACAGAGTTCGTTTCTTCCTGCAGCCCAGTTTCTTCAACAAGACGCGCCTCTCCAGCGGCATCCATCATGGCGTCAGCCACTTTGTCCGTACACGTGGACCAGGCATCTACAACCTTGTTGTACTTCTCGCCTCTAGTGATGAGACCATCAGCATACTGACGTTCATACTCTGAGACCTGCTCACGAGTGTCCTCGACAAGCTTATACTTGGCAGCCGGGATCACCATGTCATCCTTGCCGAATGAGATACCGGCCTTGCAGGCTTCGCCGAAGCCGAGAGCCATGAGGCGATCGCAGAAGATCACCGTCGCCTTCTGACCACAGTTCCGATACACCTCATCGATCAACGACCCGACAGCCTTCTTGGTCATCAATTGGTTCGCGATGTCAGCAGATAGTGTCGCATCACGCGGCAAGAGATCGGCGATCATCAAGCGGCCTGGCGTCGTATCGATGATCTGGACAATAGGGTTATTGTCGGCGTCCACAGTTTCGTACTTCGCCTTGATTTTCGCATGAAGAGAAAGCGATCCCGCGTTCAGAGCATGCTCAAGCTCGGCAGCATCGGAGATCATCATCCCCTCGCCCGGTTCTCCATCTTTATCGAGCGACAGATAGTAGAGCCCAAGAACAATGTCCTGCGACGGCACGATGATCGGACGACCGTTCGCCGGGGACAGAATATTGTTCGTTGACATCATCAGGACGCGCGCTTCGAGCTGCGCTTCCAGCGAGAGCGGTACGTGGACCGCCATCTGGTCACCGTCGAAGTCAGCATTGAAGGCTGCACAGACGAGTGGGTGCAACTGAATTGCCTTGCCTTCAATGAGTTTAGGCTCGAACGCCTGAATGCCCAGGCGGTGCAGCGTTGGCGCACGGTTCAGCATGACCGGGTGTTCGCGGATCACCTCTTCGAGAATATCCCAGACTTCGGGACGCTCTTTCTCCACGAGTTTCTTGGCGGCTTTGACCGTACCAGCGAGCCCTTTCGCATCGAGGCGCGCATAGATGAACGGCTTGAAAAGTTCGAGCGCCATCTTCTTCGGCAGGCCGCACTCGTGCAGGCGCATATTCGGGCCGACCACGATGACTGAACGACCGGAATAATCAACGCGCTTGCCAAGTAGGTTCTGGCGGAAGCGACCCTGCTTACCCTTCAGCATATCAGAGAGTGACTTGAGCGGTCGCTTGTTTGTTCCCGTGATAACGCGTCCGCGACGGCCGTTGTCGAACAGAGCGTCGACCGACTCTTGAAGCATACGCTTCTCGTTCCGGATAATGATATCCGGCGCTCGAAGCTCCATCAGGCGTTTCAGACGATTGTTTCGGTTGATCACCCGGCGATACAGATCGTTAAGGTCAGAGGTCGCAAAGCGGCCGCCGTCCAGCGGCACCAACGGACGCAGATCCGGCGGAATCACCGGAACAATCGTCATGATCATCCACTCGGGTTTGGCACCGGATGCGAGGAACGCCTCCACTACTTTCAGGCGTTTGGCAGCCTTCTTGAGCTTCAGCTCAGAGGTAGCTTCTTTAACCTCAGTCCGCAGAATTTCCGCATCGGTCTCAAGGTCGATTGCACGCAGCATCTCGCGGATCGCTTCGGCCCCAATCATGGCGCTGAACGCGTCTTCGCCATGCATATCCTGCGCTTCCATATACTCCTCTTCAGTGAGGAGTTGCTTCGGCTCGAGTTCGGTCAGGCCAGGCTCGATAACCACATAGCTTTCGAAGTACAGTACCCGCTCGACATCTTTAAGCGCCATATCGAGAAGAGCTGAAATCCGGGAGGGAAGTGATTTCAGAAACCAGATGTGCGCGACAGGTGCCGCAAGCTCTATGTGGCCCATACGCTCACGACGAACGCGGGCAAGTGTAACCTCAACACCGCACTTTTCACAGGTGATGCCGCGATATTTGATGCGCTTATACTTCCCGCAGAGGCATTCATAGTCCTTTACGGGACCAAAGATCCGAGCACAGAAGAGCCCATCTCGCTCCGGTTTGAAGGTCCGATAGTTGATCGTCTCAGGTTTCTTGATCTCACCCGATGACCACGACCGGATCTTGTCCGGACTCGCAATCGAGATCTTGATCGCCTCAAAGCTCGGGGCTGGGGCGTTAGGATTGAAAATGTTGGTGACATCCTGGCGCATGATGTTCCACTTTCTTGGTCGTTGGGCGGCTGGGGTTCAATGGCCACCCTGGGGTTAAACAGGAGGAGTAAGGTTGGATTGGCCGTATCAGGCCCCCGCCTCCTCCGGTTTTTCTTCTTCGATCAGCTCGACGTTGAGGCCGAGTGACCGCATTTCTTTGACAAGCACGTTGAAGCTCTCCGGCACACCGGCCTCGAAGGTATCATCGCCACGGACAATCGCTTCATAGACCTTGGCCCGGCCCGCAGTATCGTCAGACTTAACGGTGAGCATTTCCTGCAGCGTATAGGCAGCACCGTATGCCTCCAGGGCCCAGACTTCCATTTCTCCGAAACGCTGGCCACCAAACTGGGCCTTGCCGCCGAGCGGCTGCTGCGTAACGAGTGAGTAAGGCCCCGTTGAGCGGGCGTGGATCTTCTCATCAACGAGGTGGTGAAGCTTGAGGAGGTATTTGTACCCAACGGTAACCGGACGATTAAAGGCTTCGCCTGTCCGACCGTCGTACAGTGTTACTTGCCCGGAACTATCGAGCCCTGCCCGCTCCAATAGCGTTACGATGTCGGCTTCGCGCGCACCATCGAATACTGGCGTCGCAATAGGCACGCCATTATTCAGGTTTCCAGCGAGTTCGAGAACCTCCTCGTCAGACTCGGGAAGGTCGACCTCGTTCTTTCCGTAGACATTCTCGAGGGCTTTGCGGAGTTTCCCAGCGTCATTGTTCTGGTTCCACTCTTCAAGGGCATTATCGATCATGCGACCGAGGCCCGAACAAGCCCAGCCCATATGGGTCTCAAGGATCTGTCCGACATTCATCCGTGAAGGTACACCGAGCGGGTTTAGCACGATGTCCACAGCCGTACCGTCCTCAAGGAATGGCATGTCTTCGACTGGATTGATCTTCGAGATCACACCCTTGTTACCGTGACGACCGGCCATTTTGTCACCGGGCTGCAGCTTGCGCTTCACAGCGAGGAAGACCTTTACGACTTTCATCACGCCAGGTGGCAGATCGTCGCCACGCTGAACCTTCTCCACTTTGTCGTTGAAACGGGCTTCAAGGTCAGCAATTGCCGCGTCGAACTGGGCACGCAACGCGTCAAGCTCGCCTTGCACTTTCTCGTTTTTCAACGCCACCTGCCAGAGCTGGTTCGGTGGAACGTCATCGAGATCGGCCAGTTTGATCTTGCCCGCAGAAATGTTCCCGGGACCAGAAACAGCCTCCTTGCCAATCAAAAGCTCCTTCAGGCGCGTATACGTGTTACGTTCAAGGATAGACTGCTCGTCTTCCTTGTCCTCTTGAAGCTGTTCGATTTGCTCACGCTCGATTTGAAGCGCCCGCTGGTCCTTGTCGATGCCATGGCGATTGAACACCCGAACCTCGACAACCGTCCCTGCATCGCCCGGCGGC
>JBCCIW010000115.1:0-9482 GCA_039028055.1 Pseudomonadota bacterium | reverse complement strand
CACCGCAAATTGAACCGGACAGCGTCTCATCGCAAGGCGATGTTCGCGAATATGGCGTCCTCGCTCATCACGCACGAGCAGATCGTCACCACGCTTCCAAAAGCCAAAGAGCTTAAGCCAATCATGGATAAGCTCGTTACCCTGGCGAAGAAAGGCGATCTCGCCTCTCGTCGCCGCGCGGTGTCTCAGATCCGCGACAAGGATGCGGTGAAGAAGCTGTTCGAAGTTATGGGTGATCGCTACGCAGATCGTAACGGCGGCTACACGCGTGTTCTGAAAGCCGGCTATCGTTATGGTGATAATGCACCAATGGCTGTGATCGAGCTCGTTGATCGCGATCCCGAAGCACGGGGCGCAATCGATCGCGCCAGAGTCGAAGCAGAAGAGGCTGCGGCCGAAGAGCTTTAGGTCTGTCCTCTAAGGTCATTCACCTTGAATTCACGAGCCCTGCGCTTATTTGCGCGGGGCTTTTGATTCTGGCCGTAAACTGCTGAAATTGTGACCCAAATGTCACCTGCAGGTTTAGATTAGGTGATTGGGTCGCCGCAAAGGAGCCATAGAGTATGACTACATCTGTTCCTATGACCCGACACGTATCCAAGTTCCTTGCTGGAACCATCGCGCTTGTTCTGTTTCTGCTGCTCGTGCTTCTTGTCCCGTTGATGGATCAACGTGCGACGGCACAGTTGCAGGGCGCGTCTGAGGCGGAATTACTGCAAGTCGCCGCTACGGAGGTTGTCCCGACCGATCAGAGTCAATTGAATCTCAGTTTTGCACCACTCGTTCGGCAAGCGTCTCCGGCTGTCGTAAACGTCTACACAAGTCGAACTGTGCGCCAGGCCGTTTCCCCCTTTGCGAATGACCCCCGGTTTCGGCGCTTCTTTGGAGCACCGCAACAACAGGAGCGCGTGCAGAATTCACTCGGTTCCGGCGTGATCGTTGGTCAGAACGGGGTAATCGTCACAAACAATCATGTTGTGGAAGGGGCTGAGGAGTTCCGTATCGTTCTTTCAGACCGCCGCGAATATCCCGCGGAGTTGATACTTGCTGACGAACGCACGGACTTAGCCGTACTCAAGCTTGACGACTCCGCCGGAGAGCTGCCGACGCTTCCATTCGCGGACACGAAAAATCTCGAAGTTGGAGACATCGTGCTTGCCATCGGGAATCCATTCGGCGTCGGTCAGACTGTCACGAGCGGTATTGTGTCTGCCACCGCCAGGACGGATGTTGGCATCTCGGACTATGCCTTCTTCATCCAGACGGACGCAGCGATCAATCCCGGCAATTCGGGCGGTGCGTTGATTGACAATCAGGGGCGGCTCGTCGGGGTCAATACAGCGATCTTCTCTCGGTCCGGCGGTTCAAATGGTATTGGCTTCGCCATTCCCTCTGAGATGGTGCAGCGCGTCGTGGACGCGGCTGTAAACGAAGGCGGGATTACCAGACCCTGGCTTGGTTTGAAGGGGCAAGCAGTGAGTTTTGATATTGCCCAGGCTCAGGGTCTTGAGCGTCCGGTTGGTGTTATCGTCACCGAGGTTTACGAGGATGGCCCTGCAGAGCAGGCTGACCTTCGCCGCGGTGATCTGATCACAGCCATCGACGGACGCGAGGTTTACGACGAGCGCGGTCTGAATTTCTTCACCGCCACGATGTCTCCCGGCGAGACTGTAGAGCTTGATGTGTTACGCGATGGTGCTTCGTTCACTGCTGAGGTTCCACTTGTGCCGCCTCCCGGCGCAAGCGACGCAGAGCTTCGTTTGCTGGATGGACGTCATCCGTTTTCCGGTGCCGAGGTGGCAGAACTATCGCCGGCGCTTGCGGAATCCATGGGCAGTGATCCTTTTGCAAAAGGCCTCCTCGTGAACCGCATGCTACGGCGCAGTTATGCGTGGCGTATAGGTGTCCGTCCTGGCGACATCATTGTCGCTGTAAACGGTCGTCAAACGACATCATTTCGCGAGCTTGACCGGGCACTGGAGTCCGGTGAGCGGTCCTGGCAGGTGACGATTGAGCGCAATGGTCAGCGGGTGACGAGCACGGTTCGCCTGTAGGGTCGTCGCGCTTGCCAAAGTCCTATTTGGTTCCTGCCAACTAGGTGATAGCTTCCGCATGTCGTTTGGAGGCGAATTCATGGGGCTTTTACGCGCAATCTTTCCTGTCATTGTGGCCGTCACTCTAGCCAGCCCGGTCGTGGCCCAGCCAGATAACGGACAACTCGAAATCTACATCGTCCGCCATGCTGAGAAAGTTCGAACCGGCGACGCTGCGATCGACAATAACTGCGAGCCAGGACCATCTCTGACGGACGCTGGATTCGACCGGGCCCTTGCACTTCGAAGTCTCTTTTCCGAAGCGCGTCTCGATGGGGTCTTCTCCACCAATTGTCGGCGGACACTACAGACGGGACTTCTGACTGCGTCCGATCAGACCGCCGAGGGTGAGCGGCCTGTGTCCAGCGGTGAGACTTATCAGGCGATGCAGATCTACGAAGCGCCGGCTGTCCTCGCATCAAAGCTCAGCGAGGTTTCGGGGCGGTATCTGGTCATCGGGCACAGCAATACCGTCGGCGCGATCATTGAAGCCCTGGGCACCACATATGAGGGCGGACCCCTTGCCTCCCGAGAGAATGATCGGCTTTATAAAGTCAGGCGTACCGCCGAGGGCGATTTTATCGCTGAAGGCCCTTGTTCCTTCGGGACGCCATTCGAACGACCCGAAGAGCACGAATTACCATCCTGCGAGCCTGTTCTTTGACGGACCTCTTCGCTGCCACCGGACTTGCAGATTCTGCTCCGCAACCTCTTGCTGACCGGTTGCGGCCGGCAACGCTCGGCGATGTGGTTGGGCAGGATCACCTTGTCGGGGACAGCGGCTCTCTGCGCCAGCTGCTCAGCGCTCCGCAGTTTCCATCGATTATCCTGTGGGGTCCTCCGGGTGTTGGCAAAACGACCATTGCCCAACTTCTGGCCGAAGAAACCGACCTTGAATATGAAGCACTCTCGGCGGTCTTCTCCGGCGTCAAGGATCTCCGCGCTGCATTTGATCGTGCCGAGACTCGCCGACAGACTGGTCAGGGTACGCTCCTGTTCGTCGACGAGATCCACCGCTTCAACCGCGCGCAACAGGATGGTTTCCTGCCCTTCGTAGAACGAGGCATTGTCACTCTCGTTGGCGCGACCACCGAAAATCCCAGCTTCGAGATCAATGGTGCGCTCCTCTCTCGGTGTCAGGTTCTGGTGCTTCATCGCCTCGACGATGAGGCTCTCGAACAGCTCCTCGCTCGTGCTGAAGCCATCATCGATCGTCCGGCCCCGCTGGACGGTGAGGCAAGGGGCGCGCTGATAGCGATGGCCGATGGTGATGGACGGTTTTTGCTCAATCTCACCGAGCAGGTGTTTGCCCTCGCGCAAGATGGCGAACGGCTGACCCGTGATGAGCTTTCCACGAAGCTTCAGCGCCGCGCCCCCGGCTACGACAAGGATCGGGACGGCCATTACAATTTGATCTCCGCTCTTCATAAGTCCGTTCGCGGATCTGATCCCGATGCAGCGCTTTACTGGTTTGCGCGGATGCTTGAGGGCGGCGAGGATCCGCGGTTCCTCGCGCGGCGGTTGGTGCGGATGGCGTCGGAGGACGTCGGTCTCGCCGATCCCACCGCGCTGATGATCACCAATGAGGCAGCACGCACCTATGAGCGGCTTGGTAGTCCGGAGGGGGAGCTTGCTCTCGCCCAGGCGGTGATTCATCTCGCCACGGCACCGAAATCAAACGCGGCCTATGTCGCATACAAAGCAGCGCGCAAGGCTGCCCGCGACACTGGCACCCTGACGCCCCCAAAACACATCCTCACTGCGCCGACCGACCTTATGAAAGAGCACGGCTACGGATCCGGCTACAAATATGATCACGATGCGGAGGATGGCTTCTCGGGACAGAACTATTTTCCTGATGGCATGGACCGTGAGCAATTTTACGCGCCAAAAGGAGAGGGGCGTGAAAAAGCGATCCGGGAGCGGATTGAGTATTGGGCGACGCTTCGAAAGACACGGTAGCTCGTCTTCTTCAAAACGGCTTCGCCACCATAAGCCATGTTGCGATCACCAGCGGCACTGTGCTGATTAGACCCCAGAACAACCAGCGCCGCGATAGCGCGTGATATTCTTCCCCTACGTCTTCGCCTGAGAATGCCTTGGCCAGTCTTGCCTGTTTGATCTGAATAGGGACGATCAAGAATAGCCAGATCAGGCCCGCAGTAACGAACATGATCTGGCTCCATAGAAGCCAGCCCTCGCCAAGTTCGAAGCCGCCGGCAACGGCCATGAAATATCCGCCACCCATGATCAGGACCACGCCCCATACGGTCATCGACCAGTCCGTGTAGGTGACCAGCTTCTGGGCGAACCCAAGTACCTCAGGTCGCCCATCCCGGTCGGCAAAGAACTTCCAGATCGCGGTCACCGTGATGTTGCCCATCAGCATGGCAACCCCCGTCACATGCAGAAATTTCGCGACTTCATACAGCATTGTCTTTGGTTAGCATCCGAGGCACGGAAGGACAAAGCGGTGCGTGGGCTGGGGGGCGTGATATGATGTCTGCTTTGGGTCAGGGGCTGCCGACACTCAAAGGCAAGTTACAACGATATCTGCCAAACGAGACGCGGCGGTGCGCCCGTTCCATTTAAGTCATTATGATTGGCTACAAGTGCGTGGTCTTGCTTTGGATGGACAATCACGTGGTCCACCGCAAGCGGCCCTACAAGCGTCCGAAGATTCACTCAGGGCATCGACGGCGTCATTAAACTGCTCACATGTAAAAGAATCAACCTCAGCAGCGAGCATAAGGTTGACCAAATTCCTCCAGAAGTAAGCAGTGGCGGCTTTTCGAGTACATGCCTGCGGTGATGCTTCCTCAACAGGACAACTCCCCGCAAGTTCGCATTCCGACAGCTCTCCGCAAGGCACCATAAAATCTGTGTGATGATTTGGCTTTTCATACCAATGAGCACAGCCTGCTAAGACCAAGCCCATTACCAACAATATTATTTTATACATGCTTCCCCCATTTCTAATACGCGTCTTTAGTATGCGCGTGACCGCCTCAACCTATACCAGTATTTGCCTGACTCTGAAAATTCCGACGCCTCTGTTACGCCGTCAGCTGATATAATGTTGAGGGCAAGTGACGTACATTGCCCAAGCTAAGGTCCCCAACGTCGCCGAAAGCGGTCGTTAGAAAGACACCCAACCAGGCTTCGCGAGGCAGGAAATCAACTGGCTCTTTCCGTTGCACCAATGTTGCCCGTTGCTAGGGTGACCTAAAACACCTGTGGGAGGCGAAACACAAATGCATTCACTTATCCTCATCTGCTCGGCGAGCCTGATTATACTCACACTATTGCTGGCGTTCTGGACCAGCATACAGCGCGGCGCGAGCAGCACGATCGCCTACGGTGTACCGCTGGACCCAACATCGGCGATGGCGAAAGCGCAGCGGGCCCATGGCAATGCGGCTGAATATGCCGCGCTCCTGGTTGCGCTCTTCCTCGTCGTTGGCTTCGCTTATCAGGGACGGGACCTCGGTGACCTTGTCACCTGGACGATCATTGCCGTGACAGTCTCGCGTCTGCTCCATGCCATTGGCTTTCTGATCTGTGCCACGCTCGAAAAACCACATGTGCTGAAGGCCGTTGGCGCGATCGTCACCTATATCGGCGGCCTCTTGCTGGCTGGCCTGGCAATATCGAAGGTGCTTTAGACATAAAATCTATCCGACCGGGTTCGCCTCAAGCCCATACTCTCCCCATGCGGACGGATGATCCCCTTCTTCCTATGGCGATTGAGCAGATCGGCCTCGTCGTGTTCAGCCTGATCGGCTGGACGGGCATTCATCTGTCGCTCCGGCGGCCCGTGAAGTGGAAGCTCCGCCGGGCGGGTACGAAGCTGAAAGTCCTCGAAGGCCTCGTCCGCAAGCTGATCATGGTCCTCGCGCTGGAGCTTGATCTCGCGCCGGTAAGGCCGCGGCCCAGACCGAGTGCAGCGACAGCCGATGAGACATGCGAAGACGCGGCCCGGACCCCTGATGATATTGAGGTTATTGAGTTTCCACGGGGCCGCTGCCCGAGCCTCTCCCTCCTGCCGCCAGTGATGAATTTCAGCGGGGGGATGGACTTTTCTCAGCTTCCCCGGCGCACGACGCCTGTCCACATCATGGCGCGTCGCTTCAGCCACCGCATCGTCGCCCTGCAGAAGGTGATCGATGCGCCCGAGGTCCACGCCAGACGCCTCGCCCGATCCCTCCACCGGATCCACAAGGCCGGAGAACCGAAGCCCTTTCTCGTGGCCTCATCATTCCCGAATGGCTTCCGACCCGAGCTCAGCCTTCTCCATGTCGGGCTTACCGAACGGCTGAGATCACAACTCGACCTGTGGGATAGTTCCTAGGGTATCCTCTTTTTATCTGACCCCCGCTTCGGCTTCGCCTGCGCGATGGGTCGCGCTCAAGGCTGTTTTATCTTTGCCTCCGTATCGCTTCGCTCACATGAGGCGCGCTCAGAGCTGCGCGTGTATCTGATCCTGCTTCGTGGGCCCTGTGTTCTGGTCCATTGCATGGTCGGAGCGGATAGGGGAGAACTCGTTCTAATGAGTTCGACGAATCGAGGGAGCACAGCATGTCAGCAGCCGTAGAGGACCAATCGGGTGGATGGCGCGGGAGAGTGGCGCTCGGGGCGCTTCTCTTTTCGATATTTGCGGTCTTGTGGTTTATGGCAGCCGCGCTCGGAACCAAATTCGGTTTCTGGAGCTGGCAATTCGGCCTTATCACGATGATGGTGGGCCTTGGGCGCATCGTTGTGTTTGGCAGTCTGGCCGTTGGTGTGATCGCCCTGATTGTCGGTTTGATCCGTGCCCCCCGCAAACGCCCGGTCATGCTATCGATTGCGGCGTTGCTTATCTCAGGACTGCTACTTGGCCGCCTCGCTGGTCTCGGAGCGGGTGCCCAGGCGGTGCCGCCGATTCACGATATTCAGACGGATTGGTCGGACCCGGTCGTTTTCAGTAACGCGCTTATGACCGCGCGCGGGGGCGACTCAAATCCGGTTCGATACGGCGAAGAGGCAATTTTTTCGACCGAAGACGATAGTCCGTTCAAGGGACGATTGATTGCAGATATTCAGGAAGAAGCAGAGTGCGAGAGCGATGATCCGGATGCCTGTGAGGATGCGGATCCACCGACGCCCTATCGCCCGATAAGGCCGCTTGTTCTGTCTGCAGGAACTGCCGAAGTTTATGCCGCCGCAGAAACCCTTGCGCGCAAGCGCGGCTGGACAATTGTCTACAAGGATGAGGATGCCGGCGTGCTTGAGGCAACCGAAACATCATCATGGTTCGGCTTCAAGGATGATGTGGCCATTCGTATTCGACCTGAAGGAGAGGGATCACGCGTCGATGTTCGGTCCACAAGTCGTGTGGGTCAGTCAGACCTCGGTGCAAATGCGCGCCGGATCTCGGACTTTCTCTATGACCTTGACGGACAGCGATACTAGAGCGGTTTTATTCCCGCTGCTGACAGTGCTGCTAGAATCTATCGAGCTGGCTGTTACTCCGCCGCCTGCGGAAGCATGCGATACTTGCTGTTCACGAGGGGCTCTGCGTCCGAGGAGTGCACAATGCCCTGTTTGACGAGTTCGCGGATATGTCCGAGCACTGATAGCGCCGCGGCCGGGTGGAGTTTCTTGTCGACGTCGGCGTACATTTCAGAGACCATTTCTGGAATGGACGTGTAGCCGCGTTGCAAATGATCCAACACCGCCGCCTCCCGGCCACGCCGATGGTCCATATAAGCTTCAATGAAGCCGGAAACGTCGTCTGTGATTGCTGGTCCATGCGACGGCCACAGTACATCGAAGTTGCGATCCTGGACCTTTTTCAGGCTGCGCATGTAATCTCCCATGTCGCCGTCCGGTGGTGCAACGATCGTGGTTGACCAGCCCATGATGTGGTCACCGCAGAATAGGAGATTCTGCTCTTTCAGAGCGAAGCACAGATGGTTCTTTGTGTGCCCTGGTGTGTGTATCGCTTCGAGCGTCCAGCCTGGACCCGAAATGATATCACCGTCGCAAAGCGTATGGTCTGGTTGGAAACCCGGATCATCTTCGGACCCGAGTTCGCCCTTTGCTGTCGGGACAGCGCAGCCATAGGCATGGGTTTCACATCCAGCCCAGGCTGCGAGCGGCTTTGCCAGTGGGGAGTGATCTGAATGCCCGTGGCTGACGAGTACATGGGTGACGGTCTCACCTTCAAGGGCGACTTTCAGGGCTTCAAAGTGTTCCTCGATAATGGGACCGGGATCAAGGACAGCGACCTCCCCTCGGCCGACAATGTAAACGTTCGTGCCAGTAAAGGTGAAAGATCCGGGATTATTGGCGACGACGCGGCGAATGACCGGGTTTATCTGATCACATCGTCCGTATTCGAAATCAAAATCGCGGACAAAAGGAATTGGGGAAGCCATGGATGTTGCCGTGGAGTTGAAGTTTCAGGAGGAGGTCTAATGTCTGGGTTCTAGTAGTGTTATTCATCACCGGCGCGGTTGAAAAGCCCGGGCAAAAGCTTTGGCCATTCTTCGCGTCGCCCGGAGTTTACCGCCGATTGGAAGGGCAACGGGTGGGCCCATATCTGTCTTGTTCGCGTCAACAATATGGATTTTGCCGGTGTGACGGTCTCGGAGAACATCCACGCCGCCCCAGTCCAGTCCAATGCGCGACGCAAAATCTCTGATGATTTCGATTTCTTCCGGAGAATAAACGAGCCGTGGCTGGTCGAGGATAACCTCCTCGTTCTCGTTCAGAAACCGACGTTCGAGAAACCGCCTCTTGCGGAATACAATTGTTGGCTCTCCACCAACAATACATGTGCGAAGGTCTTCGACGAGTCCGCCTGGGATCTCATTATCAACGAGTTTCTGATAGGTTTTGCCATAAACGCGCTCAACCGGGCCAACAATAATCCTTCCGTCGTGAGCACCATTATCTTCGGCTTTTTCGACCATTGGGCCTTTATACACTGTTGGATCAACTGCGAGGTCGTATCCTGATGCTTCTGTGAACGCCTTTGCAATCAGGGTTTTCGAAATATCCCGACAATTGAAATTCACCACCGTTGCGCCGGGCTTCGTCGTGGGGATTGGGTGATCTGCCAAGGTCGAATCATCGAACTGGAAAACGATATCGGCTTTGTCTGTCTCAGTTATGATTTTTGCGCCTGCCACATGAAGTACTGGCCAGATAAAGTACCACGGACGCGGTTTATCGGGCACGAAAGCGATCGTCGGTCTTCTGTGACCACTCAGCCACCGGCCTATCCGCCAAGTCTGCGTGAAGAAATAGAATGCGAAGAAGGCGAAAACATCATGAAGGAGTTTTAGCGTGAACGGGATGCTGGCACCGGTCTTCTTTACGTGAAAGGCACCATCGCGATAGTTG
>JBCCIW010000114.1:0-9485 GCA_039028055.1 Pseudomonadota bacterium | reverse complement strand
GTCCTCCCTTTGGGATGCCGACTGTCCGGCATTCAGTAACGCAACTATAATCATCTACCGTGATTGCGTCGTGAATCCGCTTTGGGTCAGTAAGTTGTGAGGTGAACACTGTCTAAGTAGTGTCAAACTGATGCTGCCGCCCGAAAAAGATCTTGAACGAAGACAAATCGTCTGGGACGCGATGCACGTTCTTTGGTTGGATACCGACATTGATGAATTCCACTTAGACGGCGCAGCGCGGATCTGTGCTAAAACCGATTACACTTTGGAGGAGTTGGAGCAGATTTATTGGCTGGAGGTATACCCGGTCATGCGATCCAACGCTTGGGGTCCAGCAGGTGAGTGGCAGCCATTCGATACCAACGATCTCATCAAAATTATTCTTGAAAGACACAAGTTTGGTCGTCGTCTCTTGTTCAAGTCGATGCGATGGTACGCAATGCACTATTGGACAAAGCTTAAGGCGCAAATAGAGGTCCTGCGATCGAGTTGATTTGGATCATCTGCTCTCGGCTCACGTGCGCTTTCGTCAGCTTTGAGTCATGCCGAGACCAAGAGCAGGAGTCTGAGATGGAGCGAATTTAGGACGCTCACGCATTTCGTCAGTCTAACCCAATTCGTCCCACTGCGCCCTGTTTCAGCTTTTCTGGGTCATAAGCACGGCCCTGGCGAAAAACGAGACTGAGTTCCCGCAACGCTTTCATATCTTCATCGGGATTGCCGGGTACAACAAGTATGTCGGCAGTGTAACCTACTTCGACCCGTCCAATTTGATCGCCGACACCCAAAAACTCTGCGGCGTCACTGGTCGCCATTCGGATGACGTCCATGGCGGGGAAATAGTTCGCCGTATCAATCATTATGTCATGATTAGCATATCCAGGGACCAAGGGAATGTACATTGCGTCGGCGCCGATGAGGAGGGTACCTCCAGCTTCCACAAACATTCGATGCATTTGCGCGATTTGGTCTCGCATGTACAAAGTGTACAATGGGTTGCCGCTTTCCGAGCGCTCTCCATCTTCCACACGAACAGCATCGAACGCATCCCGCATAAAGGGGGCAAACATGCTACGCACTTCATTAGAAAAGTTTGCTTCCGCACCGCCAGAGGGCGTAGCCACAAGCACGGTTTCTTCCTTCACCAAAATACCAATTAGGTCTTCAATGGCCTGCAGATGATCTTCGACTCTAAACAGCCGGCCAGTTTGATTGAGTGCGGGTAAATCCTGTAGGCAGGAGTTGAACCCATGTTCGATCGTATCAATACCCAAGCGCGCAGCTTCGGCGCAGGAGGCACCATAGCCAAGATCACCAGCTACCCATAGCCCCTGATCAGCGGCTTCGTCGATCACACCTTTGAGGGCTTCCGCGCCGAGGTCAGAATAGACTTTCACGCCACCAACACCGAGCGCCGCTTGCGATTTCACAAAAGCCCGACCGTCGTCTTCCGTTACTGCGCCACGCATCATTGGAACGTCGGGACCATTGATGAAATTTCCTGTGACGTAAATCTTTGGACCGACCGCGTCACCATCCGCGATCATGCGCGCGAGTTGAATATCCAAATCCGGTGCATCCGTACCTGGTGATCTCACAGTCGTCACACCAGCGGACAAATAGAGCTTTGGGATGGAGAAGGGGTGTGGATCGACGAGTAGGAATTCATATCCACGGAACGGACTGCTCAGATAGATGATGTGGTCATGCACATGAACGAGGCCTGGCATGACCGTCGCGCCTTTCACGTCCAAGACGGTATCCACGCCCTCTATGGGAAGCGAAAACCCGATTGCTGCGATCACGCCCTCTTCGATCCGGATATCCATATCAGGCACTGCGGGGCTGCCCGAGCCGTCGATAATCCGCGCGTTCTGAACAAGAAAGGTCCCGTCTGGGTGAGCGAGGAAGTCTTCAGGGGCATTGGTGTTTACAAGGGTCGCCGGGTTTTGGGCGGTTGTAGAACACCCAAACAAAACTCCGAGGACGACAATTGAAACGAGGTGATTTAGACTAGCCATCGACTAAAACGGGTATCAAGAAAACGACATTGCGCAAGTAGATTTTTCCAATGCTCAAAAGATCGAAACTGAACCCGTTTCCCTTTCTGAGCGTCTTTCTTAGGGCGTTTAAAGACGCACTCTAACGTCCGCTATGCCGCCGATGGGAGACCAAAGCGGATTTCTGGCGCTTACGGCTCCTTTTGGTCAGAAGCAGCCACCCTGGAATTGTCAGGGGAAAGTCACATTTAGAAAATTTATCCGAACTCTGAGATCAAAACGAATGTTGTTCCGCGTGCAAAATTCCTTCGCGCTTTAGGTGCATCGTTATGCCCGCTTCGAAATTTCGAAAGTTAAACAAAGAAACGGGGCTCTGCTCTCGTTCCTTTAACAACACCCCTTGTACACATCTCGAGGCATATGCAGTCTAAGCGCTTGGACATGGCCCGAATATTGCGTGTGTCCCCTAGTGCGTTCAGCGCTTGGGAGAGTTGAGTACTGCCTATGAAAATTGCGTTTTTCGTCAATGCGTTCCCGATGGTGTCGGAAGTCTTCATCGCCTCGTCTGCCGCGGCGCTGATAGATAGAGGCCACGAAGTCGACCTGTATGGCATTAGCAATTTAGCCCCCAGCAAAGTAATTCCAAACATTGTAGAACAAGCCGGGTTGGTCGAGCGCAGTCGCGACGTTACTTGGCCGACCGATCCCGCGGCGGGTGTTTTCTGCCTGCCAAAAGCGGTAATTACTAGCCTCTTTCGCCACGGTCCGTTTCGGACACCGCTGTTCAAGCCGCACATCTACCGCCGCTCCTGGATAGACACCTCGGCTTTTCAACAGGCTAGGATTTTGCCGCGCGATGGCGACTATGATATCCTGCACTGCCAGTTTGCTCCACTTGCGGAATTTGTCCTCAAACATCGCGCCGCGGGCCTACTGAATGGCAAGGTCGTGGTCAATTTCCGTGGCTATGACATCTCAGAAATCATCCATGATTGTGGTCCTAGCGTCTATGATAAATTATGGACCAATGCGGATGGCTTCATCGCAAATTGCGATTATTTCAGACGTCGAGCGATCGAACTGGGCTGCCCGCGCCAGCGGATCGAAATGATTGGCTCCGGCATTCGGGTCGAGGATTTTCCATTCCGGACACCGCGCACAAAAGCCGCTGACAGTCTGCGCTTTATCTCTATTGGGCGCTTGATTGAGCGCAAGGGTACGCACCATTCCCTAACGGCTCTCGCCGCCCTCAAAGCGGCTGGCCATTCGGTCCGGTTCGAGATAGTCGGGGACGGTGCCGATAGGGCGAAGCTCGAACAATTGGCCCGAACGCTCGGACTCAGCGATGAGGTTACGTTCCACGGTGCATTGGCGCATGAAGCGATTGCCGAGATTCTCGAACGGTCAGATATCCTGCTAGCACCGAGCCTGACCTCCGCCAAGGGTGGCGCTGATGCACCGGTAAACTCGATCAAGGAGGCCATGGCCACTGGCGTGATGATTGTTGCGACCAAACATGGTGGCATCCCAGAATTGGTGGTCGACAACGTCAATGGCACCCTCGCCCGGGAAGACGATGCGGCCGATCTGACTGACGCTATCCAACGTCTACTGGACATGCGGCCGAATTGGCCCGACATCGCCGCGCATGCTCGCGACGAGGTTATCCGGCTTTACGGCATTGACACGGTGACAGCGCAATTGGAACATTTCTATGCCGCGTTGACAGCGGAACAGTCTGCCCCCATTCCAGCTAATCCCCCTCTCAGGAGTTCATATGAGTGACAGCAAAGGACAACCAGCACAACCTTCAAGATCAACCATTGTGATCACCCCGCGCGAGCGCTTCGGAGTTGCCGAATTGTCACTGCAGACCCTGCGCTCGCTGACCAGTGGGGCATATGACGTGATTTACGTTGATGGTGGCAGCCCTAAGCCGGTGGCCAAGCAGCTACAATCGATCTGTGTCGAAGCTGGCTACCAGTACCTGCGATATGACCATTACCTGTCGCCGAACGAAGCGCGCAATATCGGGCAACGGGCGGCAAAGACGGATTATGTCGTATTTCTCGACAATGACGTGATTGTCTCAGAGGGTTGGTTGACTGCGCTTGAAGTCTGCGCCGATGAGACCGGCGCTGATGTTGTTGCGCCACTCACTTGCCAACGCGCGCCGTTCCATCAGGAAATTCATCAGGCCGGCGGCGAGTTTGCAGCGGACAAGGACTCCTTCTTCAACGGCGATGCAGCAGCCCGACGGATCACAGATGTCCATTTGCTGCAAGGCCAGAAGACGGCCGAGGTCGCGCTCAGCCGGGGTGAGACCCAGTGTTGCGAGTTCCACTGTGCCCTGGTCCGAGCGTCAGCCTTCGAGCGCTATGGCGACCTTGATGAGAACCTACTGGCAACCAAGGAGCATATCGATTTCTGCATGACCATCTGGCAGCGCGGCGGCAAGGTTATGTTCGAGCCGACGTCAGTGGTGACCTATGTCTTCCCCGGCCGGGCCTATCCGATCACGGTCCGCGACTGGTCTTTCTTTGCTCTGCGATGGTCACCACGCTGGCAGAAGGCGAGCCTTAACGCATTCCAAGCAAAATGGGACTTACATGAGGATCCCTACTTCAAGCGGCGTGCTGGCATGCTCGACTGGCGGCTCAAGGAGGGTATTGTGAAACCTCTGGCCCGAAAGCTTCCAGTGATCGGCAAGAGCTTTCGCGGTCTTACCCTGATCACTTATTTGCTGATGCCACTGGCCCGTGCCTGGAGTGACTGGCTAGTCGCAAATGATGCCAGGCGGCGGCGGGCGCTTTAAAGCACGGGGTAGCCCCATGTTCCAGCAATCCCTCTGGGCCTCCGCAGGACAGTTTTCAAAGGCGCTGGCCGGTTTGGTCAGCGTATTAGTACTTTCCAGCTTGTTGGGACCTTATATCTATGGAGTCTATGCGCTAGCGCTCGTTTTGTCCGGGCTGGCGGAAGTGGTTGTCGGTGGCGATACAGCCGATATCATTGTGCAGAAGCCAGACCTTTCTCCGCAACATGAGGCAGCAGTGTTTTCCCTGTTGGTCGGACTCGGAGCCATCGCAGTTGTCCTGGTGTTCGCTGGGGCTCATCTACTAGCGAGCTGGATGCAGACCCCCGAAATTGAAGAGATCGCGGTGGCAATCGCAACTCTGCCGCTGTTAACCGCGTTGTCTGCCGTACCAACCCAGAAACTCGTGCGTGCTATGCGCTTCGACCAACTCGCCCGGATTGATCTTTTTTCAAGCTTTGTTTCATTAGGGTGCGGAATTGGACTGGCCATCGCCGGGGCTGGCATCTGGAGCCTGATAGCGCTCGAACTAATCCGCCGCGGCCTCCACCTAACTTTGGTGTTCCTGGTCGCGGGCCGGCTTGAAACGCTGCGATTTACAGGCCAGCACGTCCGAGAGGTAATTGGCTATTCTATGCGGCGGATCGAAAATGCCGCAATTGTTTTCGTGGCGCGACGCCTGGTGCCACGGCTGATGATATCGATCCTGCTCGGCACCACCTCGCTGGGACTCTATATCGTCGCTCTAAGGCTGATTGACCAGTTCAAGGGGCTCTTGTGCGACTCGCCAGCGTCGATTGTGTTTCCTGAAGCGTCGCGGCGACGGGATGACCCTGACCGCCTTGCGGACCTGCTGAGGGTGGTTGCGAAGGTCACAACGTGGGTGGCTTGGCCGGCGTTCCTTGGCCTCATTGCGATTGCACCATTGGCGGTGTCGGTCATGCTTGGTCAGGATTGGAGTGCGTTGGCCATGATTGTCCAACTCCTGACGCTTGGCGCTCTGCGAGCGCCGATCTCGTCCTATGCGTCCGGCGTTCTGCGAGCCAATGACCGCCTGCGTACGATCACGCTGATCCAGGCCGCAAATCTAATTTTGACCATCATCGCAATCTGGATTGGCTCACAGTTCGGCATCGTTGTGGTCGCCGCCCTATTAGCCCTGCGCCAATGGCTCATTTGGCCGATTTGGTCCTTTCAGGTCGCAAGTATTTCGGGATTCAAGATGCTTGAACAGCTCCAGGCCCTAGTGGTCGGGGGCGCACCGGCGTTCGCAATGATGACTTGTGTCTGGACCGTTGCATGGGTCGTTCCGCAAAATAATCTGCTGGAATTGATACTATTGGTTGGGGTTGGATTGACGACGTATCCGATCGCCTGGAGCCTTCAAAACCGACCTACCGCCATAGGCCTTGCTCGGGCCAGCCAGGCCTGGTTGCACGGCGATCTCAACGCGGCTCGCAAGCAGGTCATGAACATTCTAGGAGTTGTCAAAGAAACTCTAACTTAAAGAAGTGAACTGGATTTGTCAGCGGAAAGTAAGCATTGACCGCCCTGTTCTAGCATGAGTTTATGATCCAGAATCCGTTTCGCTGTTTCAAGTCATCGCCTGTGATCATCCAACTAGTTGTGATGATTTATATTTGGTTCCCGCTTTCCCTCCGCAATGTCGAAGATCTTTGGCCCGATTGCGCCGATCATGCAGTTAAATGATGAGCAGTCCGTTATTGAAATGGCCAATAGCACCGTTTTTGAATTGGCAGCCTCTACAACAATGATATGGCCCGTGTTTGGCGTGTTTCCGAGGTGCTGGAGTTTGGAATGGTTGGCGTAAATACCGGTCCATTTCGACAGAAGTTGCTTCTTTTTTGGCGTGTAGCAGTCGGGAAACGGCCGCGAGGGGCTCCAAGTATGGCTGTGATGATTGCACCGAGATGAAATACAATTGCTTGGGTGGAAATTGAGTGATGAAAGTTTCGACCTAACGTCCGCAATGCCGCCGAAAGAAGACATGACCCTCACGCAGCCTCCGACCTATCATCGCTAACTACTCTGAGCTGTTGAACGCGCTCTTTATGTTTGCGCTCTGCTTCAATGTCAGCAATCTCCGCGCGGCGTTTGTCGCCTTTGCGCTGGCTCCAGGTCCGTCCTTTGGTCGAGGGTGTCGCCAGAGCGTAGAGCCCCCCGATTTTCACCATCTCGAAGAGGGCAAGGAGGATGACGACGATGGCCTCGTGCGGGGGCTTTGCTTTTAGCATTTCGAGCCGTTTCTGATCTGCCTGATCTTGTTTGTGCTCCCACCGTCGGCGAGCCGTATCTGGATTGAGACCGCCTAGTTTATCGCCAAGCATGTTAGCGTGGTATTTGTCCGCCTCGGCCTGGCGAGCTGCAGCGCGGATTTCAAGGCGCGTGTAGTTAGCTTCTGCTTCAAGGAACAGGATGTGGAAGGCCTGCTTGCCGGAGAATACGCAGCCTGCAACAGCGGTCAGGAAGATGATTGAGCCAAGCCGTGCTTTCCAGTAGCGATGGTTCTCGAAGTCTCGCATGATATGGCGTAGCGCGAGTGCGGCGATGACCTCGCAGGCGCTGATGACGACGGCGAAGATGGTTCCGGTCATTGGATCGGGAAAGATCTGGAACGCTCCCCAGACGTTCAGGCAAGCCGATCCTATGGCAGCGACAATGATTGCGCATGCTGTTACGCGGCGTCCGGCAAAGTCTGGCATGAAGCTGGTCATCTGCTTGTTTCCTTATTCTTAGCGTGTTTGCGGCAAAGCGCACGGGAAGGCCCTGACAGACTGCCAGGGCTAACCGGTGAGCTCTTCAGGCTGCGGTTCTCCTGCGGATTTCATCGACCAAAGCGGTGGCGTTCGCTGCGTGGGTTTCGCACTTGTAGAGGTGGCAGCTGATCCAATGGAACAGATTGCTGTCTATCGGCGGTTTGTTGTCCTGGAGATAGCGGCAGGCATTGCGTTCGCATCTGTCAGCAAGCCGCGTAAGCTGCATATCGTAATAGGCATCACCGGCGCTCATGATCACGCGGGTCTTCTGCCCGCACGAGAACGCCAGCAAGGCCAGCGCTTCTTCTTGCTTAGACGGCTCTGTAAAAGATATTTGCATGGCGACCATTTCTAGCCGGTCCAACAGGTGCTTTTGTGTGCTTTGGACAAAGGCCTTACCGTCCATGCCAGTCGCCGTTTGAATTGATTTATTGACGTCTTCAGTGGCTGAAAAATCGAGCAAATCGTATTTGTCGTTGAGGCGGCCATACTCGTTGAGCAGCCATAATAGGCCGTTACCTGCGATAGGGGTCTCGGAGTGATTGGTCATTGGGGTTTCTCCATTTTGGAAGTTCAAAGCGCGTAGGCGATAGAGGCCAGCGCAAATGCTGCGACGAAGCCGATTGCGAGGCAGTCGAGCAGATCGAATGCATTGGGCGGACGCCGGTGGCTCACTGTGATCTGCCTTCATTCATCATGTGGCGAACGCTGAGCAGGGCGCTTTCGATCGCATCGCCGGCCGTGGTCAGGTCGCCGTAGATGCGGATGTTTCTTCCGTGCGAGGCAACGATCAGCTTGGCTTCAAGGTCTTTAAGATCGCGGGCGGGTGTCTCTGCTATCTGGCAGGCAAGATTGGTTTCGTTTTCCACCAGATTGTCGAGGTACTCGTTCGTCCGCACTGACGTTGACCCTGCCACTTTGTGCATGGCGTGCTCGAAGTCGCACTTGGTCTTGGCGCGGAGATAGTCCTGCAGGATGTGGCTCGGTCGATATTTGTCGTTCATGCGCATGGGTTGACCTCCCGTTCGAGGCTTGGCTTTGTTGTGTCTGACTGCATGTTTTTCGCTTCAACAGCCCACTTTCTGATCTCGAAAAGGCAAACCTCCAGAGCGCGAAAATCTTCGTCGTCGTGCATTTCGCACAGGGGGCGTTCCAACACCTTCAGCAGCAGTGCTTCGGTTGCTGTCGTGAAGCTCCACAGATTGTGGACAGCGATCTCAAGGCGGAGGTCGCGATCAAAGCTGGTCAGCGGTTTCTGGTCATCTGGCATTGTCAATCCTTCCATTTCGGGCAGGCTTAGGCGATGACCTTGTATATAGGATATCCTATACTATTGCGTCAATAGGATATCCAGAAAAAATTTGGCGTGCTATAGGGTGATTATGGCGAAACGAAGCGAAGCGCTCATCCGGGCTCAGAAGAAATACGATGCTAAACGACAGAAAAAGTCGGTGCTCATACGGTTGGATGATGACGACATGAAGCGCCTCGACAAAGCCCGCGGAAAGAAGAGCAGGGCGGCCTATGTCGAAGAGGCGACGATGGACAAGCTTGATAAGGACAAAGCCTAGTGCGGCTTCAGCTTGTCGGTTGTCTCGCGTCCTTGCTGCTGATCTCAGCTTGCGGTGACAGGATCGATTTTGAGTTCGAGAACCGAATGGAAGGGAAGGTCACCCGTATTCTTGATGGTGACACCTGGAGACTGGACACAGAACCGATCAGGGTTCGTGCTTGGGGCTACGACGCGCCAGAGTGCATTCCTGACTGTGAGAATGATGCGACGGCAAAGTTACGAGAGCTGATCGATGGTCAAAACCTTGTCTGCGAATGGGTCAATCGTCAGCTGAGCTATAATCGAAGGATCGTTCGTTGTTTCCTGGAGGACGGGACCGACAT
>JBCCIW010000113.1:0-9551 GCA_039028055.1 Pseudomonadota bacterium | reverse complement strand
TCGGAGTCTACACCGAGTGGAACGGAAACATCGAGCCACTCGCTAATGGCATCCGATACGATACCGGACGCCATATCGCCGCCAACGACGCCATAGTACTGGCTCATATGATAAGGTCTTTGTTCGAGCGGTAATCCGGTGTGAACGCCGGGATTCCATCCAGTTGCACCAAGATTCTTCATCGTCCAAGACATACTGTATTGATCGGTGACGGTGCTCTGAGACTGCATTACGGTCGAAAGCCAAGGCGTCAAAACAAGAGTTGAAATGATCTCCTGAATTTCGCGATCAGTGTAGTGACGCCTTAGCTCTTCAATATGCGCTGCCGTTGTGCGTCCCGGCAAAGTCCCGGCATCTCGCGCAAGACGGAAAGCGGCTTTATCCGCGGCTGACAAATGTGCAGCACGCTAAAAATCCATCAAGTATCGAATTCTGTTAACGACCATTGGCATATCTTCTGGAGGTATCTTATCATAAACATAGTCACCTTCGATTTCTTGGAAGGTTCCAAATGCTCCGTGCGCCTGACAATGCACGCAGCCACTGGCTAATTGATAGACGAAAAAGAGTTCCCATTTGCGTTGCAATGTGAGCGCTCGGTCGCGCTGAAGCGTGAAAGCATCCATTCCGAGTGTGCCAAGACTGCTCTTGCGGCTCCAACTATTATCCAATTTATGCCGCTCGCTATAGACATGCTCCGTCGCGGGAATAGTCGCTGGCTTGAAGTAATTGTAGTCATAAGCGCCCACGTTGAACGGTGGCGTTCCTTCTGGTGGCAGGTTTGCTGACTTGGCACTCGGATCTTCCCATCGCAAATATTCGGTTGGGTAGAAATCGAACGGTTCCTCAATGCCATCCTGATCGCCGTCAAACGTAAGGCTCGGCACATTATAGCCGGTAACCTGATTAAGGAAATCGGATGTGAGCTGTGGCGCCTTTGCTGTAAGATCGCCAGCATTCCAATCATCGACAAACTCATTATGGAGAGCGACCAGAATCTCGCCAACGAACGGGCTCGCACGTTGCTCATCAGGAGCACTTTGATTGTGGCCGGGTTTCCAGCCAACACCTCTTAGATTCTCACTCGCCCAATCGATCGTTTCTTGATCAGTCGCAATCGGTAGGATTTGGTCATGCGTCGCCATTGAGGCGTTGATACCGGTCAGTTCAAATAATTCCACGATCTGTCTGTCGGGATAGTAGGTTCGCAGCATTGCATGCGTGTCGGCTGTAACCTGCGTTGGCAGCTTCGACGCTACGTTCAGGTATTCGAATGCTGCACGAAGGCGAGCGTCTTCGATGCTTGCGACAAAGTCAGGCTCCCAAAGCGCTATAATTTCCTCGTTTGGAACACCAAGAAGCGAAAGCTGATAGGCGCTGCGAGCCTGATGGTGATTGCTCCCCGCTAAAATCATCTGGTAAAGTGTGAACTTCCATTTCGTCTTTGCGTCGAACATGCCGTCGCTGTGAATCATTGCATCGGCAATCATCAGATTCTCGTAAAAATCCCTGACATTACTGATGTCGATTTTTTGTCGGTCGTAATACTTTTGCTCTAGGTCTTGGGAAGGAGGGGCCGGTGGAGTATCCGCCCAAGCCATCATTGCGAAAACCGTATGACCTGCAAGAATTATGGTCGCCAGGAGAGATAGAGTCTTCATTGTCTATTCTCCATCGTAGAGTTTTACGAACATGCCGTTCGCGTTTGCTGAATGTGTTGGGACTTGCTGCAACACGTCCCAATGCTCTTCGATGCGTCCGTCTGGGCCGAAGAAGTACATGTCAACGGCTGCTGTTCCGAGATCGTCTGGCTCGGCATTGTCGACATTGCGAAAATTGACGTGTGCCATCGCCCATGGTCCGACAACAATGACTTTATGAACATCAATTTTGACATCATATTGCGCGACCGAGGATGCGAAGAGCATGGCGATCGGGTTTCGACCGTTCGGCACACCCGTGCTATGTTGAATGTAACGATCAGACATAAACTCTTCCATCGTTTCACCGGTCGGGTTTGTGGCGAACACTTCGTAGAGTTTCAGGATTTTATCGGCGATTGCTCGATCGGCCTCATCCCCTAGGATAATATGAGTTTCGTAGCCGACCGGGACCGTATTGCGCTTATCCATTTGCTGGTCTTGCGATTTCTCAGGTCTTGCAAATGACTCATCCGTCAGAACAGGTAGGTTAACCTCTACGACCGATGCGTTCGTTGGATCTGGGGTAACCTCTTGAGTTTGCGCACAACTTAGGAGCGGTATTGCAAGCGCGCTAATCAGCGCCGCAGAGAATAATCTACTGGGTAAATATCTCATCTTCAGTTCCTCTAGAACGGTCGCTAAAGAGCGAGCTCGATTGACAATTCAACACGCATCCTTTTCCAGTCTTGAGGCCAAGCCCCCTAAGCCCAAAACGGCGCGTGCAGCGAAAAGGATCGCAACAAACTGGGTTGCACCTCGCCTCCGCAAAAGGTCGAATGCGATACTCGCATGCCTAATATTATGGACCGCTACACCATCTAACCAAAGGGGCTGGAACGCACACTAAATGCGCGTGCGAGCGACTTGAGGATATCTAATACGGTGTGCTCACTTGAGGCTTCAAACTACGCTCCGGAGCAGTCAGCAGCATGCCACGCTTTTTCTCCCAATGAGTATTCGGCATGCTGTGGGCTGCTGTAGAGTGGCTGGAGCTCTCAATGACACTACCACACCGAGAATGGACCTACGTGGTCAATGAGATTCATAGTGCAAGGTCAGTTCACCGAAAACCTTCCCTATCAAAGATGGCGGGACTTACGCTTCTCGTGTTTATCTCCATCATCCTCGTAACTATACCAGCGATGGCGCAAGCCAGTCACGATGAGGTTTCACAACTAAGGGAAGAAGTCGCAGAGTTGCGCGCACTTGTGGCACAATTGCTCAATGAAAAGGAAGGACAGGGCGCGGTTGTAGAACCCGTAGAACGTCTTCCTGCACAAGGGAGCGGAAATCACGAGGATCACCAGAGCGCCAATTCTGTGCCCCAAACAGTCGCTCGCCAACCTATTGGTCGTTTTCCCGATGATGCATTTGTCACTGCTGGAAGCTTTGACCGCTCTATTAATGTGCCGGGAACAAATGGTGCGATCCGTATTGGTGGCGCTCTGCAAGTTGATGCAAATTTTGATACCGATCATCAAGGATTCCAGCAAATTGGAACACCACCAACGATTCCTCTCGATGGCACCGTAGATGATGGCGACGAGCAGTTTGCAATTCATGCGCGTCATACGCGCGTGAACTTCGATTATCGCGCACCCACGGACTTAGGTGAGTTCCGAACCTTTGTTGAATTCGACTTCTTTGGGGACGGTGATGAGTTTACAAACGACTATGATTTAAGACTGAGACATGCCGCGGCCGAGCTAGGGCCCTGGAAACTTGGACAATCCTGGTCGGGATTTGTGGATGTGTTTTCATTTCCGGAAACCGCAGATCCTGGAGGACCGCTCTCTGCGCCGGTTTTAAGAAACCCCGGCATCTATTATGTACGAGGTGAGCAGCAGGGGTCTAATTGGGGAATTGGGATCGAAAATCCCGCCGGCGACCTTGGCGGAAATACAGATTTGATCGCATCTGAGTCAGCGCCAAACCTCGTTGCCTTTGCAAAGCTACAGCGCGACTGGGGGTACTTGCGTCTCGCAGGCCTTGGTGTCCAACTTGAATCCGATACAGATCAGGAATTTACAGGCGGAATTCATCTCTCAGGTCGGTTGAACACACCATTTACCGGATCAGATCAGAACAATATTGCATTTGCAGCACAAGCGGGCTCGGGGTTCGTACACTATTACTCTTCATTTGTCGGAGAGCTGGACGGTGTCATTTCAGACGACGGCGCAATTGAGCCAACTGACATTTTAGGTGCCTATTTTGGGTATCAGCATTTTTGGTCGGATCGCTGGCGCTCCACCGTTACTGGAAGTTTCTTTGATCTGGGTCTGCCTCAAGGGGCAGATCCACTGGCTCATGCCAACAGCGAGCGCGTCAGCGGAAATCTGTTTTATACCCCGATTGACGGAGTGACGTTGGGTCTGGAGGGCATATACAATACGCTCGAAACATTCGATGGCTCAGAAGGCGATGGTTTCCGTATCGAGTTTGTCGGTCGATTTGATTTTTAAGCCTTCAATCTCAAGCCAATAAATCCAGTCGCATGCCGCCAGATGATCGCAGCTCAGCAGCGCGCTATCGCGCATAGCCTGTGCTTTCAAGGAACTGTTTCCCGCAGCGTTATCATGAGATGCATAGTACTTGTGTCTACTCAGTTTGGTAGATCAAAACGGTCGTTTCCAGAAACGAAAACCGAATTAGCAAGGACCTTCAATATGCACCTGCTTTCGCTTGTAAAGTCGTTCGCTCTCGCTTCAGCTCTTCTCGTTCCCTTTCAGACAATCGCTGAAACACCGCTGTCGGACCATAGCTTGGAAACAACTTGGACACAGGGTTCTTATGAGCCCTACCCCCTGCCCTATTTCGTGGATGACCTCGATCGTTATGCGACGACGACCCCTCCCGCCAATACTGTGAATCAAAATGGTGAATTGGAGTATATTGGCGACGGTGTTTTTGCAGCCCATTGGTTTGTCGAGTCGAATGACGCCGTATGGCATTTCGTTACCGCTGGAGATGCAAGTAACGATGTTGTCGTTATGGTGCACGGCCATCCGGACACGTGGTATGCATACAGCAAAGTCATGTCTAAGCTCGCGGATGATTATTATGTGATCGCTGTGGACACTTTGGGATATGGACAGTCTGATAAAAGACCGGAGGTTGATGTCAGCTATCGTGCGGTTGCCCGCAGTCTCACAAATTTGCTGGATTCGATCGGCGTCACCAATTTCAATCTAATTGCGCATGATCGAGGCAGTATTATTAGCGATCACCTGATCGCGCAGGACGGCGTGAATGATCGCATCTTGGCTTTTCTGCGTATGCAGCAATCATTTGATAAGCCACATGGGTATCCTCGGCCCGCACATGCCGATATGGCGAGAGAAGAATGGCAAGCTGGTAACGTCGTACGGGGCATCTATCAAAGCAATTATGTCTCTGTCGAAGTTCCTGAAGCAGAGCTCGCGCGCTTAGAGTGGGAGTTTAAATTTCCTGGAACTGCAGCAGCGGCGGCCCGCACTTTTGAAGGTACAAGCTTCGAAATCGAACGATCGTTCAGACTGGAAAATACGATCCCAAACATGACTATGCCGGTCGTGATTTTACAAGGCATTCGAGACCCCGGCCAACATCCCGAAGAGTACTTCAGATCTGCAGATCTTATTCCTAATGGAAGAGTGGTCTTAGTCGACGCTAATCACTTCATTCATACCGAAGATCCGGACTTGGTTGCACGCATCGCGAAGCAACTCTTTGAAACACATAACACGAAGCGTCTAAGCAAAATCTCATCCGAGCCTGTGAAATTTATTTACCCAGAGCGATAACGAAACGCTTTAATTTTCTTCGAAGGTCTTAACCCATTATTGTATCCACCGCGACCGAAATAGAAAGCAAACATGGCGATCCCAGTATCCGCAAAAACGATTTGGAATTCTAAAGTTTCCCAAGTGGGCCCAATCTCTGTAAGGCGACCACTTCCGATCGCTGAGGCGCGCTCTATCGGGCCCTTTGTTTTTCTGGATCACTTCGGTCCGGTGCCTGCTCCTTCCGGAAAGCTCGGAGCTCATCCACACTCGGGAATCGAGGTGATGACGTATTTGATCGAAGGCGCCAATGAACACACCGATAGCTTGGGCAATATCGGTCAAATAGAAAACGGTGGAGCTCAATGGATGCGTGCGGGCCGCGGCATTCTGCACGCAGAACGCAACTTACTGGAACGTGCAACAACGATGCATGGTCTGCAAATCTGGGCGAAATTGCCAATCGAAGAACAGGATAGTTGCCCTCAGTATCGCGCATTTCAATCCAACGAGGTGATTGAATGGCAAACAAACGGCGCAAAAGTCAGACTGTTGTCAGGTGAAATGGAAAAGCTCTCCGGACCGATGAAACTCGCGAGTCCGGCCTTAATGGCGCATGTCTACATAGATTCTGGTACGATATTCGAGCTGGTGTTGCCTAAAGCGTCTTATGAATATGGGATCTATGTCATACAAACTCGGGATCCGCTCGTACTGGACGATGAAGCGCATGTCGTAAACGGGGACATGGTTAAGCTCGAGGTTGGGGCTCGGAAAGCACTGCTGTCCAATTCCAGCAAAGACAAGGCGCAGATTTTCATTCTCGGCGGTGAGCCATATCTTGCGCCACTTCACTTTTCAGGCGGATTTGTTTTAGATAGTGAAGCGTCGATTGAAGCTGCATATGCTCGATATCGAACGGGCGAAATGGGTCGTTTGGACGGAGTTCCATTTTAGATGAGGCCTCGAATTAGCCAGCTGATCGAGCCGATTAGATGTTTTAGGCACGCGTCATTACCCGAATAAACATCTGAGCAAGGTGCCAAGGCGGTTCCAGTTTTAAAAGAGAGTAGTCACAGGAAGTCGAGACAATGAAAACAGCGCTTTTGACTGGATCAACAGGCGGTTTGGGACAAGAAATCGCTCTAATTCTCGCGAAGGAGGGTTGGAATTTAATCCTGCTCAATCGCAATGCAGATCAAGCCCAAAAACAATTGGCGAGCTTGAGCGTTATGTTCCCCGATCAGTCCTTCGATAGTTTTACAGCCGACATGCTCGATTTAGAACAGTTGGGTCAGACCGCTAAAGACATTGCCTCGGCCCACACGGAGATTTCAGCGCTGTTTAATATCGCCGGGTTATTAACCGATCAGCGCATTACCAGTGCTCAAGGCATTGAAGGTCACTTCGCAGTAAATGCGGTGGCTCCCTACCTCCTCATTTCAACCTTGCGCCCTCAATTAGAGGCAGGCGCGACGCGTAGCGCGCCCGCATTCATAGCGAATTTTTCCACCTCTGCTGTGAATAGCGTAAAGAGTTTGAACGTCGAGAAGCTCGTTAATCCTGATAAAATCGGTGGTCTTCTTGATGCCTATGCGAAGACCAAATCGGTTCTAAATGTGATGTCGGAATTTCTGAAATCCGAATTGTATTCAGACCATGTCTATATTTATTCTGTCGATCCGGGACCAACAAAAACTCAAATGACGAGCGACAATGGCGGCATGCCTTGGTTTATACGGTTGCTGGTTCCAATTATGTTTGGCGATGCCGAAAAGCAATCGAAGAAGCTTATGAACGCGATAAGTCAGGCGGTCTCTCGCAATCAAACTGGGGTGTTCATTTCAAATGGGAAGACGAGGGGTAATCCCCCCATTGCAAAAGATTCCGAAACACAAGTGGAGGTTAGACGTTTGCTCGATCAACTCCTCCCGATTTAAACCAGCATGACGCCATTAAGCGACTGATGAGATTGGGTTTATCGAATCTGCGTCATGAGCACCATAGCGGCTCGTTTGATCGACACATCTCGGACATTTCTCTGTTTCAGTGGCTTGTATCGCAACGGTGTCAGGGACCTGTTTAATGATCGACAAAAAACCTTGGACTTTTGCGCTTCGATGCAAATCGACATGCGTAACCAACCAAATTGGAACCCTCCATTCTTCTTTGGAAGGCATGACCTGTTCAACCAAGTTGCTCTTCGATCCAACGGTCATCGGAAGAAATCCGGCACCTAGACCGGAGAGAATGGCGTCCTGAGCACCACGGATGGTTGAGCAAGTCATGACGATTTGGTCTCGCGCGACATTCGTTTCTATCCAGCGTTTGATTGGCTCACCGAACAAATCCTCCTCAGACAGAACAAAATTGCAATCAGACGGATCTACAACCTCGCCGCCGAGATCGTCTGATTCATGCGGCTGTAAAGCTGCACAGAACAATCCAACCTTCATTTGCGTTAATGGAAGAACGACATAGTCTGGGTGTTCGGGTGGCTTTCCGAATGTGATCGCCACGTCTGCGTCCCCGTATTCAAGCTTCAAAACTTCATTGCTGGGCCGAAATTTCATCTCGATATTGGGATGCTCGGTTTTAAACTGTTTAACCGCTGGGAAAACGAAGTGATCTAGCATTTCTGGGCATGTAATCGTGAATACGCCCTCAAACCCTTCCTCCTGGCTGCGCGCCTTCATAATTAATTGACGAAACGAGCGGTCTGATTGTTCGGCGACAGTTATCAGTTGAATGCCAAATTCGGTGGGTGTGTACCCTTTTGCATGTCGCTGAAAGAGCTTCCCTTCGAGCTGTTGCTCGAGCGATTCTACCCGTCTGATTATCGTCGCGCGATGGACGCCAAGTGCTTCTGCTGTTGCTGAAACAGTGCCAAACTTGCCCAACAGATAAGCTGTCTTGATTTCGGTCCAATTCTCCATTTTTGACCCCTCGTATCAGTTCTTTGAGCGATAGGAGGCAGGGATGATTGCCATCTATTCACTGCGTGCAGTGTCGCACATCCGTGGTGCACGCACATTGATGTCGGTTAAGAAATTGATCTTTTCCGAGAATGATAGAGAACATACACTACTCATAAGTGTGTAAGCTTGCATCAAAATTCAGTCCAATCATAGCTCAAACGATTAATTGCTAGCCCTTAAACACGCCCCGATTTTAGGAAGCGGCTAAATCCCTCAGCGGTAATCCCCAAGAATTGAGCGATGAATTTGTGAGGTACATTAGCTAAAACTTGAGACTGTTGTTCCTCTAAAAAAGCAAATGAGTTCTGGGTTCGATTCATCGTCTTCACTTTTAGAAGTTCAATATCGAAAAGGTGCATTTTCATCATTTTCAGTCTGGCATACTTCCCAATTTCTTTACCGTTCACAAACTCGGTCATCCAAAGATCAATTGGTATGACAATGCCCTCAACAACTGTCATTGCTAGCAATATGTTATTGAATTTATTGAAGTCTTTAGAGTCACTCAGGAAATCGACTAATGTACAGAAGTCGGTTTCGCAAAAGAATCTGGCAATGCGCGTATCGCCATCTGGTAACTCATGTTGAGCCGCACATATCCCAGACGCAACGAACAAAATATGGCGGCTTGACGACAATGCGTCGAGGACTGTCTCACGATAGTCGAACTTGACGCTTTGGCATTCGTCAAAAAATAGTCGCCACTCCTCTGAAGTCGTGTCGAACCCGTTTTCCTCTATATCGGTGCGCCATTTTGCAAATGCAGAAGATTGAGTGCTTTGAGGCAACGCTATCCCTTCCATTTGCTATGGACTTGAAGTATCAGACTAAATTAATACGCCAAGTGTGACAGAGTCCTCCAATGTGCTTTAGCGCACCTCGAGTGTGCGCCAGCGTTGGATTGAATTACTGAGCGATCCTTTCATCTCCGATTAGACTGCACAATTCGAGGTCACCTTCACCCCGTAAATGTCTTCATCAAGCAGGATGGGGCTTTTTGGAGGGACGCCTCATTTAGGTTAGAGAAAGCATAAGGATTGGCTAAGCCGGATCAGATTCAAGATCTCCTAAAATTAGATTGGAGCGATCTTCGAGCAGCCCATTTG
>JBCCIW010000112.1:0-9560 GCA_039028055.1 Pseudomonadota bacterium | reverse complement strand
TGGCCGCCATGTTCCCGCCGACCGCGCCATGGAAATCGTTGCCGGGTTCACTTGCGGCTGCGACTATTCCGTCCGCGATTGGCAACGTGCCACGCCGACCATGAACATGGGAAAGGGCTTCGACACCCATGCACCATTCGGCCCATGGATCGTAAGTCCCGATGAACTCGGCGATATCTCCGATCTTGGGGTTCGCTGCCTTGTAAACGGTGAGGTTCGCCAGTCGGGAAGGGCAGGCGATATGATCTACGGCGTCGCCGAGCAAATCGCCCATTTGAGCGCGGCGTTCACGCTGGAGCCCGGAGATATTCTTTTTACCGGAACGCCCGCAGGTGTGGGCGTTGCGTTAGATCCGCCGAAGTTTCTCAGGGTCGGTGACAATGTGCGGGTGGAGATCGACGGTATCGGACATCTCGAAAACACGATTGTCGAGGATCCGGGGACCGTCAGAATCGGTTAGACTCCAGCCATGAAAAAGCACCCGATCAAGGCAATATTTGTAAGCGCCGGGGCGCTCGCCGGCCTGGTAACATGCGGCGGTCCGCAATCGCCGTCTGACACAGCAGCAGCACCTGCCGCCTATCCAATCGTTGAGATCGCTCCGACAGACTTCGCTCTGGTGCCTTGTGCCAATGTTTCGTCGGAAGCCTTCTGCGCCATCCTGGCCGCTGGTGGAAAGCGAATTGTTATAGGTGCACCCGCCGGAATCGGTGATGGACGCGTCCCCGGCGAAGAGACCCTACCCGATGCCGTGCTGCTGACCAGCTTGCATCCGCTGGACATTGAGGGCGTCGATGAGCTGCGAAATCGCACCTGGTCTGCCGGGCGCCGGGTTCCATTGAAAGTTGCAGGTGGTCTTGGTACTGGCGACTTCGTAGAGAGCCTCAATTCCGCCTACACCTTTCCCGATGCGAAAGCATTTCTCGATATGCCGGGCGACAGCAGGGACTTTGCAGCTATGCCCATTGAAGCGGTGGAGATCCGCTCCGGGGATATCGCCTTTGATACAGGTGATCTTGTTATCAAAGCGCGCGAAGCCGGAAATGGTCGCATCGCATTTCTAGCCACCTATGACGGCGACGATGTGCTTCTCGTGCCCTGTGGCGGACGATTAGAGGATAGTCTTGCGGACGCCGAAACCATTTGGATCATGGCGTGTGCCAGCGATGCCGAAGTCCTTGGTGCCGATATGAAATGGCCGAGCGATGAAGCGATATTCGTAGGCGGAATGGACGAAGAATAGAAAACGGGGATCCCGCCCCTCCAGCAGAATCCCCGTTGCCCCACACCCCGCCTAGGCCATTGCGGCCATATTCATCAGCTATTCGGTATAAATTCTGCAATAATGGAACGCGTAAAAGGATTGTCTGTCAAAGGATGAAAACCGATTTCAGCAAGATCATTCTGTGGGCGTGACTTTCGTGCAACGACAAATCAGGTTTATGTCAACGACGGACGCAATTAGGTGCAATTCGAGGGTTTCGTTAACGATTGGAGCCATATTGTTAACTATATGGTCTGTAACTTAGGGCTGGGCTGAGAAGACATGACAGCGTTTTTGTTTCTGATTTACATTGCACTTGGAAGTGCTGCGGGCTGGGGTCTGGCGATAGAGCTAGGTCTGTCACTGCCAGCATCCATCGGCGGCGGAGCCATCGTGACGCTGTTCCTTGGACAGATCCATCTTCTGCTTCGAACCCCTGCCAGGAAGCTTGAGGAAACGGATCAGCGCCTGATCGATGTCGCCAAATCCCAGACAGACGTCGAACAACGCATGAAAGTGGTTGAGGCCCGAACCGAGGCCGTCGAAACGACCATCAAACATGAGCTAACTGAACGCCGCGATGCCCTTGTAAGCGAGATGCGCCAGCTCGAAGGCCTGATTGACCGGCTAAGCCGCAGCTTCGAAAATCGTCTATCGGACACAGACGCGTCCGTTGTGCACCCGCGCGAAGACGCGAACCTGCGCGCTGTCAAAGGCGCGCTCGAAGATGGGCGTGTCGATCTGCACCTGCAACCTGTCGTGTCGCTGCCCCAGCGCCGCGTCGCGTTCTACGAAGGTTTTACCCGCCTTCGCGATCCCGACGGCTCACTTATCCTGCCCGCCACGTTCCTCGACGCAGCGCGCCGGGCTAACCTTATGGGCGTCATCGACAACATGACTCTGTTCCGCTGTGTTCAGATCGTGCGCCGCCTGGCCGAACGTGACCGCCGGGTCGGCGTGTTCTGCAACATCTCCGGCAGCTCCCTCGAGGACGATAACTTCTTCCCGCATTTCCTGAGCTTCATGCGCGAAAATCAGGACCTGTCCGGCTCAATGATCTTCGAGATTCGCGCCGACCGCTTCGAGACCCGCTCCCGCAAGATGCGAGAGAATATGGATAAGCTCATGGCCCTCGGCTTCCGCTTCTCGATTGACCATGCGCCGAACCTCGCCCTCGATCTCCCGAGACTCCAGGACGCCGGCGTGCGCTTCGTAAAGATGTCAGGCGATCAGATGCTCACCGAGCTGAAGGATCCCCACGGACCGCGACCAATCTCGTCCATCCAGCGCCGCCTGACAGGGGAGGACGTCTCCGCTGTATTTTCCCGGTATGGCGTCACGCTCATTGCCGAGAAGATGGAAGACGAGGCCAGCGTCGTCGAAATCCTGCCCTACGACATCCCCTACGGCCAGGGCCACATCTTCGGCGCGCCACGTCCGATCAAGTCCTCGCTGATGGAAGAAACCGCCCCACCACGCGATTTCCTCCAGCGCCTCAGCATTTTCGGTTGATAGGCGAAGCGACGTCTTCTGCTAGTCAGCGTCCCGGTTTCGGGATGTCAGGATTTTGTCGAGTAGCTGACTAAACGCAGCTTGTTCACGATCGCTTAGCGGCTCCATGACCTTGAAGACAACGTCCATTAGCACTGCCTGTATGCTGCGGAGTTGATGACCGCCAGCCTCGGTCAAACGAAGTAAAGAAACGCGACCGTCGTCGATACTCTGCTCTTTGGTAATCAATCCCTTTCGCTCCAAGGTCTGAACGAGGCGTGAAATCTGTGACTTATCTCGACCCATTTGTTGAACGAGTGCACCGATGTCGATTGGCTCGCGCTCGCCAATTGCCAAGAGAAGCATGCCTCCGATCGGTCCGACTCGATGGTGATCGAATTCCACAGCCCGAGGGTGGAGGTCGGCATGAATGCGCCGCATGAGCTGATCGATCTTCAGAGCTATGGATGACGATTCTACCAAGTTTGATCCTTTTGGTTGACAATATCAACTAGATATACGCTGAGTACGTGGCGCTTTGTCCGCGACTATGAGCAATTCCGATATGGGGTATCCAAAATGTCGAACAGCCACGCAATGGTATTGAAAGTAGCCGCTGTCCTTTGGATCGTCTGGGGGCTCGTACATATGCTTGCTGGAGTGATCATAATTCCTGCAGATGCAACTGGTGGATTTCAAGCAATAGCGGACGCGGTCAATCCGGAAGTGCTCGTCGCGGATTATCATCCGGCGGTGGGCGGCATACTCAATCAGCACGGCTGGAATCTACTATGGGGCGGTGGCGTGACGTTTATAGGTGCCATCTTCATCTGGCGACAAAACAGAACGGCTATATGGGTTACAGGATTGGTCGGTGGATTACTCGATATTGGATATCTGATCTTTGTCGACATACCAGGTTATGTGCTCTTTGTTCCGGGAACAGTAATGACGATCGTTTCCGGTTCAGCGATCATTCTCAGCTTCTGGGTTTGGCTATCTAATCGATCGACGTCTAGCGCGTAAGAAAAGTTTATCCTTGAAAACACCAACCGCGCCGATTCTTGGCGTGTTTATTGGTGTGTTCAGTGGGTCTGCCGAGCTTAGAAGAAGTCTCTTGAAAGGAGGCGTTCCGGCCGCCTTGGGAAGTCCACCGTTACGTCTGTCTCCGGCGAATACTCGCCGGGCTCCGGGGGCAGAAAATCGATATTGATTGAAAAGGCTTCGGCCATTGGTTCGTGGCGTTCTCCGTTTGGATCAAAGAGTGTCCATTTCAGGCAATAGAGCCTGGATATCGGATCCAGAACGATTGGCGCGCCGCCTGTGGACTGACCCTCGACGTTTTTGAGCGATGTCTCGACTGAGGTCTGGCTCAGCGTGCCAGGCTCAATGATGATTGGCGTGAACTCCTGCATGAAAAGGGTTTCCTCGGTCAGCTCGCATTGATCTCTCGATGCTGACTCGAAGATCTCCATGTCTGACACAACAATCGGCCGGGTCCCGCGGTTGGAGAGGATCAGATCAATGCGTGGAAAAAACCTATATGTCACCTCGCGCACATCACCGCTCGAATACCCGCCGCCTTGCTGCGATATAGAAACGTCGGCGATCGCTTGTGTCAGCGTATAGCGTGAATCGAAAAATGTGAGATACGTTGTCAGGCTCGAAAGTGACATCGCCGCTAGCGATAATACCGCGCTCGAAAAACCTCTCATCGTCTTTGTCCCCTTACATAAATATCTACGCTGCCTGCTTGGCAATGCGTTTGAAAAAGCGTCTCATATCAGTCACTTCGTCCAGTGACAGCTGATGAAAGGCTGCTGGTTCACGCTCAGATCCGAACCAGACCAGTTGGCCGTCGGGTGCGTCTTCCGGCAGGGTATAACCCTCTTCGGCGAACACATTGCGCGCCTCCGCCCATTCGCCGACTGGGTCATAATCCTTGCGCCGCGACGCATGGTTTGGCGGATCGACAATCACGGTCTTGTTCATCAGGTCAGACCTCAGCAATGTCTCGACTTCCCAGCGTGTTCCGCCATCGGGGGAGGGCAGCATGATGATCAGTTCTGCGTGCGCCATCAGCGCGCTGATGGCTTCCTGCCACACGTCATCGCTGAGCGAGATCCGGCCTGCACCTTCATGCTCCAGCGGGCGACCGAGCCCCACCATCATCCCGATCGGCCTGACAGCCTGTTCAATCTGCGTTTCGAACTCCAGATTATCCGTCCCGATGATCAGCTGCCGACCGCCAGCCGTTTGTACCGGAACGGCAGATATCTGTGTTTCACCCATGGCATCGGTGGACGAAAAGGGTCTGAGATACAGGACGAAAGGTTTATCAGGCGTCCCACCGTCCCGCAGGGCGTGCCAAATATTCTGCGCGGCCAGATCCCGGGCCCGTTGGCCATAAAGCCCTTCAGCCGAGAAAAACCCTTCCGCCACGACCATGCCGATCGCGACCATCGACAGAAACAGCGACAGCGTGGTCAATCCGCCAAGAAACGGCTGGCTCGCCACATAGGCTCCCCCAATCGAGCCCAGAGTGACAGCGACGATCATGCCAAGAATGCACAGCCACCTGCCGCGCTGCGTCTCTTTGCGAGATGAGGCTTTCATAACCAGGTTACGGACCGCGCCGTCGATCATGTGTCCCTCCTGCGCTCGCCCCTTTCGAAACTATGCTTCGATTACAAAACGGGCGCAATTACCCCTTCGCAGCAAATCTTGACAGGACGGTTTTCACGGCCACCTTCGCCACCATGCAGGTCCCGCTAATTCATCATCCGGCATACGACGCCGACACTGTAGCCGACGGGCACCGCTTCCCGATGCGCAAGTACTCCCTCGTGGCAAAGCTGCTACGCGAACAGGGACATGCACTCATCGAACCACAGCCGGCACGACCAGAGCAGTTGGAGACGGTCCACGACCCCGACTACGTCGAAGCCGTCCTGACCTGCAGCCTCGACCCTAAGTCAGCCCGCAAAATAGGTTTCGAGATAACACCAGCGATTGTCCGCAGAACATGTGCGTCAGTGGGTGGGACAATTCATGCAGCCCGGTTCGCTCTGACAACAGGGGCCGCCGTAAATCTTGCCGGTGGCAGTCATCACGCCCACCCTGACTTTGGCTCAGGGTTCTGCGTTTTCAACGATGTCGGCGTTGCGGCCCATGTCATGCTTGAAAGGGGCGAAGTCTCGAAGGTCCTGGTGATCGATCTCGACGTGCATCACGGTGACGGCACGGCGCGCATGTTCACGCGCCGCGAAGACGTGTTCACCCTGTCCGTCCATTGCGAGGCTAATTGGCCCCTCGAGAAACCGCCATCTGACATTGATATCGGCCTACCCAAAGCTACCGGCGACGCTGTGTATCTCACCACCCTGCGCAAAACCCTCGGGCATGCCTTTGCGGCGGCAGAACCGGATTTCGTTTTTTACAATGCTGGTGTGGATCCTCATCAGGACGATAAGCTGGGTTACCTTGATCTCACCGATGGAGGGATCATGGAGCGAGACCGCATAGTTGTTCAGGCCAGCCTCGACCGAGATATTCCAGTTTGCGGCGTGCTCGGAGGCGGGTATTCCAAAGACGCTCTGGCTGTCGCGAGGCGGCACCTGTTCCTGGTCGATGCAATGACCGGATGCCTATCGCCAGCCTGAAACAGGCGTCAGCGAATGTCCTCATAGTGACGAACGAGCCGATGTGACGGCCAGCCAATCCCCCACAGGATACCAACTTTCAAATACGTCAAGTTGGCTTTGACGGGACCCCATTTGGCAACGCGTCGATCCGATGACCAGACCTTTCGATTGATTTGCCTGACGCGGCCGAGGCCCGCGCGAACCATGCGAAGGCAAAGATCGGCTTCTTCCATGATCAACTGATTTTCATCGAATCCGCCGATCGTTTTGAAATCCGACCGGCGACAGATCATGACCTGATCACCGAACAGAAGCCGTCCGCCCCGGAAGAAGGTGATCGGCCGGAATAGAAAGGGAGCGTACCAGGTCTTTAAGAAGTTATGGGCGGTCGTGAACCAGCGTAGCTTTTCCCCGCGCATAATCGAAACAAACCCGGCGAGGGCGGTGTCCCTGTTTGCCAAGGTGCTTTCAGCGAGTGTCACAAAGTCCGCCGGCACCTCAGTATCTGCATGGAGAAAACAGAGCAGATCACCAGTTGCAATTACAGCGCCCACATTCATCTGAGCTGCGCGCCCGGTCACCTGACTTTTCAAGACAAGGACATCAGCCTCATCGGCAATCGAAAGGGTTTTATCGATCGAGCCGCCATCAACCAGGATGACCTCATAAGGGGCAGGCTGCAGCGTCTTCAGGTGATCAAGGGTTGCTTGAACGGCGTCCTCTTCGTTCAAGGTCGGTATGATGATCGACAGCCGGGCCATGTTCGGAACATAGCTTCGCTTTGAGTTGCGCCCATTAAACCTTGATCACATTAGGTCGAGACCGGTGCTTCTTCTGTCTGTTCCAGCAGGAAATGCGCATGGAACGTCGCGATTGGCTTGCTGCGCGATGCCTGCCAGGCTTCACAGCGTACGTTGGCAATCCGCCGACCGAGCTTTGTCACGTTGGCCCGCGCATATGCGTCTTCAGCCTTGCCGGACCTCAGATAGTCTATCGTCAAATCTATCGTCTTGGGTGGCCGCTCGGTTTCTGTCAGCAGAAAAACCTGCGCCATGGCTGTGAGTTCCAGAAACGATCCGATTGTTCCGCCGTGCAGCGCGCGTATCGCCGCATTACCGATGAGCTTTTCGTGGAAGGGCAGGACGGCGGTCATTTCATCGCCATGGATCTCGCAGCGCATCCCGAGCGTCTGGGCAAAAGGCGCGCTAGAAAGAAAAGCCTTCAGGGCTTCCGCGCGGCTCATTTCGCCTGCTCCATAGCCTTCGCCATGCCACTCGCCCACTTATTGGGATCATTCAGGGCAAATGCGCCAGTCGCCGTAGCGATCACCCGATCCCTGTTCTCATGATATGCCCAGGCCCGCGCAAAGGCTACCGTTCGAGTAACATGGTAGCACTCTGCTTCGCCAATAATGTCTCTCTTCGGTTCTGATGGGCGCATATAGTCGATCCGAAGATCGAGTGTAGCGGTCGAACGAAACTCCTTCAGAGCCGACACGACTGCTGCTCCGCAGAGATTGTCGAGTAGCGAGGTGATTACACCGCCATGAACAATTCCGGTCTCAGGGTCACCGACGAGTTTCTGCTGCCAGGGCAATGTTCCGAAAACACGACCTTTCTGCACGTCCGTTAGTTCAAATCCCAGCTCTTTGGCCCACGGCACCACATTGATCATCTGGTGCGCGAACGTTTTCATGATCTCGAGATGATCTGGTTTTTCGGCTTCAGCCATGTGGCGCTCGACCCCTTTCAAGCATGATTGACTTGTGAATCCTACCTGAAGACGCGTCAATCGTTCTCGTCACGGAAATTGACCTGAATCGTTTGCCGGTTACTCTCAAATCTACCGATTGAGACGAGGCAAAAATCATGGCGTTCGGCGATGCTAGTGGAAAAAAAGTCTGCATTATTGGTGCGGGGTGTTCCGGCTTCACAATGGCAAAACGCCTGAGGGATTTTGGCATTGCCTATGACTGTTTTGAGGCTTCGGACAATATCGGTGGCAACTGGTACTACAAGAATCCGAACGGGCTCTCGTCGTGCTATGCGAGCCTTCACATAGATACGTCCAAATGGCGATTGGCGTTCGAGGACTATCCCGTCCCAGAAGACTGGCCGGACTTTCCGCACCACGCGCAGCTGTTTGAATACTTCAACGACTATGTCGACCATTTTGGCCTGCGGGAGACGATTACATTCAAGACCCGTGTAGACGCGGCTGCACCCATCGACGGTGGGCGATGGATGGTCGCCCTATCGGACGGAGAGACAAGGGAATACGACGCATTGATCGTTGCCAATGGTCACCACTGGGATCCGCGCACTCCGACATATCCCGGCACATTTGATGGCTATCAGGTTCACTCCCATCATTATCGAGATCCCTTCGAACCCTATGATTTCCGGGGCAAGAAGGTGATGGTGGTCGGGGGCGGTAACTCCGCCATGGATATATCTTCCGAGTTATCTCAGAAGCCACTTGCCGAGACGCTGTTTATCTCCATGCGCCGGGGCGTCTGGGTCATGCCGAAGTATCTGAACGGTCAGCCTGCTGACAAGGCGGTGCTTCCCGGCTGGTTGCCAACAGGTATAGGAAGAGCGCTCGCTCGAGGAGCCATAAAGAAAGCCATTGGCAGTATGGAAGACTATGGCCTTCCCAAGCCGGACCATGAGCCGCTGAATGGCCACCCGTCAGTATCAGGAGAGTTTTTGACGCGTGTCGGCTGCGGGGATATCAGCCCCAAAGGCGCGATTGATCGACTTGATGGCGACGGCGTTGTTTTCACCGACGGAAGCCGGGAAGCGATCGATGCTATTGTCTGGGCAACCGGTTACAATGTGAGTTTCCCCTTCTTTGATTTACCGGAATTGACGCCTGAAGAAAATCGATTCCCGCTCTTCAAGCGCATGGTAAAGCCAGGGTTTGAAACACTCTTTTTTCTGGGGCTTGCCCAGCCACTGCCGACCCTGGTGAACTTCGCGGAACAACAGTCCAAGCTCGTCGCTGCCTGTATTTCCGGGGCTTATGCGTTGCCTGATATTCAGGAGATGGAACGCATAATCACTTCAGATGAGAAAACCCATTTGGGCCATTTTTACGAAAGTGCTCGCCATACAATGCAAGTAGATTTCAACCTTTATGTGGCTGATCTCATGAAAGAG
>JBCCIW010000111.1:0-9658 GCA_039028055.1 Pseudomonadota bacterium | reverse complement strand
TCCAGCCAATGAAAACCCGCTCGTGAAAGCATTCGCGGCGGAGGCGGAGATTTTCAAAGGCTACGATGAATACGGCGATGAGGTTTACGGGCCTGCAACGGCTGCCGATCGCTTCCCGTCGCCTTTTTCAAACGAGAATGCCGCACGCGCAGCGAACGGCGGTGCGCTTCCGCCTGATCTCTCTGTTATCACGAAGGCCCGCCACGGCGGGGCGAGCTACGTTTATTCGCTTCTCAGTGGATATCCGGATTGGGAAGAAGTTGATCTGGATGGGAACATTACATTCCCGCGCGAAACGAGTCATGGATCTAGTCATGGCGATGGAGACCATAGTGGCGAAGAAGCTCACGACGGGGAAGATAGCCATCACGGCGATTCCCATGATGAGCCGCATGGGCTACTCGCACAGCCAATAGGTCAATATTACAATCCTTACTTCCCGGGTGATACTACGCCGCAGTGGACGGGTGATCCTCGCCATATACCGGCTGGCGGGTTCCTGGCGATGGCGCCACCGCTCGCAGACGGTCAGGTAACTTATCTCGACGGTACAGAGGCAACTGTTGAGCAAATGGCTGCCGATGTCGCCCACTTCCTCGCTTGGGCAGGGGAGCCCAAACAGGAGATCCGCAAGTCGACAGGACTGAAGACGATTATCTTCCTGACGGTATTCGCCATTCTGCTCTGGCTTTCATACCATCAGATATGGGAGAAGGTGGAGCACTAGTTTCGCCAAGAATTCCGATTGACAGCCCCGCCCCGGATTGGTCCATGGCGGGGCTTTTCATTTTAAGGATAATGGGATGACTAACTGGATTCTCGGCGTCATCGGTGGATCGGGCTTGTATGACATTGATGGCCTTGAAAATTGCCGTGAAGAAAGTGTCGATACGCCCTGGGGCAGCCCGTCAGGATTACTGACGCGCGGCCGCCTTGGCTCTGTTGAGCTTGTCTTTCTGCCGCGTCATGGAGCAGGGCATGTTCTAACCCCAAGCACGGTCAATTACCGGGCCAATATCGCTGCATTGAAACAGCTGGGTTGTACGGACGTTCTCTCAATCTCGGCTGTTGGTTCGCTTCAGGATGCCTATGCGCCTGGAGATTTTGTCATGATCGATCAATTCATCGATCGCACCATTGCCAGGGAAAAGAGTTTCTTTGGTCCGGGGTGTGTCGCGCATGTCTCAATGGCTGACCCGATTTGCGAGAGGCTATCGATAATGGCTGGCGACGCTGCAGAGGCTGCGGGGGCGAAGGTTCACCGCGGCGGAACTTATCTCGCGATGGAAGGTCCGCAATTCTCGACACGTGCTGAAAGTCATATGTACCGGGCATGGGGGTGCGATGTTATCGGCATGACGAATATGCCTGAAGCGAAGCTCGCCCGCGAAGCTGAGTTACCCTATGCGACGGTGGCAATGGTGACAGACTATGACTGCTGGCGTGAAACTGAGGCGGCTGTTTCTGTGGAAGCCGTGTTGGAGGTTCTGGGTCGGAATAGCGCCACCGCAAAATCACTCATTAAGTGTTTGGCGGATGCGTTGTCTCGAATCGATCGTACACCCACGAGGCAGGGTATCGAACGCGCGCTCGACTTCGCGGTAATTACAGCGCCGGAAGCCAGGGAGCCGGAATTGGTTGAGAAGCTGACTTCCGTGGCCGGGCGCGTACTCGGCTAGCTTCACTATCTCCCTTTTGCCGTGGATGCTGGATACCTCTCCCCGGCTGAAAATTAGAGTAATATTATTACATATGGTAAGAGGAGCCTCGAATTAGCCTGAGGAGTGAGCTTCCGATGTTTACCAGGCGTGAAGGTTTGATTGGCGCAGGGGCGGTGACGCTTCTTTCTAGCGCACTCTCGATAGCGAAATCGGCTGCGCAAAGCGCTTCTCACACGCCGGACGACCTTGCGCGTGACGAATCCTATTGGTCTGAGATCGCGAGGGCATATTCACTTGATGGGCGCTATATCATTCTGAACGGTGGTGGTAATAATCCACACCCAACGACCGTAACCGATGCGCTAAATGCGTTCGACCGGCAGGCCTCTTCCGCTCCACGCCCCCACAACTACACGCTCTTGAATCACAAGGAGCTGATAAGGACGCGGCTAGCAGGGCACTTTGGCTGCGCTCCTGATGAGCTTGCTTTGACGCGGAATACGACAGAGGGGCTGAACGTCGTATTATGGGGGCTGGATCTTCAGCCCGGGGACGAAATCCTCACCAGTCAGTATGATGATCGGTATGCGGGCGCTATACTTGAACAGCGAGCTGCAAGGCACGGCATCGTTCTGAAGACTGTTGAGCTTCCTGTATCACCAAGCGCCGACGAAGTTGTTTCTCTTTTTCAGGCAATGATAAGCGATCGGACCAAGCTGATCGTTGCAAGTCACCTGACGGACGGATGGGGCTTCGTGCTACCGGTCAAAGGTCTGTCGGAACTCGCACATCAGAACGGGGCCCGAATGCTGGCGGACGGAGCGCTAACATTTGGCCATATACCAATAAATGTTCGCGAGCTTGGTTGCGATTACTATGCGACATCGCTCCGCAAGCATCTGACCGCTCCCCTCGGCACTGGAGCGCTGTATGTCCGTGAGGAGCTAATCGATGAATTGTGGCCGCTCTACGGGGTGCGAGCTGAGTCAACCGATATCAGAAAGTTTGAGCAGATTGGAACACGAAGTGGGCCGACCATTGCCGCCATTAGCCAAGCTCTGGATTTCTATGAGACAGTCGGGCCGGAAAATAAGGCTGCCCGGATGCGATATCTGACGGAAATTGTCAGCACCGAACTTGATGCGGTAAGCGGTGTTCGATTCATTTCGGAGCGCGATCCTGCATTGCGTACTGGATTGGCGCGAATTGCGATCAACGACATATCGGGACGGGATCTCACGCGGAAGCTTCGAGAGGACTATCGAATTTACACTTATGGGAACTGGCCGGGACGAGATGATGGCGTCTATATCTCCCCAAATCTATTCAACACGCCTCAACAAATGCGCTCCTTCGTCGGAGCGATTCGACAACTCGCAGCCTAAGCTCGGCTGCGCTCCTTCTTGTCTAACGCTCAAGCCCATGTCCCGTGGAACCCCAGGGGCCAAGTATAGTTGGCCATCCACGTGCAGACTGGTCCATCGCTTATGTGCCCAGCATCGAAGACATGAATTTCGCGGATTTGCCGGGCGATGTTCAGGACTGGACCGACAAGCCAGCTGTCGCGTTCAGTTGACCCTACCGGTTTCGGGACAAACAGGAACTCTTCGACCATTCTCGTGGATCCGAAGTCGAAGGCGTCGGTTTGTCCCGTCTCCCAGTCATGCACTGAGAGCGTCGTGTTCCCGGGGTGTTGATCTGTAACGCCAGTCACAAGCGCCGACAGCCGGCGCTTGAGCCCGTGTCTTCGCGGGTCTACTTGGGGAAAGTCACCATCGAGCGCCGTCTCGATAATGTGGGCGTCACCCCGTGGAGGAATAACGAGGAGGCTGAATTTACTCTGGTACGGCGGGCGCTCTGCAACAGTCCAGGTGCCTGCAATCTCCGAAGCCCCACCTCCAGCCCCAAGGATTGGTTCGTCATAAAAGGCGACATCCAGTTTAATTGTCCCATCGTCTTCCTGCCAGGCTGCGCCTGTATGGAAGAAGGCGCGTGCGGGACCCTGAGCCCACCGAGTATTGGAGAAGTCGTCCTTGTCGACGATCAGGATTTTGAGTCCGTCCTCTGGTCGCCACTCAAGGCTATTTGCAAATGGTGGAAGGAAGCGGGTGCGGATCCACGGCTGAACGAGGATGATGAGTTGCCGATCCGTCATTGCCCAGTCATGAACATAGGCAGGTACGCCCATATCTGCCATGCCAAAGTCCAAGAGCTCGCCATTTGGGTCAGATAGATAGATCGCGATGCGAGTCGCATTTACGCCTAGGTTCCAGATTCGCCCATCTGGCTCGACTTTCGGATGGGCGAGATACGGCATGCCTTCAAGATCATCGCGCCAGATCTTCGGTCCCCGGCTCTCCAGAGTTTCCGGATCAAGTCGCCAGGGTGACCCCGCTTCCCAAAGAGCAAGGAGTTCACCCCCCGCCATGATAACGGACGTGTTGGCGGCATTAACGTCATCGGAGCTCTGCACCGGGTAGGAAGGGTCACCTTTGGTTCCAAAGCCGTCGGCAAGAAAACGGCCTTCGTTCTGCTCAGAAGTGCGCTTTGGCGTTTCGACGAATTTACCTGAATGGACGGCCTGACCGTCATCAAAGTGAACGCGCTGGATCATGCCATCACCATCGAACCAGTGGGACGCATGGGCATTCCCATAATGGAATTGCGCCGGTCCGTTGCGATAAAGCGTGCCATTCAAGCCAGCTGGAGGAGTACCTTCAACAAGTTGCATTGGGCTTTCTGGAAAACCAGCATCCGGGGCCGTTCGATATCCTGCGTGCCAAGGCGGTTGATTTGTTTCAATAGCGGCGGTGGCGGGTAGGTCACAGGCGTTTAGAAGCCCTGCAGACAGACCGGTTCCGATGAACTGACGACGGTCGAATTCCATGGTTAGTGCTCTTGGTCTGAGTTCTAGTTGAGCGAAATGATCTGGGCGGTCACCGTGTCGGTCACCGTGAATTTCGCGTCTTCCCAATTCGCGGGGCCAAAACGGCCCTTAGCATTGTTTGAGAAGGCATAGGCCTCGGTAGGTATACCGAATGGATTGGTGTCCATCTCGCCGTCATCGTCCTCATCGTGGAAGACTTTTACACCGTACTCACCGGGCGCAACGTTCTCCAATGTGATCGAGACGGTGTTCCCAACAACGGTGATGTTTGCGCCGTCAATTGCGCTGCCGCCATCATAGGTTTCGGCGTCATACAAACCGATATGGAGTGTTCCAGCTTCTGTTTCGATATCCTCAACCGTCAAGTTAAGCGTACCCGCATGAGCGCTTACGGGCATAAGAAGAGCGGCGAGAATTGAGGTGGCTTTCAGGGCGCGGATCATAGTGACGTTCCTTCAGATTGACTGCGCAGCGAACGGTTCGATCGCAGCGGTGAGACGTAGATTGGAACTCGATCGGATGCAGTGAATTGGAATTGCGTCAATCAAACTGCGGCATGCGTGGAATTCGCAATAATTCAATTCGCGAAGCGCGAAATGCACGCCGCTGACATGTCATATCTTCGAATTCTTCGTTCAGATCTGGATTGGCGATGCATTTGTGAAATGCTTGCAAAGGCTGCGCAAAAGCGTGACACTGTCATCAAATAGAACTTTGGGAGGAGTTTCATGGTCAAAAATGTCATGGGGAAAGTGTTGTTGACTGCGGCACTTTTCGGCGCATGCGGAGGGCCTGCTGAAGAGATCGCGGTGCCAGGCCCTGATATAGAAAGTCCGGAATCATCTCTTGACCGGATAGTCGAGCTGGAAGCCGGCGCCGGGTTTGTTACTGCGCTGCAAACTGCGCTCATTACGGCACAAGACGGGGACGAGATCGTCATGCCTGCGGGGACGTTTGATCTGACGGACGGGCTTTCACTTGATGCGGATCGTGTGACATTGCGTGGGGCGGGCCAAGCGGAGACTGTTCTCAATTTTGCAGGACAAACCGGCGCAGGTGAGGGCCTGCTGGTTACCTCGGACGACGTAACATTGTCCGGATTTACCATTCAGGACACCGCTGGCGATGGTATCAAATCCAAAGGCGCTGACCGAATAACCTATGCCAATCTGATCGTGGAATGGACCGGCGAACCTAATGAAGAAAATGGAGCCTATGGCGTCTACCCTGTTGAGTCGTCAGACGTACTCATAGACGGCGTCACGGTGCGCGGAGCATCCGATGCGGGTGTCTATGTGGGTCAATCGGATCGGATCATCGTGCGGAATTCGGTGGCTGAATATAATGTTGCTGGAATCGAGATTGAGAACTCGAGCAATGCTGATGTCTACAATAATCGGGCTGAGAACAATGCCGGGGGGATTCTCGTATTCGATTTACCGGATTTGCCGGTCGTTGGGGGACATTCAACCCGAATCTTCAACAACCAAGTTATCAACAATAACACCAGGAACTTCGCGCCACCCGGAAACATTGTTGCTTCGGTACCCTCGGGCACAGGTGTTATTGTTCTAGCGAACAGGAATGTGCACGTTTTCGAGAACACATTTGATAATAACCGTTCCGCCCATGTGCTGCTGACGGCCTATTCTGATCCGTTCGAAGATGAGCGCTATAACCCGCTTCCAAGGGATATTGTTCTTCGAGACAATGATTACACAGGGGTGGGGTATGATCCGCAGCAGGATTTGGGCGATCTCGCGCCTTTGCTGGGTGGGTCGTTGCCGCCTGTGGTGTGGGACGGCGTTACGCGATGGGGCGAAGAGCCCGATACGGATGTTCAAATTTTCATGTCTGAGGCGGAGGATATCGGCTTTCTGAGCCTTGGTCTCGGTGCCTACCCGCTTAACCCGGCAAATCTCGCGCCGACGATGGACCGTCCTTCCGGTGGGGACATCGCTGAGCCGGAAGCGGTTGTTCTGATTCACGACAAGACGGGCTAATGCGAACGTTCCGCGCCGCATTCGCGGGGCTGATTGCTGGAGTCATGCTTGCCGCTTGCGACGGAAAGACTTCCACTGTTCCAGACCTCGATGTCATTTTAGCAGACCGGCCCGCCGCTACATTGTCAGCTTATCGGCTGTTCGAAGATGATGGGACGCCTGCAAGCGGAGTGGTTCCCTACGACCTGATCAACCCGTTATTCTCTGACCATGCTGACAAGCACCGTCTCGTCTATGTTCCAGGAGAACAGTATGCGAGTTACGTAGCCGACGACGTTTTCGAATTCCCAGTGGGCAGCGTCTTGATAAAAGGCTTCTCCTATCCCGAAACCGGTTTGGTGGAGACACGATTGCTGATCCATAAGCCGGATGGCTGGGCTGCTTATCCCTATGTTTGGGACGAAGACCACTCGGATGCTGAATACGGGCCGATCGGGGCTAGAAGGACAATCGAGACTATGGACCCCGATGGTTTACCTCTGACGGTAAACTACTCCGTGCCGAACCAGAATCAGTGCAAGACATGCCACCAGACAGGTGATGATATCTCACCAATTGGGCCGAAAGCCCGCAATCTGGATCATGTTGGTCCAAACGGGGTGGCCCAGCTGGCTGATTGGACGGACAGGGGAATTCTTCGTGGTGTACCTATCGCCGTGCATGCTGTTCCATCTGTTGAGTTGGCCGAGGGTGACATTGCAGGACGTGCGCGCGCTTACCTCGATATCAACTGCGCGCATTGCCATAAAGACGGGGGCTCAGCGTCGAATTCCGGCCTCTGGCTAGAGTGGACCGAAGAGAGCGCAGTTAAGCTTGGGATCAGGAAGCACCCCACCGCGGCGGGGCGAGGCGCTGGGCAGCACACATTTGTGGTTGCTGCAGGCGCTCCGGAAGACTCCATTCTGATCCACCGTATGGCGTCGACTGAACCAGGGGTTGCTATGCCCGAACTTGGGCGAACGCTGATTGATGAGGCGGGTGTTGCCGCAGTGCGCCTCTGGATAGAGGAGTTGGAAAACGCTGGATGATTACGAAGTGTTAACCTGCGATTAACGCAATACCATCAATTCGTTAACCATTAGGATGCGTATAGTCGTATACGATTCGTAAATATCCTTTGGAGGTTGGCCTATGGCCCTTACCGGAGATCAGGTGCCTTTCATTCTTGCCGCTGGGACGGCGGCCCTGTCTCTGGCGTCGATATTGTGGGCTCTTCGCATATCGGACGGTGCTCGGGGTGCTGCGAAGAAACTGCGAGACAGAGCGAACGAACTCGAAGAGCAGCTGGCGAAAGCTGACAGTGTTTTCGGTGCGCATCCTGGGGTCATCCTGGTTTGGGAGGGGGATGCTCTTGAAGCTGATGGCGACGAGATTACTCCGCCTCAACTATACGGGTCACTCGCAGCTTTGGCAGGCCTTCTACGTTATACCGATGATGCGATTTCTGCTGATCCTGCCGTCAGGATTATCGAGGGCCTTGCTGATCTGGAGGCGCGCGACAGTGTCAAACAGGACACCACTCTGCGTCAACGCCTGAAAGAGCTCCGCCAAGACGGTACGGCGTTTTCGCTCAAAATCATTGGGCCGGGGGATGCCCATTTGGACGCGGATGGTCGAACGGCTGGCGCCAGAGCCGTGGTGTGGATTACGGACGCAACGACCCGAGGTATTGAGGAAAGTGCTGCTCGCGGTCGATTGGAAGAAGCTCGGCAAGTGATTGCTTCTGACCCTACGGCGTTTCTAGAGATGCTGCGAAAGTCTCCTTTCCCGGCCTGGCGTGTTTCCGGGATGGGTAAGTTGCAGTGGGCGAACGAATCTTACCTTGAGGCTGTTGAGGCTGCGACACTTGATTATGCTCTTGAGCGTCAGATCATGCTCGACGAGAAGACAGCCGAGCAAATGCGCCGTACCATTAATAATGGTGTGGATATCGATGAGACGCGATCCATGGCCATCAACAAAGAACGCAGGTCCATGCGCATCCTTACATTTCCGCTGTCGGGCGGAGCAGGTGCGATGGCGTTCGATGTTACCGAACAAGAAACGGCACGAGAGGATCTCGATCGTCACGTTCAAGCTCATGGCGAGACCTTGAACCATGTCGCCGATGCCGTTGCTATTTTCGGGCCGGATCGGAGACTCATCTTCCACAATCACGCCTTTGCAGAAATCTGGGATCTTGAAGAAGGTCTTCTTCTCGAAAAGCCCGCGCACGGCGAACTACTGGACAGGCTAAGGGAACGTCGAAAGCTGCCTTTGAGGAGTGATTATGCGTCCTGGCGGGCGGAGGAGCTCGCTCACTATCTCGATATTTCAGGTGTGGCCGAGGATACATGGTCCCTACCTGATGGTCGGACATTATCCATTACCCGGCAGCGTCATCCTCTTGGTGGTCTTCTGCTGCTGTTTAAAGACATCACTGATCAGCTAAGCCTCCAAACGAGTTATAATGCGCTGATCAAGACGCAAAGCGCGACGCTTAACAACCTTCATGAAGCGTGTGCGGTGTTCGGTGGCGACGGCCAGCTCAAGCTTTCCAACACTGCGTTCAAAACGCTCTGGTCGTTAGACGATGACGTGCTCAAGGTTGGTACTGATTACGATACGATCGTCGATGTATGTGTACCGCTTTTTCATGATCGGGAGATCTGGACCGCCATAAAGGGGCATGTGACCGATGTGAGCCCGGAAGCGCGCACCGAGACAACTGGCGAGATGAAACGGTCCGACGGGACAACGTTGACCTATCTCACGCATCCTCTGCCGGATGGAAATACACTGATTGCGTTCGCTGATGTATCCGCGACGAGACGCGTGGAGAGCGCGCTTCGCGAGCGGGCCGAAGCCTTTGCGGCTGCCGATCGATTAAAGACGGAGTTCGTGCAGAATGTTTCGTACCAACTGCGGTCGCCACTGACGACAATACTGGGTTACGCAGAGTTCCTGCAAAGCCAGATGCTGGATAGGTTGAGCGATCGACAGCTTGAATATGTTCAGTCGATTCTGAACGCCTCAGGACAATTGTCCAAATTGATCGATAATGTTCTGGATCTCGCAATGATTGAGGCTGGGCGTATTGATCTTGAGCTCTCCGAATTCGATCTCGC
>JBCCIW010000110.1:0-9775 GCA_039028055.1 Pseudomonadota bacterium | reverse complement strand
GGCTGGCTTCCATGTCGCCATCACCGTCGAGGATTTCCGGGCCTTCCAGCTCCTTCATATCCTCGCTCATTCACTTGCTTCCTTTGTCGCCTTGTCCATCTCCATGATCTTCGTATTCACATCGGTCTCGAAGGAACGCATATCATCCTCGGCCTCATCCACTGCTGCTTGGGATTGAGACTTCAGGTCATTGATCTCCTTGCGAAGCTCATCCAGCTCTGCCTGCCGTGCAATATCATCAAAGGCTGACTGAAATTCACGGGCGAGCGAACGCGCCTTGCCGACAAGCTGGCCAAACTTCCGCATCATAAGCGGAAGATCCTTGGGACCGACTACGATTAAGGCGATAATCGCGATCAGAAGAAATTCTGTGAAGCCAAATTGCGGCAGCATGTGCGCACTCGTCTAAGCGGCCTAAGCCAAAGGCGTTCAGGACGATTTCGCCTCGTCCTTTGCGGGCGTGACGTCCACCATTTCTTCTTTGGCGACGGCTTTTGGCTCCTCTTCAGGCTCTTTCAGTCCCGTTCTGAAGCTCCGTATGCCTTTGGCAACGTCTCCCATTATCGATGAGATCCGGCCGCGCCCGCCGAAGACCAGCACGGCGACAACCAGAAAGATGACAATCTGCAATGGACCAACTGAACCCATGACACGCTCCTAACTGTATTTGAAAGTAGTTTAGGCCCGAAGCAATTAACGTACAATGGCCACAAATTGGGGAGTTAGATGTGAAACTAATGTAACCTAGTCGTCGATCTCATCGTCAGACACGAAATCAGTCACAAACTCTGCATCTTCAGTAGCCTGTTCAGGCGCATCGAATACATCCTCTACGACTTCGTCCGCAACGATGCCGTCGGCGTTAAACCCATCCGGCACGACATCGGATAGGAGCCCCTCCGCTTCCAGTTCAGCCTTTCCGGGCAAGACACCAAGGTCTTCAAGACCGAAGTGTTCCAAAAACTTGTCCGTCGTCCCGAGCGTAACGGGTCGACCGGGCGTCTTGCGACGACCTTTGGTCTTGATCCAACCTGTTTCCAGCAAGGTATCGATCGTTCCTTTCGATACCGCGACCCCCCGCACCGCTTCGATCTCGGCGCGCGTCACAGGCTGCCCATAGGCAATAATTGCAAGCGTCTCCATTGCAGCCTGGCTCAGGCGCTTCTGCACATGACGCTCCTCGACGAAAAGGAAAGCAAGATCTTCCGCGGTCTGAAACCGCCATTTGCCGGCCACCTCAGTGAGTTGAATGCCTCGGCCCGCATATGTTCGCTTGAGTTCCATGAGAACCTGCGCTGGCTCAACGCCCTGGGGCAGGATCTCGGCGATCTGAGACGCACTCAGCGGCTCTCCCGCTGCAAACAGAACAGCTTCAGCACGTCGCAAAGCTTCAGCCATGACGTCTTCCAAGGCATCGCGATGCTCACCAGCGGTGCGTTGATAAGTAAATGAAAGCTGCCGAACCGCTTTGCGGATATCGTCGCTATCGGTCTCGTCAGTCATAGGTCCCTCAAGCGGTCTCATGGCTTGTGCCCTCCTCCTGTCTCAAAACGCCGCGAAGATAAAGCGGTGTGAAGTGTTCTTGCTGCTTAACGTCGACATCGCCGTCCCGCACCAATTCCAGCGCGGCAGAGAAAACGCTCGCTGTCACAGACGTCTCCGGCAGTTCGGTATCGGGCAGGCTTACCTGCCTGCGGATGTGATCGAGGCTACGCCATTCGTCGAGGTCTGGGATGATCGATTTCAACGACTGGCGCGCGGCTTCAAGGGGCAAAACAAGCTGTTGCTCAATCCGATGAGGACGTGCCTCTTCCTTTCGAACGCGAATAGCCCCGAATGCCTGGGTCAGATGATAAACGCTCGTATCGTACTCGGTATGCTTGATCACTTTTGGTTGCTCAGGCATGCCGCGCAGGAAGACGACATTATCCAATACAGGGCCGTTCTGCAGGGCATCGGCGGCCTCGCGCATAGCTTCCAGCCGTTTCAAACGAAACGCCAGACGATCGGCCATGTCCTCGGCCGTTTCGCCATCCCCGTCCTGCTTTTCTGTCTTCGGCAATAATAGCCGCGATTTCAGATAGGCGAGCCATGCCGCCATCAGCAGATAATCAGCAGCAAGATCAATGCGCTTGGCCTTCGCTTCCTTGATAAAAGCGAGATACTGATTGGCGAGGTCGAGGATCGAAACCTGCCTCAAATCCACTTTTTGCCGCCGCGCCATGTCCAGCAACATGTGAAGGGGGCCTTCAAAGCCCTCCGTACTGACAACGAGCACTTCGTCACCATCAGCCTCTTCGGCCTCTGCAGACAACGCATCAATGGTGACGGAATCGCTCATCAGGCCGCCATCTCCTGATTGGCAAGCAAACGCTCCATTCGCTTCCATCCAGCGTCAGGATCAAAAGGCGTCGCCATGGTGGCGAACCGCTCTGCGTGCTGCGCACGTTCCAGCGACTTTCCTCTCAACACCGGAACAGCCCTGCCCACTTCTGACATTTCATCTACGATAGCTGCCGGATCCGATAGAAAGCCGGAACAATGAAGCACCACATCGCAACCGGCTGCGATGGCTCCGTTCGCGCGCGTTTCCAGGCGCCCACCCAGCGCTTTCATTCCCAGATCATCTGTCATCAGGAGGCCATCAAAACCGATTCTGCCGCGAATAACCTCGGAAATCACAGGCTGCGAAAGCGTTGCTGGCTGTTCCGGATCGTAAGCATCGTAGGCAATATGGGCACTCATGGCCATCGGTGCATCATTCAGCGATTCAAATACAGCGAAATCAGTGGCTAGCTCGTTATCCCCTGCTGTAACTCGAGGCAGGTCTTCATGGCTATCAACCATCGCACGGCCGTGCCCCGGCATATGCTTAATGACTCCGGCCACACCCCCGTCGCACAACCCCCGTAATGCGGCCCGGCCGAGCGCGGAAATTGCGTCAACCGATGACCCGAAGGCGCGATCACCGATGATATTGTGAGCGCCCTCAATTGGCAGATCCAAAACGGGCGCGCAATCTGCGTGAATACCGATCGACGCTAGCTCATGAGCAATGAGGCGATGTCCGAGCCAGGCGGCTTCCAGACCACGTTGCGGAGCACGCTCGAACAGCGCTCCATAAGTGGCCCCTGAGGGAAACATTGGCCATTCAGGTGCCTTGAGACGAGCGACACGCCCGCCTTCCTGATCAATAAAGATGAGGGCAGCTCGACCAAGTGCACTCCAGATATCATCTACCAGAGTTCGGACTTGATCTCGGCTGACGCAGCTCCGCCCCATGAGTATAACACCCCACGGCTGCACGTCAGCGAACAAAGCCGCCTCAACATCCGTCAAAACCGGTCCCGAAACGCTCAGGATGCAGGCGCGGGGGGCTAAGCTCATCCGCTCACCACAATGCAGGCACGCCCTCTGCTTTTAAGCGTGTCGCAGAAGGCAGACGCCTCGGCCCGCGTTTCGAACGCGCCAGCACGCACGCGATAAAACACACCTTTTGCGCCGAGGTCCGCCCGCTGAATTCGCTTCGTGGCACCTGAAAAAAGAAGCTCTTCGGCCGAGGTAATTTCATCCCACGCCGCGTCGGCGGCAGCCTGCGACCGCAAAGCGCCCACCTGAATGAGGTAAGGACCATCGGAGGCAAATACTGAAGGAACCTGAAACTGCTCAGGCACGGGCAGCGTAGGCTCTGCCCGCACGATCTCAACCTCAGTCGGCGTTGGAGGCACGATTGGCTCAGGCAGCGCTTCAGCCGTAACCGCTCCAGACTGCGCACTATCCGCCTCAAAAGCTTCCATCTGACGAATGGCTTCACGCGGAATACCGCTCACCTCGTCGATTTCAGCTTCCTGGCCCGGACGTAACTCGATAGGCGGACCGCCCTGGAGGACAAGGTCTCTGTCATTCCGCTCATTACCATCCAGCTGGTCATAGATTCGCCGCTCCAGATCAGGAGCAACCCGGCCACCCGGTTCTTCTGGGCGACTCTTATAGGGCGTGGCATCCGCCATGATTACCGGCAATCCTGCCGGATCGGGCCTGATCCCCTGCTTGTAAGTGTTCCAGATGATTGCAGCGAAAATCAGCAATACTCCCATCGCCAGAGTCAGAATTAGTGGCCCCCTGGCCCCTTCTTCGCTCGTGTCGAAACTGCGATAATCGTCCTCAAATGGGCCGAAATCCTGCTCATATTTTTGTCCAGACTGGCGCATACGGTCCTCTGAATCGCTTCATTCAATCCGTTAATTCTACGCCTCGGTTTATTAATGAGCTTTAAACCAAGCTCGTCCTCGCATCGTTTCTCCACAGAAACCAAATTTACAATATCAGACCATGCTATCGAGGTGAAAGAGCCTTCGATGTTCATCTATCGCAAAGCTGTCCGTCATGCCTGCAATGTAGTCACAGACGAGCCTTGCGCGTCGAGTTCCGGTCACCTGTTCAGCATCTGCACGCCAGGGTGGCGGCAAGGTATTGGGCTCCGTCTGGAACACGTCAAACAGGTCTTTCAGAATACGTTTCGCCTGGGAACGCATCCGGTTCACCTTGTAATACTTGTACATTCTCTCTGAAAGGAACGCCCGGAGCGACCTCTGCTGTTCATTCAAATGATCAGAAAAAGACACAAGCGGTACCGGCATGGCACGCACATCGGCGGCACTGCCGGGATTATGCTCGCCCACCCTGCGCTCGGTTTCACCCGTCACATCATTAATCCAGACCCCAATAAGGCGGCGCACAGCCTCATAGACCACTTTTCGATCGTTCAGATGCGGATAATCTGAGCGCACCTGAAGGAAAACCTCCCCCACGAGCGGTAATTCAACCATGTCCTCTATGCTGAATAGCCCCGCTCCGATCCCGTCATCGATATCGTGGTTATTGTAAGCAATATCGTCCGCCAGCGCGGCGACTTGCGCTTCAGGCCCCGCAAATTGATCGATTTCCAGCGTATCGAGGGCGTGGTACTCGCGAAAAGCGGCCGGAAGTTCGTCGATTGACTGTTCACCCGTCAGCAAGGGCCCGTTGTGCTTTACGAGGCCCTCCAGCATTTCCCATGTGAGATTCAGCCCGTCAAAGTCCGGATATCGCGTTTCCAGCTTGGTCACGACCCTTAGCGTCTGGGCGTTGTGATCAAACCCTTCATACTCCAACATGCACTCATCAAGCTGGTCCTCTCCCGCATGGCCGAAGGGCGGATGCCCGAGATCGTGGGCAAGCGCCAGCGCTTCGGCAAGGTCTTCATCCAGTCCCAACGTGCGCGCGATTGAGCGCGCAATCTGGGCCACTTCCAGCGAGTGGGTGAGCCGTGTCCTATAGTGATCGCCTTCGTGGGCGACAAAAACCTGCGTTTTCTGCTTCAATCGGCGAAAGGCCGTCGCATGAATGATTCGGTCGCGATCCCGCTGAAAAGGCGTCCGAGTGGCCGATGGTGCTTCCTCATAAAGCCGACCACGGCTCGATTTCCAGTCTGTCGCGAAAACAGCTCTCTTTTCCATCGGCGAAATATTCCCTATCTATAGGTCTATGAGCGATGTGACCCTCACCGAGAGCGCAGCCAAGCGCATTAATGCGATTCTTGCCAAACAGGCGGAAGCTACAATGTTGCGCGTATCTGTAGATGGCGGGGGTTGCTCCGGCTTTTCCTACAAGTTCGACTTCGAACAGGAAGCCAATCAGGACGACCTCATCGTTGAACGAGACGGAGCCAAGGTCGCCATTGATGAAATGAGCCTCGAATTCCTGCGCGGCTCGGAGATCGACTTCGCAACGGAACTCATCGGCTCAGCTTTCAAGATCAACAACCCCAACGCTACAGCAAGCTGCGGCTGCGGCACCAGTTTTTCGATCTAGCCTTCCCCAACGTCCCGCGTCTAGACAACATCCGATGACATAAATCGGAGCGGCCCCATGGACGTATCAACAGCTGTCAATCAGCGCATCTCGACCCGCGGCTTTCTTGATAAAGCCATTTCCAAAGACGAAATCGCAGGATGGCTCACCGATGCCCAGCGCTCCCCCTCCGGCGGCAACACCCAACCTTGGAAAGTGATCGTCGTAGCGGGTGATGAGCGGCAAGAAATCATCGACATGGCCGCGAGAGTTCTGTCACAGAATCCCATGGGAGAACCCACCGATCGTCCAATCTATCCGAAAGATCTCTGGGAACCCCACGAGGCCCGCCGCCGCCGCGTCGGTGAAATGCTCTATGAAACGCTGGGCATCCCGAGAGAAGACAAAGCTGCCCGCATGCTCTGGTTTGCCCGTAACTTCCAGTTCTTCGGCGCACCACAAGCCATATTCATTGTCCTCGACGAACGACAGGGCCACGGCCAATGGGCTCATACAGGCATGTATATGCAGACCCTTTGCCTCCTCGCTGAAGAGCGTGGCTGGGGCACCTGTATGCAGGAATGCTGGGGCATCCTGCGTCCATCCCTGAAAGCACATTTCGGGCTCGCGGACAGCGAAATGGTCTATTGCGGCATGTCCTTTGGCTATCCCGACAAGGACGACCCCGTGAATACCCTCCGCGCCGACCGGGCACCATTGGAGGAGGTCGCCGAGTTCCGCGGCTTCTAGCGCACAGACCCCTCCCGACCTCGTGAAAACTCGTGTGGCGCATGAGCGGGTGAACTGTGCCAGATACGGTTGTGTTACATCACACCAAGCACACTCGAAGGATCGACCATGCCCCGCTTCGCCCGCCTCCCTACAGCAGCTTCCACCCTCGTTCTCGCCCTTGTCGTTGCGGCTTGCGGGGGAGCTCAGGAAGCCGAACTCACATCCGCCGCCAAAGCAGAAATCGCCGAGACGGCAGTTGAAATCGCCTCAAGCGAAGATGTGAATGCCGTCTATGGCGAATTTCTGGAGACATACATAACCGAAACCGACGGCATCAACTTCATTGCCTATGGAGAAGTGTCAGAAGAAGATCACCAGTCATTGAAAGCCTACATCGCAGCTCTGGAGAGCCAGGGCGTGGAAGGGCTGCCTGATGAGGAGGCCATGGCCTACTGGTTCAATCTATACAACGCCGCGACGATCGACGTTATCCTCGACAATTACCCCTTGAGCTCCATACGCTCCCTCGGCCCGCTGAACAGTGGTCCCTGGGATCGCAAGGTCCTGAACGTGTCCGGCGTCGGAGAGATGAGCCTCAACGATGTCGAGCACGGGACACTTCGCGCCACCTGGGAAGAGCCCCGCATTCACTATGCCGTAAACTGCGCGTCGTTCGGCTGCCCGAATCTGATGGATCGCCCCTGGGAAGCCGAGACGCTTGAGGAAGACCTGGAGGCAGCCGCCATCGCCTACGTAAACCACCCCCGCGGCGTCCGCGTTGAAGACGGTAAGGTCACGGCATCCAAGATCTATAATTGGTACAAGGAAGACTTCGGCGGCGACCAGACCGGCATTCTCGAACACGCACGCCAGTATGCCGAAGGCGACCTCGCGACGGCGCTCGCAGATGCGACCCGCATAGACAGCTTTGAGTACGACTGGGACCTGAACGAAGGTTAGGTTTCAGCCCGCTCCAGATGTTCGCGAATACACGAAGGCTCGGCTACCATTGGCGCTGCACCATTATCTTGTAACAGCCTTGTTTCCTTCGGTTACAACCAAAAAAGCCCCTGCACCTCTGCAGGGGCTTTTCTTTAGCAAGAAGAAAGTCGCCTAGCGATCTAGCGTGTCTATCAGCAAATTTGCTGAACAATAGTCATTGTCATAGGTGCCGACCCAAACGTCGATCAGCCCACCGGCAGCGCTTTCCAACGTAAGCTCGGCGTTGCTGCCTTCTCCAGAGTCATCATCGAAGTACCACTCGCCCGTCGAGTCGTTCACCAGCAACACGGTGTCGCAATCCGACTCCGCCTCTGTTCGGAACCTCAAATCGTAGTCCTGGGTCTCTTCATAAGTGATCGTGAAGTCTGGAGCTTCAATCACGTTGCCAGTTCCCGGTAAGTCACTGCAGGCACCCAGATCAATGTCTCCGCCCGCATAAACATCGAGACTTTGTCCGCCATACAAATCATCGCCTGAAAACGTATGTTCGTCACCGGACAACCCATAGTCCGGGCATGTAGGCAGCAGGTCCGTTCCGGAATTGATTTTGAGATCAGACCGGCAGAGATCCTCGCCGAATGTTCCAACCCAGACGTCGATCCGGCCGGCTTCCGCGCCCTGAAGTGTCAGCTTTGCATTCGAGCTGCCACCGGCATCGTCATCGAAGTGCCATTCGCCAGTAGCGTCATTCACGAGCAAAATCGTGTCGCACTCTGCATCGGTTTCCAGCGTGACGTCGCCGCCGGTGCCTCCACCATAGCTGAGTGAGAAATCAGGTGCCTCTATCACTGCCCCGACGCCCGGCAGATCTGCGCACTCGCCGAGATCAATATCACCGCCAGCGGTCAATCCAATCGTCAATCCTGACGCGAAATCATCACCCGAAGCAATCGACGTTCTTGCCTCAACACCCGTGCTCGGACAGGTTTGCGCAATCGCTGTGCTGGCCATTAACGCGAACGCTCCGCCGAATGTTATTGCTCTTCGAAAAGTCATTGATAGTCCCCTTGTCTCTGTAGTTATATTACGACAATTTCAGACTACTGGCCTCTCTGCAAGGTTGCGTTACATTTTGCGAATGCACTCTTGAGGCGAACCGGAAGCCAGGATCCATGGCACCTTGTTGCCTCTAGCCGCAGGACGCGTAAAACGCAGCCATGAAAATCTCCACTTGGAACGTCAACTCCGTCAAAGCCCGCCTTCCCACTGTCTTGGAGGTGCTATCCGCCATCGACTGCGACGTCGTCTGCCTTCAGGAATTGAAATGCGAGACCGACGCCTTCCCCTACATGGAAATCGAGGAGGCCGGCTGGACCTGCGCCGTCCACGGCCAGAAGAGCTATAACGGCGTCGCGCTCCTCTCAAAGCTTCCCATGGAAGACATCGAAATGGGCCTTCCCGGCGACGAGGACGACGACCAGTCCCGCTACATCGAAGCGACCATCATGTCGGACAACCCCATCCGCGTGGCCTCGATCTACTTGCCCAACGGCAACCCCGCGCCCGGCCTCAAATACGACTATAAGCTCGCCTGGATGCAGCGCCTTGCCGCCCGTGCCCAGGAACTGCTTGCAACAGAAGACGCCTTCGTCCTCGCTGGCGACTATAACTGCATCCCCCGCGACGTGGACTGCTGGGAGCCCGCCGTCTGGACCGATGACGCCCTCGCCCTACCCCAGACCCGCGCCGCCTTCCAGACCCTGAAAAACCTTGGTCTCACGGAGGCCTTCGAAGCCCTCGATAATCGCGGTCATCAGTATTCCTTCTGGGATTACCAGGGCGGCGCCTTTCCGAAGGATCACGGCATCCGCATCGACCATTTGCTTTGCTCGCCCCAGGCGGCCGATCGCCTGAAAGGTGTCGAGATCTACCGCCGAGCGCGAGAGCTGACGAAACCATCCGACCATGTCCCGGTAATCGGTGAATTCACGGGCTAGCCCTATTCAATCACGAATTCCCGACATTCATATTTAGCCGTCGTCAAAATATTCAAAAAGCAACGTCCAGAACGATCCCGTAGGTCCTGGGATCCGGCCGAATCTCCGACGCCACGGCCGACGGGCCCAGTATGCCAGTGTCCTGATTAACGAGGCCACGTATACGGAATATTCCCGTTTGATCGTCGAAGAGGTTTGACGCAAACACAGCGATGGAGAAATTCTCGTACGTATAGCCGGCTCTCACATTCGCAATAAGACGGCTGCCCACT
>JBCCIW010000109.1:0-9794 GCA_039028055.1 Pseudomonadota bacterium | reverse complement strand
TTCTCCGTGGGCGATCTCCAGCACATCTGCGGGCCCCGTAATCTCGAGTGCACCATCGAACCCAAAGATCGGCACGAGGTCCTCGTCGGGCGCCGGTGGTTCATCGCCATCGTCTGGCGGGTCCGGCAGCGGAGCGGGCTGAGGGACGTCATCGGGATCGGGATCGGGATCGGTGTCGGGCAACGGCTCTCCGAAACGGATCGCCTCGACCGCGTCCCAACCAGGCTTGCCCTCTACAACGACGACATCGGAGATCGTGCCATCAAACGGATTACCAAACCCGGCCTGCCCACTATTCGAAGCCCATCCGAGCCCGCCAATCTGCATGACCTCGGCATTGTCTGCCCAGGACATGCCGGTGGCCGCTTCGCCGATCACCTCACCGTCGAGCAGCGCCACGACATTGCCGCCCCCGAAGACGACATGAAGATCATAGTCACGCCCGGTGCCGATATTGCCCTCGGTGAGCACCACCTGCTTGCCACCGTCCTGCACACGAACGTAAAGCGTGCCGTTCTCGATATAGACGGCAACGTGGTCGCCCCCGCCGGACGCGTCCTTTGTGAAGATGCCCTTTCGGCCCGAAGTGGTGTCGGCGTTGAAACTCAGCGCGAGCGTCGATGACGCCAGTTCGAACTCGGCACTGTGCGCGACCTCCACGACATCCTGCGCACCCGAGACAACGAGGGCGCCGACCATGCTGAACACCGAGCCTTCGATCGGCTCCGGGAAAGGGACCGGATCCGTTGGCGCTTCGGCTTCGTCCGTACCAGGATCGTCAGACGGCGCCGGAGGAACCGGCGGCGCGACATAGCTTGAATCCTCGCCGAGCAGCTGCAAAAGGCGCTCATACGCTCCTTTTCCTTCAGCCGGGCTTCCCGGAGCGGGCATCAGGCCCTCCAGCGAAATGTCGCCAACACCGCCCATAGCGTCAACGAAGACATCTCCGTAGAAGTTCACCCCATTGGATTTGGAATGCTGGACGATCAGGTTCGACCCCTTGGTTCCGGCATCGAAGTCAACGGTATAGATGTTGTTCTCGCTCACGCCGCCATTCGGCAGCGAGACGTATGAGGATTCATGGCCGGCGTCCGGCGTCGACAGCACGGTGTTGTTTCGAACAACGATGCCACCCTCGCCGAAGATCTTGATTCCGTTCGCTTTTCCGGTGTAGAGGATGTTCTGCTCAACAAGCACATTTCCGTATGTGCCGTTGGACATAAATATGCCCTGGGCGCGTTCGGACGTCTGCGAGAGAAACACGTTCCCGCTGATGACACCGTCGTAGGAAGAGCCCTGGAACTGGATAAAGTCCGCATGCGCGGTTGGGCTCGGGAACAGGTTTCCACCCCCGATGTTATTGGCGTAGACAAAGTCGGTAAGCCCGCCACCCTTCATAAAGTCTGCGCCGACGTAGTCGATATAGTTTTCCGAAACCGTTACGGAATCCGCAGAGAAAACGGCAATTCCGTTCATTACGTTGTGAACGAAATTATTGTCGATCAGGATACCGGATGAATCCTTCACCCTGATGCCGAAACCCTCATAGGTTCCGTCGACCCGTCCATGCACCTCCGAATCGACGATCGAAATATCGCTACTATTGTTGATATTTACGACGCGTGTACCCTGACCGCCATTCGACGGGAAAGCGACCTTAATACTGTCCAGAGTAATGTTGGACGAGCTCTCAAATTCGATCCGATCGAATTGGGCGGGATTGTCCGCATCAGCGGATACGATCCGTACCTCACTATTGAAATTTTGACCGGTAAACTGCACATAGCCGTAGTTTGCTGCTGCAAGGCTAATTGTGTCTCCGCCTGACGCCGACGCCAGGGCGGACATTAGTTCGTTGACGTTTGAGACCTCAAAGGTCACTGCCATGATTCCTGTCTCCTGCTGTGATCGAGGCAAAACTCGCACACGTCACTCGTGTAGTCGGATTAAAAGGGTGATAATTTAGCGAATGCTAATTACCAGCCAATTAAACGCAAAAACCATGGACTCTCGCAAAAATAGGACACCGCCCACACGATTGGGCGGCCTCCTAGCCGGACCGCTACACGAAGCACCCGCCTCGCCATCTTTTTTTGGACGGGAAATATGAAAGGATATTGGCCGGCGCAAGGCGTGGGCGTGTCAAGCCCGCTAATTGGGCTACTTTTCGCGCACGAAAGTGCGGGCCGCTCCGCGACACTCCGCCGATCCGGGATTACTTCGGCAGATTGTCTTCACATCGCGCTTTTTCGAGCGTTGCCCGCGTGGCCCTGGGGCCTACGTCCAGTGCTTTCAGGTCGAGGATGGGAAGAACGTACGGCTATGGCGTACGGTCTTTGACAAGGGTATTGTGACAGGAACGTGGCGCAGAGCGATGATTGGGCTTCGCAGCGATTATAAGCTCGGAAAATTGTGACGCCTAAAGGACGAATCCCAATTTGATTCTCAACTTTTAGAAGACTACGGGTCGAATTTCATTTTTTCCACAATCATCCGCCCCTGAGCGGTGCTAGAATTCTTCCCCAGCGTCCGTGTGCTGGCGTCGACGTTGGGATCTTGTCGTCGGAACACGATCGCGGGGTCCCGTGCGCCAGCCGGGAGGGCGTCCTCCCTTGTGCGGCTCTGACATAGGGCGCCACCCATCCCGCGTGGGACCTCACGCGAGGCCATGCATGGCGTATGTTGTGTCTTCTTTGGTTGCGGGATCGGACGCTCGGGCGGGGCGTGCCGCACCGCGAGCGTTCAGGTCTTCGTGTCCTATATGACGTGGCTATCGAAGGATGGGTGTGTATGAAGTCTGATCAGAATGGGTAGACCAGCTTCAGATAGCGTGCTCAGGACACCAAAGCGGGACGCACCCGGTTCTGCGGAACAGCCGAAAGACGCACGCCGAGGGCAGCGGCTCGATGAGCGCGTTCTGGCCATCCCTGTCGCTCTGTTCGTTCTTGCCCTTGCGGTGCCGATTTCGGTGGAGATCGGCGGCATGCGCCTTTCCCTCTATCGGGTCGTACTGCTCGCCACGCTGCCTTTTCTGATCTTGCGGTGGCTGGGCGGACATGCAGGCCCTTTGAGAGTGGCTGATCTTACCGTCATCCTGCTCGCGCTCTGGGCGATGACGGCCTTCGGAGTGCACCATGGCGCCTCGACCGCCATCGAAGCCGGCGGCATCTTCTTTGTCGAAACAGCAGGCGCATACTTTATGGGGCGCGTGCTTATCCGGTCTTCGGCGGCGCTCAGAGCGACGGCGCGATTGCTATTCTATATCATGCTCTTCATCGCACCCTTCGCCGTCATCGAAGCGCTCACCGGCCGCAACATCCTGCTTGAGGTCGCCTCGCTCATAGGCGACGTCCCTCCGACCCGACGTGGCGACGGAGAACGGCTCGGCCTCACCCGGGTTCAGGGGCCGTTCGACCATTCAATCCTGTTCGGGGTGTTCTGCGGTACGGCCATCAGCCTAGCCTTCTACGTCGTCGGCTATGGAAAATCCCTGCTTCGCCGTTTGGCGGGCACGCTCGCGGTTTTTGTGACCGCAGCGCTCAGCCTCTCCTCGGGGCCGCTCGCGGGTATGATGATGCAGCTCTATCTGATCACATGGGACATGGTCTTTGCCCGGCTCAAATCCCGCTGGACGATCCTCGCCGTCCTCGCCGGTCTTGCCTATCTCGTCGTCGAGTTGAACTCGCAACGGTCCGCATCCGAAATCTTCATCAGCTACTTCGCGCTGAATGCGGGAACGGCCTGGGCGCGTTTGCACATCTGGAACTTCGGAACCGCGTCCATCCTGCAAAACCCTCTCTTTGGGGTCGGGCTAAATGAGTGGGACAGGCCCTACTGGCTCGGGTCAAGCCTCGACATGTTCTGGATCGTCCCTGGCGTGCGCCATGGGATTCCCGCTATGGCCCTCATGTTGATTTCATTCTTCGCCGTCTACTTGCCGATGGTTGTCCGCCGCGGCTTGGATGATCTGCAGCACCATTGCCGTCTTGGTCTGCTTCTCAGCCTGAGCGGTCTCTTTGTGATGGGATGGACCGTCCACTACTGGAACGCCACCTATGCTCTTCTGATGTTCCTCATAGGGTCCGGCGTTTGGCTGCTGGATGCGCGACCCGAAACGCGCCCCGCAGACAGTCCTGCGACCACTCCCCGGACAGACCAAGATGAGCGTGCCGACGCCGGTCCAAGCTTCCAACGCTCCCCTCGCCCCGTCGACCGGACCCGAAGCGAGGAGACCCGCGCGCCGGAAACCAAAGCAGGCATTTCGGATCCCATGCCGTTCTCGAGGGCGCATTTGGCAAGCGCACGCACGGAAAGACCGGCGGCACCAATGACCCGGCAGACCCAGCAGGCGCGCGAACGATCCGACGATCCCGAAAACGACGGTCGAAAGCGCCCCCGCTAGGCGGCGTCTGCATTTAGGTGATCCATGCCATGGCACAGGCGAGATCGACGAAGGCCTTAAAGGACGAGAGCTTCTTCTAGCAGCGCAGTGCGATCCGGCGGAAGCGTTTGATCCGGTTGAAGAAGCCCTCCACGAGGTGCCGCTCCTTCTAGAGCATCCAGTCGATCGGATGGCGCGTGACCCTGGTCGGGTTCTGCTTGATGTGGGCCGTGGCGCCAAGACCGCCGGCGATGACGTCGCGCAGGTGATCGGCGTCGTAGGCGGCATCCGCAACGACATGGCCGACGCCCTCCAGGCCCTCGATCAGGCCGCGCGCTTGCGGGCTGTCGCCCCACTGCCCCTGCGTGATCGCGATCCGAACCGGCAGGCCGAGCGCATCGACGGCGGCGTGGATCTTCGCGGCGTGGATCTTCGTCGTCAGACCGCCTTTCGAGCGTCCGATGCCGGCAGCTTCAAGCCTCCCTCGTGAGAGGTCGCGTCGGCGTGCGTCTTGCAAATCGTCGCGTCGATCAGGACGTATTCGAAGTCGGGATTGGAGTTCCCCCGGTTTCGTGGACACCCGATGACTTTGAACGGAAGGTGTCATCATGCCGAGAACCAGATCCCCGTACCCTGCGGCTTTCAGGGAGCAAATCGTGGCCCTTCATCGGGCCGGGCGCAGCATCGAGGAACTCGCGAAGGAGTTCGAGCCCTGCATTGCGACAATCCATACCTGGGTGAAGCAGGCCGAGCGTGATGCCGGTCGGCGCGCCGACGTGCTGAGCACCGCGGAGAAGGAGGAGTTGCGCCGCCTGCGTTGCGAGAACCGCCAGCTCAGGCAGGAGCGTGATAGTCTCTCAAAAGGTGAGCCAGCGAACGCCGGTTTGCTCAGAACGACAGCGTGTCGTCGAGGTCTTCCAGTTCATGACCGCGAAGCCCGTTGCCTGACAGGCGATTGCCCGCAATCGCCGAGAAGGGGGCCGAGTTCCCCATCGATACCATGGCGCGGGCGATGAACGTCTTACGCAGCGGCTTCTACGCATGGGCCCGCCGCGAGCCGTCGGCGCGCGATCTGGCGGACAAGGAGCTGCTTATAAAGATCCGCCGCGTTCATAAAGCTTCGAAGCAGACCTACGGCGCGCCGCGCATTCACGCTGAGCTTGCCGCTGAAAGCGTCCACGTCGGCCGCAAGCGGGTGGAACGCCTGATGAAGGCCGATGGCATAGTCGGGGTCAGCCGTCGCCGAGGCACGCGGACGACCATCCGCGACGAGCGCGTTCGCCCGGCCTCCGACCTTGTGGACCGGAATTTCTACGCCGAGAAACCCGACGAGTTGTGGGTGGCCGACATGACCTACGTCCCGACCTGGGCCGGCTTCCTGTATCTGGCGGTCGTCCTCGACGCCTTCTCTCGGCGGATCGTCGGCTGGGCCATGGGCACCAACCTGCGCACCCAGCTCGTGCTCGATGCGCTGAACATGGCCGTCGGCCAGCGCCGGCCGTCCGGGGTGATCCATCATTCCGATCAGGGCTCGCAATACACCTCGATCGCCTTCGGACTGCGCTGCAAGGAGGCCGGTGCGCGGCCGTCGATGGGCTCAGTTGGGGACGCGTACGACAACGCGATGTGCGAGAGCTTCTTCGCCACGCTCGAATGCGAACTCCTCGACCGCCGGAAGTTCCAGACCAAGGCCGAGGCGCGCATGGCGATCTTCGAGTTCATCGAAGGCTGGTACAATCCCGGGCGCCGACACTCGGCGCTCGGCTATCTCTCCCCGACCGACTACGAAAGGAGAGCCCTCGCCGGGCTGGAACTCTCCAGTCCATGACTGTCCACGAAACCGGGGGAACTCCAGCGTATCACCATACCGGCCAGCGGTCATATTCCGGTGCCGCACAACAGGCCTGACACATGACCGCGCCGATCACTCATCCTGCTCAGCAAAAGCCACCTTGACCTCAGCCGGGCATCCACACATGGGCCGATACATCGTCACACAAATCCGCAAACGCGCAGGCGAACCTGAAAGCGCAGGGAGACTGGCTCCTCTTCCTGCCGCCCTACAGCCCCGACCTGAACCCTATCGAAATGGCATACGCCAAGCTCAAAGCACATCTGCGAAGGCTCAAGGCACGCACCTTCGACGCGCTGTTGCAATCCATCGCGCAAACCTGAGAATTCTTTACCCCAGAATAGTGCAGAAAACCCTGCAAAGCCGCCGGATATGTTGCAGATTAAATGGATGGCGCTCTAGAACCTCAAAGGCATTCGTTTCATGCGCCAGAGTCAGACCTCTGACGCTCGGAAGGAGGATCATCCATCGACATCGCTCTGGGGTACGTTCGCGTCGAAGGCTTTGACAACGTGCATCGGGACATCGGGAAGAGACACGTCATCCAGTTCGAGAACCCAGCGCGTGCCGGACCAGTGCTCCGGCGCGAGCGATGGCTGAAAGCCCAGAGAGCTGAAATGATCCGCAACCATCTGGTTCTTGGCCGTCGGAATATACTCTCCGACAAGACGCTTCGCCCCCTCTGACTTGGCTGCGTCGACGACCGCCGCAAGAACGACCTCTTCCACACGTCGCTTGATCACCCGGCAGCTCATGAGCCAGGTATCGCACACCCACTCGTCAGCCGCCTTCTTGAAGACCACGACCGAGATCATTCCATTGTCACCGAATTTGTCGGAAAGACGAACCTGAAGATCCAAGATGGAAGGGTCCGCCTCCATATTCGCGACATCGACCTCAGAATAGCGCCTGGTCGTCAGGTTGAACTGGTTAGATTTGTTGATGAGCTGTGAGATGCGAGATCTTCCGACTGCATCGAAATGCGATATCGTACATTTCATATCGAGAGATTTCAGAAAGGCGTCGTAGTCACTAATCTTCTCGAATGCAATTCTTCTGTTCGTATTCTGACGGTATTGATCAGCGCGCTCCGCATCTTCTTTCGATAGGGCGACTGTCTCGAATAGGCCCGACTGGGCAATGAGCATTGGAAAATGGGAAGGTTCCTGAGGCAGCTCCAATACAGCTACTTCCGGAAGCTCGTGGCGAACATGCGCTCGCTCGGCCGGATTGTCATCGAGAAATGCGAGCGCATCTCTTCCTATATTCAGGCTCTTGCTGACATGCGCAATATTGCTTGCTTTATCGTCCCAATTCGCAATAAAAACGGAAATGTCATCCTCGCGCAGCCTCATCTCTGGATGTTTCTGGAATGGAAGCCGTGCATTTTCCTCGTTATTCTTCGACACCACAGCGAGGATGATGCCTCTGGCCTTCAGGGATAGCGCGTAGTCTTGGATTCCGAGAAATGCCTCGCCGTCAGCCGAACCCTGCCCAAGTCGGATACCATTCAATCCATCATCGCCAATAACCCCTCCCCAGAGGGTATTGTCGAGGTCGAGAACGAGGCATTTTCTCGATTTTCCCTTCAGCGCCCCCAATACCCTGCACACATGGTCCGCCCAAATTGGAAGAACGTCGAGAGCACATGGAAGCTTTGCGCGGTTCCAAAGACTGGGCGCGAACCAGGCTTCAAGCCCGATTGTGGCTGCAAGGGCATTGGTATCAACGATCGGAATTCCACGGTCCTTGGCGATCGCGCGCACGCCAAGATTGATCTCTGCGATCTGCGCCAATTCCGAACTCGGAAGGTTTGCATCAAGGTTCCCTCCCCAAGGCAGCAGGGGAGAAACGATAGTCTGCAAGATAGCGGTGGCGCCCATTGCTTCGATACGGTCCACAAACAAAGACAGACGGTCAACCGCGTCCGTCGTTGCAGCGACATGGTCGTCTGAGGTGATCGAAGGCCGTGCGAGGCCAATCATCCGGCAATCTGGGGCAACGAAGACGCAATCCGGCTCGAACGCCCAGAGCGGGCCGTCATCCGACATTACTTCGTGGAAAGACTGGCCAAATGCTGCGGCATAGGTTTCGATGTGCAATCCGTAGCGAAGCCCTGTCGCCTCGATCGCCTTGGCCAGGTAATCCATTGTGCCGTCGGCTAAAAGCGCAAGCCGAACAGGGGTGAGGCCCGCCCCTTCGAGGGTCCGATCCGGCCTCTTGAGAAGCGCCGAAACACGGATCAGCTGATCGAGGTCTAGCGCCGTGCGGGACAAAGCCAAGAGATCGTCCGCCGTTCCGTGCCCATCCTTCCTGGAGAGTTCGGCGATTGTCTCAGAGAAATCGGGAGCGGCTTCGGGAAGCCAGCTCAGTCTCTTGACCGAAGGAGTATCCATTTTAGGCGGTACGTTCCCCGATGATTTTTATGAGATCGCCGATGCAACTAAATCCGTCCACCTCGGCATTCGAGAGTTTCATATCGAATTTCCTCTCAACGGCCAGTATGACCCTGACATGGCTAAGACTGTCCCAACCCTCGACGTCTTCGGCAGACATTTCATGAGACAGCTCGAAACCGCTCATGCCGAAGACGTCTTCAAAGACTTCGGCGATCTTTTCTAGGATTTCCTGATCTCGCATTTCTTCTCCGAGATGGGTTGCAGTTCTACTGGTTCTGTCTTCGACGCGAGCGTGTCATATCGACCCTGCATTTGCAACTCGATGCCTCGATGGGAGCCTCTTGCGCGAGCCCGCAAGTTACTGGAAAGGAGAAATATTTTCTCAATTGATCATCCACGGCCACATGGCGGTTCACAAAGGGAAAAGCTCCACCGGACAGCGCGCTGGCTGCCGGGTTCATCATCCCAATTCTTGGGTGCGCACTTTGCCATTTCCCAACGCATCGACGACGCTCCAAAACCCCTTATCTGGATCATTCAGAAGACTGGACGGACGAGGCCGAATGACCTGCCCTGCGAAGGAGTGTATTGTCCGGCGGACGATAGTCTCCCGTCCATGCACCTATGCGAATTGCCGGACCTTCTGACAGGGATCGCCACGCGTCTCCAATCGCACCTGCACAAACGACGGATTGGGGTTTCGTCATGCATGGCAGTAGCCCTACGGTTTGGCTCTTTGGCGACCAAGAAATCGCCGAACGTCAGACCTCTCCGACGCGTTTAAGCAGAGGCCAAGCAATGTCGCGATGTAGGCCATCGCCCCTGCCGCGGAGAACCCTATAAGAGTGGGCCAGTTCTGAGGGTTGTCCAGGGAGTGGAGGCCCCCCCAGACGAGGGCGCCCGAGAATGCCGGGAGAGTCCCGGGGACCAGGACGCTCCGGTAGAACGTGGCGAAGTCCGCTTCGGTGAACCTGAGGAGGAGCCCCCAGAAATAGCTGAGCTGCGTCACGGCGGTCATAAAAAACAACACCAGGGTTGCCTCGACGGCCCCACCGTCGAACCCCATGACCCAGATGAGCATCGCGATCAGCCCGCCGAGCGGGAACAGAAAGGCCGGCAGGAAGAACTCACGCACTCGCGCCATTGCGATCGCCGTCTGCGC
>JBCCIW010000108.1:0-9836 GCA_039028055.1 Pseudomonadota bacterium | reverse complement strand
TCATGCCCAGGAGTCGCCGCCGACGGCGCAGCCGCTTGCCCACGTGCAGGTCGGTATCGTCTGCCATAATACACTCCAAACTCGTCATCCAGGGACACACCGTCCCCTTTCAGGATGCGCCATGCTTGGTCAGCAAAACCCATGCCGGAGTTCAGTTTTCGCAATCAGATTCACCATCATATGCATTTTAGCATAGTTGCCATCTCGCAGATGCAGCAAAATCGGCTTGCGTATTTTGCGGCGCACAATAACTATGTTGTTGCGCTTCGGCGTAACGCCTATGGCGTTTCCTCCCTATACCTTATCGCAGCCGCGCGGGCTCCGCGCGGCTCTTTTTTTATCGAGATTTCGTCTTGGTAAATGCAGTCAACGCTTCGGCAACTTGCAGGATCGCGGGCTTAAGCGAATGAAACTTCTTCGTTTTCTCAACTGACACCTCGTCCATGTAGAGGCTACGATTGATTTCAATCTGCAGTGCATGAATACGCTTTTTGGGCCTGCCGTACGCCCGTGTCGTAAACCCGCCCGCATATGGGGCGTTCCGCGATACGGTGTAACCAAGGCGACGAAAGGTCCGCTCCGCAAGGCCAGTCAGCCGACTATCGCAGCTTGATCCAAAACGGTCACCTAGAACGATATCTGTGAGCTTTCTCCGGCCTGGTTGGTTCGACGGCATGGAATGACAGTCGATCAGCACGGCGACCCCGAAGCGGTGCCGAAAATCCTCAAGTGTATGCTGGAGGAACCCGTGATAAGCATCGTGGACAAATGCGAGGCGATATTCCCCCTCTGCCCTGCTCAAGCGATTGGAATAAATCAGCTCACCTCCGGCAGCGACCTTGGGCAAACATCCGAGGCCAGCCTCAACCCGCGCACTCGGAACGGCCACAGTCCGCGGTGCGCCGTCGGCAAACATGTCCGGGTCGAGTTCCCGCGCATCTCGGTTCAAATCCACATATGCACGTGCATAGTTTGCCGAAACCAGTTGGCCGCCCAAGCTCGTCACATCGTCAAATAATTCATCGACAAAGGCATCCTCGGTACGACGCAAATCGATCAATGGCACACGTAAATCGGGCAACATTGAAGCTGGATAACACGCGCCGCTGTGGGGTGATGAAAATAGAATTGGAACCGTTGGGGTCGTCTTGGAGCCGACTGTGTAGGCTGAGAGCCCCGCGACGGGACAAACGGGAGACTGAACTAGAGTTTGGGCTTGCTGTTCCACCAAACTATAAATTGACACGCCGTGACCAAGGTCAAGGGTCACGTTCATTTCAGATTTACCGGCTTATGTCTTAATGCAGGCAGTGAACGACTTTACCGAGGCGCATGATGACAAAAATCTTATTGGCAGAAGACGATGATTCTCTTCGGACCTTCTTGTCCGCGGCCCTTCGGCGCGCGGGCCACGACGTGCAGGATCACGAGGACGGCGAGGGTGCACTGGAAGCACTTGAGCGCGAGGTCTTCGATCTTCTGTTGACCGACATCGTGATGCCAGGCCTTGACGGAATTGAGCTCGCGAGGCGCGGAGCAGAGCTCGATCCAGCCATGAAGATTGTCTTCATCACAGGCTTTGCCGCAGTCGCGCTATCATCGGGTTCGCCGACGCCCGCAGGATCGAAAATCCTTTCGAAACCCTTCCATCTGAGGGAAATCGTCGATGAAGTAGAACGTGTACTTGCAGCCTAATAACCTCTGCCCCTAGCCACTTGACATTAAGCGCGCAAAAGCGGATTTCACCGGTCTTCCTCGAGAAGGGAATTGGTCGATTAGCTCAGCGGTAGAGCACTACGTTGACATCGTAGGGGTCACTGGTTCGATCCCAGTATCGACCACCATCTCGGCGTGGAAATCTGGTGCCGTAGTAGAATCCACTCGAAATGAGTTCTGATTTTCTCCGGATCACGAAACGGATCCCCAAAGTGTCCATCTTCGTACCAGCAAACCGAGGATTGTCTTTGTCTGGTCAATCTGTCTTGCCCGGCCCGTGAACGACGCGCCCCGGGTACGCCCCTGTATGATCGCCGTCCCGCAAAACGGGAATGCCATTTACCAGAACATCGCGCATACCTTGCGCATACTGATGCGGATCTTGATAGGTCGCACGATCCTCAATCGTATTAGGGTCAAAAACAGCCACATCAGCATAGCAACCAACCGCGAGACAGCCGCGATTCTCGATCCGCAACTGAGCGGCAGAAAGTCCGGTCATTCGGTAGATTGCCTCTTCCAAAGGGATAACCTTTTCCTCCCGAACATACTTGCCCAAAAGGCGCGCAAAATTTCCGTATGTTCTTGGGTGCGGTTGAGACAACAGCGCTGGTCCCTCCGCGGCCAATGAAGAACCATCGGACCCAAACATCATGAACGGCCAGGCAACGTTTTTCCGAATATTGTCCTCAGACATCAGGAAGTAAACGGCCTGCACACGGCTACCGTCTTCTATGACGAGATCCATCATCACCTCTTCCGGTGAAGTGCCCCGCATGCTCGCCACCTCGGCGACTGTCTTTCCAGTCAAGGGCTTGAGCGCTTCGTCCCTGAAGCCGACGAGCAGGACATTCTCAGGTCCTCCAGCATCGTTGTAGAGGTTTTCCCAACCGTCCCCCGGGTGGGCCATCTCCCGGACGAGACGCGCACGAATTTCAGGATCTCGTAGCCGTTCGATCCAGGCTCCGATGCCGCCCTCCTGAACCCATGGCGGCATAGCGGCATTCAAACCGGTCGACCCGGCCTCGTAAGTATACATATTGGCAGTTATATCGAGGCCTTCTGCCCTTGCAGCCTCCATGAGCGCGATCCCCGCGCCATGCTTTTCCCAGTTCGCTTCACCGCCAGGTTTGAAGTGATAGATCTGCCCCCACGTCCCGGCACGGCGAGCAATGTCTATGGTCTCCTCAATTCCTTCAAGAAACCGAGCCCCTTCCGAGCGCATATGGGTGATGTAGCCGCCGCCATACTCGCCAGCCGCACTGACGAGAGCAACCAGTTCATCCGTTTCAGCGAAAAACGCTGGCGCATAGATAAGAGAGGCTCCTACACCCAGCGCACCTTCCTCCATCGCGTCGCGAACGAGCGTCTGCATGCGCGCCAGCTCCTCGTCAGTTGGCGCGCGGTTCTCATATCCCAATTCGTGAACGCGCACGGTGGTCGCGCCAACGAAAGACGCGATATTGGTTGAGACACCTCGCCGTTCTAGTTCAGCGAGGAACTCACCGAACGTCGCCCAATTCACCTCATATTTGAAATCGCCCTGGCCCGCCTCGGTTTGAGCCTGCATCGTCTCGTTCAATGGCCCATAGGACCAGCCTTCTCCAAACACTTCGAGGGTCACGCCCTGCTTCAGGTCACTCATAGACCGACCGTCTACCAGCAGCGCTTCAGGTGCCCAGCTCAGCACATTGATAAATCCGGGAGAGACCGCATGGCCGGATGCGTCAATCACGAGATCGGCACCGCTGGCCGTCAGCTGGCCAATTTCAACGATCCGATCATCGATGATTGCCACATCAGCTACGACCCCAGGTGCTCCAGAACCGTCGTAAACCATGCCGCCTTGAATAATAACGTCGAAGGGTTGGCTTGCTTCCAGCGCCGCAGGCTGTGATGACGGGCCAGAATCTGCGTCGATGTAAACGAGGCACCCAGCCAGACAATAGCACAATGCCAAACTCGAAATCAGCTTCATAGATCCAGATCCTTTCGCGCGCTTGGGGCTGGATAATCTCTGAATTCTGGACGTTCCGATAGCCTGAAAGAGGTTGAAGTGGCCCAATGCGGGGCTCAGCAGAAGCAAATTCCAGTACATTGAATAGAAAAGCTAAAGCTCAGACACACCGGTCCTCTTGTAGGCTGTTTTCCGACACCGAAACTTTTGAGCTGAGCCGTCAAAAGGCTCTTTGTTTAGCAATACTAAAGATAGAACAGTGCGAATTGAAATAGATCGCACACTCCACACGCCCTATTTTGTAACTTGAAATCGTTGCAACCACCGCCAAGAGCACAAAACCCCCAATACTCATGTCAGCAAACACCCCTAAAGTCCCGGAACCGATTACAGAAAAACTCTCCGACAATGAGCGCCTGAAGGAAGAAAGCAACTTCCTGCGCGGCACCATTGCTGAAGACTTACAAGATCCGATCACGGGTGGGTTCACACCTGACAACTACCAGCTGATCCGCTTCCACGGCATGTACCAGCAGGACGATCGCGACATTCGCGGTGAGCGTACCAAGCAGAAGCTCGAACCTCTGCACAATGTCATGCTCCGCGCGCGCATGCCTGGCGGGATTATCACACCCAAGCAATGGCTGATCATCGAGAAATTCGCCGAAGAGAGCTCGATATACGGCTCAGTCCGTCTGACCACACGGCAGACCTTTCAGTTCCACGGGGTTTTGAAGCCTCACGTGAAGGATATGCACAAGTTGATTGCTTCCGTGGGCATCGACTCAATTGCCACCGCGGGTGACGTAAATCGGAACGTACTGTGCACAACTAACCCGGTAGAGTCAGAGCTCCATCAGCAAGCCTATGAATGGTCGAAGAAGATCTCCGAACACCTGCTTCCGAAGACCAATGCATATGCCGAGGTCTTCCTGGACGGCGAGAAAGTCATGACCACCGAGGAACCGATCCTCGGTGAGACCTATCTGCCCCGAAAGTTCAAAACGACCGTTTCAGTTCCGCCAAGCAATGAAGTCGATGTTCATGCGAATGATCTGAATTTCATCGCCATCGCGGAAGATGGCGAGCTAGTCGGGTTCAATGTGCTGGTTGGTGGTGGCCTTGCAATGACACATGGCGATACAGCCACTTACCCGCGCAAGGCGGACGATTTTGGATTCGTACCCCTTGAGCATACGCTGAAAATCGCTGAACACGTGGTTTCCGTACAACGTGACTGGGGCAATCGCTCAAACCGTAAGAATGCCAAGACAAAATACACCCTCGACCGCGTGGGCGTTGATGTCTTCAAGGCGGAGGTAGAGAGGCGTGCCGGCGTCAAGTTCGAAGACAGCCGTCCCTATGAATTCACTACACGTAGTGATCGCTTTGGCTGGGTCGAAGGCATCGACGGCAAGCATCACCTGACGCTGTACATTCTGAGCGGTCGGATCCTCGACTACCCCGATCGCCCCCTGAAGACAGGTCTTCGCAAGATTGCAGAAATCCACGAGGGCGATTTCCGCATGACGGCGAACCAGAACCTGATCATTGCGGGTGTGCCGGAAGATCAGAAAGCTGAAATAGAACGCATCGCGCGCGAACACGGCCTGATCGACGATGCCCATACACCGCAATTGAAAAACTCGATGTCTTGCGTAGCGCTACCAACCTGCCCCCTGGCCATGGCGGAGGCTGAACGCTTTCTCCCGAGCCTTGTAGAGGATGTGGAGAAACTGCTCGCCAAACACGACGTTCCGGAAGACCACATAATCTTGAGGGTCAATGGCTGCCCAAACGGGTGCGGCCGCGCCATGCTTGCTGAAGCTGGGCTCGTTGGAAAAGGTCCGGGTAAATACAATTTCTACCTGGGCGGCAACCGCATCGGGACACGCGTTCCAAAACTCTACAAGGAGAACGTAAGCCCGGAAGTGATCCTTGGCGAGCTTGATACGCTGATTGCAGACTGGGCCGGCGACCGGGAACAGGATGAAGGCTTTGGCGATTTCGTAATACGCAAGGGCATCGTGCCCGAAGTAAAAGTATCGAAGACTGATTTCCATGCCTGATATAGCACAGAACATAGTTCCCCTCAGAGACGTGGCACCAAAGTCCATGCTGAGCTTGCTTTACAAGACCACTGACCAACGAAGCGAGCTGATCGCAGATGCGAATGCCTGGCTTGCAGGCCTTGATGCAGAGACCCGCGTTGACTGGGCGCTCAATAATCTGCCGGCTGGATACGCGGTGTCCTCAAGTTTTGGGGTACAATCAGCCGTCATGCTGCACATGATGACGCAGAAGAGCCCGGATATTCCTATCATTGTTATGGATACGGGCTATCTGTTCCCGGAGACATACAAGTTCATAGATGAACTGACGGAGCGGCTGAACCTCAACCTCCATATCTATCGCTCGGAGATGAGCCCCGCCTGGCAGGAGGCCAAGTATGGTCAGCTCTGGACCCAGGGTGAAGACGGCATCAAGCGCTACAACACGATGAACAAGGTCGAGCCCATGCAGCGGGCCCTCCGTGAGCTTGGCGTAAACACATGGTTTAGCGGCCTGCGCCGCGATCAATCACAGAGCCGCGCGGAGCGGAACTTCATCGAGATGCAGCACGGTCGCATCAAAATGCACCCCATTGTCGATTGGTCTAGCCGCGACATTTATATTTACTTGAAAGCTCACGATCTGCCCTATCATCCTCTTTGGGAGGAAGGTTATGTCAGCGTTGGCGACACGCACACAACCCGCAAGCTGGAAGACGGCATGACCGAAGAGGAAACGCGCTTTTTCGGCCTGACCCGCGAATGCGGCCTCCACACCGACGCCGGATAGCGGCACTGAGCAGATCAGGATCATAGATGTTTGTTTCGAATCTCCCACCGGGCATGAATCCGCTCACCCCCGAGCAGAGCCAGCTTATAGAGCAGCTTATGACGACGCTCACGCCGATCCAGCAAGCCTGGATCAGCGGATACCTGGCTGCGTCCGCGAATGGCGCGACTGGAGCTATCCCGGCCACCGCAGCTGCCGCAGCACCGGCAGCCGCGGCAGCGCCCCTAACGGTCCTCTATGGATCCCAGACCGGTAATGCCAAACACGTAGCTCAGGACCTGGCCGACAATGCCAAGAACCGCGGGCTCAACGTGAACCTCGTTGATATGGCGGATTACAAGCCGAAGAACCTGAAAGACGAGAAGTACATAGCCATCGTAGTTTCGACACAAGGCGAGGGTGACCCACCCGAGACAGCGGAGAAGTTCTACGAGTTCATCACGTCAAAAAAAGCACCGAAACTGGATGGCACAAAGATCGCCGTGCTCGGTCTCGGCGATTCCTCGTACGAATTCTTTTGCCAGGCAGCAATCGATGTAGAAGAGCGCCTTGTGAAATTAGGGGCCACACCCGTCTTCGACAAAGCGCTCTTTGATGTCGATTATGACGATCATGCACCAGACTGGATCGATGGGGCTGTAGACATCTTCGAACCGGGTCTCAAAGCAGACAATGAGGGAGCCGCCACGAATGTGGTACCAATGCCGGGCCTGGTTCCTGGGCTCGCTACTGTCCCGCCAACTGTCTCCCAGTACACAAAGAAAAATCCGTTTACGGCGGAAGTCAGCCTCATCCAGAAGATAACAGGTCGCGACTCTACAAAAGATGTTCGCCACGTCGAGATTTCACTTGAGGGATCTGATCTAACCTATCAACCCGGGGACTCCCTTGGCGTTTACTTTCGAAACGACGATACGGAGATCAATGCGGTTCTCACCAAGCTGAAACTAGACGGCGATACGGAAATCTCTATTGGGGACGAAAACAAGCCACTCCGAGAAGCGCTGGCCACCGATCTTGAGCTGACACAGTCCTATCCAAGCTTCGTGGAAAAATACGTCGCAGCAACAACCAATAAGGCCTTGGCGAAGATCGCTGAAGACAAGACATCCCTTCGTGCCTACATCGAAGACCGCCAGATCTTCGACATTCTGCACGAACATCCGCGCAAGATCGATGCGCAAACCCTCGTGGAATGCCTGCGCAAAATCCAGCCGCGCCTTTACTCGATTGCTTCCAGTCAGGAAGAAGTCGAGGATGAGGTTCACACCACAGTCGGTGTAGTCGCATATGAGGCTTATGACCGGTCACATCTTGGGGGCTGCTCCGGCTTTCTCGGCCGCCGCGTTGAGGATGGCGATACTGTCCAGATTTACATTGAGCAGAACGATAATTTCCGCCTGCCGGTCAACCCGGAAACGCCGGTCATCATGGTTGGCCCGGGTACGGGTATTGCGCCTTTCCGTGCCTTCCTTCAGGAGCGCGATGCGATTGATGCAGAAGGGAAGAACTGGCTCTTCTTCGGCAACCCGCACTTCACGCAGGACTTCCTCTATCAGGTGGAGCTTCAGGACTATCTGAAGTCGGGCCTGTTAACGAATCTGGATGTCGCGTTCAGCCGGGATCAGGCTGATAAGATCTATGTTCAGGACCGGCTCAAGGAAAAGGGCGAGCAAGTCTTTGCCTGGCTTGAAGAGGGTGCGCATTTCTACGTATGTGGCGACGGCGACAGGATGGCTAAAGATGTCCATGCCGCACTTATCGACATCGTGAAGACCCATGGTGGCAAGGATCTGGAATCAGCCGAAGAGTACATATCGGCTCTGAAAGATGCAAAACGCTATCAGCGCGACGTCTATTGATACCCCACCCAAGTTCAAACTCGCCAAAAGTAGCCTTCGACTATATCTTCTTCTGATCGAAGAGGAGAGACTTATGCCGGACAGCGACGCACCAGACCTGCTCCAGCCCGTCGATGATTGCGTCCGCAGGGAGATAAAGACGCTCCTCCATGTCACGCGCCATGCAGCACTTGGCCTGATATCCTCCGAATCCGGTGCGCCCGATGTGACACGCGTCGGACTGGCCACGGATATTGATGGCGCACCCATCTTCCCGATGTCAGACCTGTCTGGCCGCCCGCAAATGGCTGAAACTTCGAGCGCAGCATCCCTGCTTGTGGGGGACCCGGGCAAAGGGGATCCCCTCGCCCATCCACGGGTTACACTGCACGGCAACATACGGCGGACCGCGGACGACGAACATCAGCGCCTGCGCGGACGCTATCTCGGCCAACACCCGAAAGCCGAGCTCTACATCGACTTCAAGGATTTCAGCCTCTGGCGCTTCGAAATCGAGAGCGCAAACTTCAATGGCGGCTTCGGACGCGCCTACGCCTTGACCGCAACTGACCTATTGTCACCCATCGAAGATCTTACCGGATGGGGCCCGCGCGAAGCCGGGGCCCGCGAACATATGAACGACGACCATGCCGATGCAGTCGAACTCTATGCAAAAGGCTTTTGCGGCAGCAATGGCGGCAAATGGCGGCTCTCCGGAATCGACCCAGAGGGTATCGACATTTCACTGGGCGAAGATCAGCTCCGAATCTGGTTCGACGCGCCATTGGAAAGTTCGGCCGGCATGCACAAGGAACTCGTGGCCATGGTAGGCAAAGCTCGCGATGCTCTGTCCGAGGACGAAACCAAGGCTATCGGCTAGCGTCTATCTATGAATTTCTAGGATGAACCCTATCTAAAACCGTCATAACAGATGACGATACGAAACGGGAAATCGGACAACTTCGTCCGTTGGAGGATTTGGGATATCTGGCAACACCATATTGAACAGCCTCATGACCGGCTTGCGGATCGGCGCGATCCTTGTGGCATCCGCCATAACAATGCTTGTCGCAATCGGCACGGCTGGACACCTGGCACGCATGCAGCTTAGCGCACCCTATCAGATGGTCGAGGTCGAGCCGGGTCGCCACCTCCATACGCTTTGCGAAGGACCGGTAGGTGCTCCCTTTGTCCTATATGACGCCGGTGCCTTCGGCATCTACACAGACGGCTGGTGGATCAAGGAAGAGCTGAAGCAGGACCACAGGGTCTGTCTTTACGACCGAGCAGGCATGGGTTGGAGTGACCCGGTCCCGGCCGACGCGTCTCCTCATCCAGACTGGCATGTTGCAGATATGCGCCGGTTGCGCGCAGCTCTGGGCGCAGAAGATGCCTTTGTGCTCATCGGCCATTCAATGTCGGGGCTTCGTTTGCACGCTTACGCTAATAGCCACCCGAATGAACTCATGGGACTTGTCTTC
>JBCCIW010000107.1:0-9901 GCA_039028055.1 Pseudomonadota bacterium | reverse complement strand
TCCACATCTTACCGCTTCCGCTCCGGCCTTTTCTTTGGCCCTTGCCCGTTTCGAATTGCGCCTCGATCGGGTCTTTACGGCTTCCGCAGTCTGGCCTGATCAGCGCCTCGCTGCGAAACATCGCGTGTTTTTGTTCCTTTCTTCCTTAGATCTGCAGCGCTTTGGCCCTCTCGGACGTTTGGCGCGCTGACCTCTCTCGGTCTGGACGCGATGTGCTCCCCCGCAGCTGTTGTTGGGTGGGCTCCCTACGCGTGCTGCGGCGTTGATTTAAGACAACATTAATCATTCGCCTGAGTCGAGTCGGATTCGAAACGGATTCCCGATTCAGGGGAGGTTTTCCACAGTTTGATGACAGTTGTGGACTTTGTGCCCGAGGGATTCAGGGTTTGGTCTCGTTTTGGTCCCGGAATAAGTTGAATCTGCCCAACTGAATCAGCTTTAGTTGTATATGTATGCGCTAATATGGAAAGATTGACTGATTGTCCTGATACTATTTTAACTTGAGGTGTGTTGACTTAAATGGCAACAATTCAGTCGGCATTGAGAGATGGAATTTTGAGTGAGTATCGATTGCCTGCTTGGGAGACTAGAGAATCTAAGCGACCCATCTTGATTGCACCTGGACTGTTTGAATGGGCCGACGATGATCCTAGAATGATGAACATTAAGCTTGGGACCGGTGGCCGAGATCGATTGGAGCACCTTGAACAAATGCTCTGCGATTTTAGGTGTTCTAATCGTCCAAGCGGTGGCGATTTGCGACGCGTGATGCCAACAAAACACGGAATTTGGACCCTTCGACCTTACAAGTTGCGAATCTATGGATGGTTCCACGAGGTGAATAGATTTGTGGCGGTATGCGGAGCTCATGAGGAAGACACCAAAAATCATAAGAACTTAAATGATGAAAAAAGAGACGAAGTGCGAGAGTTTTTGCGGACTAATAATTTGGAAAAGACTGTTAAAAGAGGAGATTTAAGTGCGGTCCTTCGATAGAAAAGCTAGCAACAGGCGGCAGGTTTTTTTGGCCCTGGTGGGAAGCATAGAATCTCAGTTACGGGAAGCTTATGCCCGAAAGCACGAATTGGAAGGCGAAACGCAATCGTCGTTGGCGGAAAAGCTCGGTGTCAATCGATCTGTTGTGAATCGGCGTCTTCGTGGCCACGCCAATATGACCATCGAAAGCGTTGCAGATATGGTCTGGGCGCTTGGACATTGTATTGATGTGGATATCGTTGATCCAACCCTAAGTGATACGAATAGAAAACAAGTAATTCCAACACCATCCTATAAGGTATTGAATGCTGAGATCGCTAAGAGTTCTTTGCCAAATAGGGTGACTTCATCGGACTCTACTATGAAGACATTCTCAAAACCTAATAGCGGTCTTGTGGTAGAAGCGATCGGCTAATGGCCATTCTGATTGAACCATTAGTTCCCATATTTTGTGATGATATCCGTACTGAAACGAGTGGAAAACTATTACTCATTGGTACTTATACGGGCCCCGTAGTTGTCGAGAGTTTTCCGGCGAGCTTGACGCTGCGGTGTGTGGTAATTTCAAGTGTCTCTGGAGAGGGACGATCAGAGATTTCCTTCGTGGTTAACGTCTTCGATTTGGAATCGGACGAACCGGTCAATAGCATTGCGACAAAGATCGCTATCGAGTCGCTACCTGACGCAGCTGGAACTGGTGCCAGAGTGTTCCTGCAATTGCCCGAATTCACTGCAGACGTTGATGGTCCAACATCAATAAGTATCGCGGTGGATCGAAATGAAGATGGCTTGGAGCTTGTGGGTGGGATTGAGGTTTGGGATAGCGGTCAAGTTTAGCTGAAGCAAAACTCTAGATACTAGTAATCAATCCAAGATCCTCGTCTCTCAGCTTCTTCACCTCATCCCGCAGTCTTGCCGCTTCCTCGAATTCCAGGTCCGCAGCCGCTTCGCGCATGCGTTTTTCGAGGTCGGCGATGACCGCCTGCAGATTGTGGCCAGAGGTGCCCGGCGCGGCGAGGGCAGGGGCGGTATCCTCCGCTACACCACGGCGTTTTTCGCCCCGACGGGTGCGTTTCGATTTTGCGGCCTGGCCCGGGCGCTCGCCCAGATCGGCGAGGATGTCGGCCACTTCCCGTTTGATCGTGGTGGGCACAATGCCATGGACTTCATTATGGGCGAGCTGTTTCTTGCGACGGCGGTCGGTCTCCTCCATGGCGCGCTCCATGGAGCCGGTGATGCCGTCGGCATAGAGCACGACGCGGGCCTCGGCATTTCGCGCGGCGCGGCCGATCGTCTGTACAAGGCTTGTTTCTGACCGGAGGAAGCCTTCCTTGTCCGCATCGAGAATGCCGACAAATCCGCATTCGGGAATATCGAGCCCCTCGCGGAGGAGGTTGATGCCGACCAGCACATCGAACACGCCGAGCCTCAGATCACGGATGATCTCGATGCGCTCCACCGTGTCGATGTCGGAGTGCATATAGCGGACCTTCACGCCCTGTTCGGTCATGTATTCGGTGAGGTCTTCGGCCATCTTTTTCGTCAGTGTGGTGATGAGGGAGCGCATGCCTTGCGCGGCGACCTCCTTCACCTCGGCGATGACATCGTCGACCTGGTTAGAGTTGTCCGTGGCGACGGGGCGGACCTCGACCGGCGGATCGACGAGGCCGGTGGGGCGGATGACTTGCTCAGTGAACACGCCGCCGGTCTGCTCCAGCTCCCAGGGACCGGGCGTAGCGGAGACGTGGACTGTTTGCGGGCGCATGGCGCGCCATTCTTCGAATTTGAGCGGGCGATTGTCCTTGCACGACGGAAGCCGGAAGCCGTACTCGGACAGCGTGTGCTTGCGGGAGAAGTCGCCTTTGTACATCGCGCCGAGCTGGGGCACGGTCTGGTGGGACTCGTCGACGAAGAGGAGGGCGTTTTCGGGGAGGTATTCGAACAGGGTAGGGGGCGGCTCGCCGGGCTTGCGGCCGGTGAGGTAGCGGGAATAATTCTCGATGCCGTTGCAGGAGCCGGTGGCGGTCATCATCTCGATGTCGAACTCGCAGCGCTGTTGAATGCGCTGGGCCTCGAGGAGTTTGCCGTGCTTTTCGAAGTGGGCGATCGTGTCTTTCAGCTCGGTCTTGATGGAGGAGATGGCCTGGTTGAGCGTTGGGCGCGGGGTAACATAGTGGGAGTTGGCGTAGATCTTCACGGCGGGGAGGTCGCCGGCCTTTTTGCCCGTGAACGGATCAAACTCGGTGATGGATTCCAGCTCGTCACCAAAGAAGGAGAGCTTCCAGGCGCGGTCTTCATAGTGGGCGGGGAAAATGTCGATGACGTCGCCATTCATGCGGAAGGTGCCGCGGGCGAAGCCGAGATCATTGCGCGTATACTGAAGGGATACGAGCTTGGCAGCGACGTCGCGTGGGTCGATCTCCTGGCCTTCCTCCAGAGTGAAGGTCATGGCCGTGTAGGTTTCCACCGATCCGATGCCGTAAATGCAGGAGACGGAGGCGACGATGATGACGTCGTCGCGCTCCAGAATGGACCGGGTTGCCGAGTGGCGCATGCGGTCGATGGCTTCGTTTATCGAGCTTTCTTTTTCAATATATAAGTCCGAGCGCGGGACGTAGGCTTCCGGCTGATAATAATCATAGTAGGAAACAAAATATTCCACCGCATTGTCGGGGAAGAAGGATTTAAATTCGCCGTAGAGCTGGGCGGCGAGGGTTTTATTATGAGCGAGAATGAGTGCCGGGCGTTGGGCCGCCTCGATGATCTTCGCCATGGTGAAGGTCTTGCCGGTTCCCGTCGCGCCGAGGAGAACCTGGTCGCGCTCGCCCTCGCCGATGCCGTCGACGAGTTCCGGGATCGCAGTGACCTGATCACCGGAGGGCTCGTATTCCGAGGCGACCTTGAAGGGCGCACCCTGGTCAAAGCCGACCCAGTTGCGGTCGGGCCGGTGCGGCGTCCAGTTGTCGGAGGGCAGGGCCCCGGCGGCATCGCGCGCTGCGCCGTCCATTTTGAAGATCGCGGGGGCTTCGGAAACACTCTTGGGCATGGGTGAACATATGGGGCACGCGGCGTGCGGTGTCGAGGGGCGCGGGGTATGCAGCCCATTGACGCTGTGGCCCCGCCGCTCTATGTCAGCGCCTCGCTTTGAACGTGCCCAAGTGGCGGAATTGGTAGACGCGCTACGTTCAGGTCGTAGTGGCCTTATGGCCGTGGAGGTTCGAGTCCTCTCTTGGCACCACACTGTGTTGATAGCAAACACGGAAAATCACTTTATTCGTTTGGGTTTGTGACTCTGTGGCTAGGTGGTTGCCACAGACATTCCTTTTCGTAATTCGCTGCCGGGATTGACGGCGATGGCGTTGATGCCAAAGACAACGCCTCGACCCCAGGCTCCGGACCGCGCACGGGTTTTCACCAAGGCTTGCATGGTCGATTGCCCGACTTTTTCCCCGGTGTTCTGATCCAGCGTGGTGATCACACAGCGCGTGCAGGGTTTGACGAGGTCAAAACGCTGCCCTTCGATCTCCAGAGTGGTCCATTCGTCCTCGAGCCAGGGCGTGTCTGTTTCAATCACAATGTTTGGCCGGAAGCGTTCCATGGGGATCATATCCCCCGCCGTTTCGCTCAACGCGGCCAGGGATGCCGTCGTTGTAATCAGATAAGGGAATCCATCGGCAAAACTGACCTGTCTTGGATCTCCGAATGCGGCGTCCGTTTGCCGGTGCGACTCGCTGTCCATGGAGACAAGATATACGGGCTCCCCGAGAAACTCTGATAATGCCGCATTGACGCTATCGGTCGCGAGCGCGGCAGAAACCTCATCGGCCCAGACACCGACTCTCTTACGCTCGTTCGTGAAACTTACTGCGATGGGTTTCTCGCCGATCGTCAGGGACATGCCGTTAGATGGGTTCGGGACTATCTGCGCGAGTTTCGAGTGGGATCGTTGAGATAGGAACCTACCGCCCTCAGACACAATCATGGCGCGGCGATCCGATGCAAAGCCACGCTCGCGTACGGTCGCGCGCTCTACGGACATTCCACGGCATGATTTGACCGGATAGATCCTGAGGTCGGCTATCTTCATAGGGAACGACATAGACTGCTATGCGCGGCTACTTCCACCAACTTTCACATATATTTTGTGGATGCGACGTCAGTCCGCTAAGGTGTTATTTCCACGGATATGTCGCCGAGAGAGCTGGCCTGATAAATCACGCGGTCGCCAGGTTTCAGGAAGTGGCCTGAGGATCGCTCGCTGTCGATGAATTGATTGATCGCGAAGTCGGTTAGGGCCTGTCCGCTTAGCGGCCCGCCATTGAAGATGTAGCCAAGCAGAATTTCGATGTAGTCGTGTCTTTGCGGGGCCGTGAAAATAACACCCTCGGATGTTCCCGACATTATCGCCATGTTCTGTTCAATTCGCGCGTTGGGTGCGAGCTTGAAGAAGTCATCCTGATAAAAAAAGCGTGCTGTGCCCATATCGGCGAGCACCTTTTCGCTCAAGGCGCGGAAATCGAGGATCATCTCACCGCCCCGCGCGTCCTGTCTTGGCTCATCGTTGAGATGCGTCATCATTCTGATGTCCGCTACGAAGGATTTCCAGTCAGTCGGAACCACGAGAAGTGGTCCTGTCGGGAAAAAGCCCTGACCGCTCTTGGCGTCGCTGAAGCCGTAGCCGGAATCGAGATTATCAAGATCCGCGATTTGCAGGAGTTTGATACGATCGGTGAAGTCCGCACAAAGGAATACGCCTTTGATCGCAGCATCGAAATCAGCAGTGGAGGTGATCGGTCGGTCAAACCGCATGCATAGTTCGACCTCATAATCGAGCAAGCCGCCTGCTGGGGCAGAAACACTTGTTCTCGCCGGCGTGGCGGTTCCGAACTTCGGAAAATTGAAGACTGACTCGCTCTGTGCCTCTTCGGCGTGCTCCGGGAAATTTGTGCCAATACCGAGATGCTGGTTGCCCGACGGACCGGCGGGCAAGAGGCGCGATACGTCTACGGATTGACGTGGGAACTCTTCCGATAGCGGGGATTGTAATTGGGCGCTGTCGGCTGCAGCCAATACCGCAAACGGGTCTTCTGTTCTGGGGGCGCCGAGATCAGCGAGGTCGACCCCCTGCACCAGGTTTCCATCGTAAGCTTCTATGAGGAGGGTGACTGTTTCTCCCTCCGCATTTTGGTATTGCGCGAGGGTGATGGCGTCGGAAGTTTCGGCAATCGTTTGCTCAAAGGGATCATCTTCGAACGTCGCAGGATTATATTCTGGATCGGGCGACGTCACCCAAGCCACGAATGTTATTATTGCCAGCGCTACAAGAAAATATCCGAAGTATCTGACCAGATGTAGGGGCATAATAATAATCCTATTGAACGGGTGAATTTGTCACGACTTCGGTCGCGTTGAGGCCTAGCTTCTGCATCTGCGCCATGAGCGACAAGGACGTACCGGGTTTGTGCTGCATTGCGACGTGACCGTCCGGACGGATGAGCAGGGCCCCGTCGGGCTCAATATTGCATAAATTGATCAGCGCGTTTTTGCCCGCGGCCGGGATTTCCAATTCAGCAATTTGGATACATTTTATCTTCGATGCGCTCATAGCCGGTTCGCCGCTTTCGATTTCCAGCCTTTTCTCGCCGTAATTCAGCAGTGTCCATTGTCCGTAGTCTAGGAGGGTATGCGACGAGACCGTCGATGTCTCGGGTGAGAGCCAGATGTGGGGAAAGCGTGCGCCGGGCTGACAGCTTGGTTGATACGCCGTGACCTCCGCGGGGCGAGCACCTGACCCGTTATCAATCACCGCGGGGCCTTTATAAACGTATCCTAGGTCGAGACCTATTCGGTCAAAGTGTGGAATTTGATCGCGGACCGTCTGATCCAATACTTCTCTTTTCCGCGGGTTTCTAATTGTGTTTCGGATACGAGATTTCAGAATGCCGTTGATGAGCTTGAACAGACTCCGCTGCAGACCTTTCGGCAGAATGCGTAGAAGCAAGGAGGCGCGGAGACGCGCTGCTTTTTCGGCTCCGTCGCGCGGTAATCCCAGTGCCTCGAAGATGTCGAATATCTTTTCGAAGTTCTCGAAACTCTCGTTCGCGTTTCGCTCGGCTACCGGACGCCTCTCAACTTCATACGTATCCAACAAATTTTCATTGGCCGTGCCTTGAAGGGTTTCCGCGATTTTCCAGGCAAGATTATGGACGTCAGCAATTCCTGAATTCATGCCAAGGCCACCGGTGGGGGGGAAGCGGTGCGCGGCATCGCCGACGAGAAAGACGCGGCCGTCGCGCCATTGCTCTGCGGTTTGCACCGTCATTCGCCAAACGCTGGTCGATTTAATTTCTACATCTACATCGGGAAGGCCGAGAGCGATCTTTACGCGTTCCGCAAGGACGTCGTCAGTGTAGTCTTCGGGTGTTTCCCACGGCTCGTAAATCGGCACATTGTAAACCCAGCGTTTTTCGATGTGGTGTGCGATGAACGTGCCGAAAGCTTCGGGATCTGTAATCCAGTAGAGTTTCGCCGGGCGCTCGATATGGTCGCGTAGATTGAGTTCGAAATAAGCGTTCTTGAAATCCTGGATTTTATCAGGCCCGAGCATCTCAATGCCGAGTGATTGCCTTACGCGACTTCCGGCACCGTCGGCTGCAATGACCCATGACGCGTGAATCTCGAGCACTGTATCCGATGCGCGGTCTCGAATGAGGCTGGTCGTGTTTTCAGATGTTTGCGTCAGCGACTGCCATTCATGTCCGAGACGGAGTTCTATCTCGGGCTGGGCCTCGACGTGGCGGCGAATTACCCGCTCAACTTCGGTCTGGGAGATATTCAGATAGGGCTCGTCGCTTTCAAGATTTCTACGATATTTGGCAGGGTCGTCGATATCCTTCAGCAAATCGATCGATCCAAACTCCTCATTGATCGTAGTGCAGAAAGCGATACGGCAACCGTCCGATTTGGGTGACGCTTCAGCGAATAGCTCTTTGATTGAAACGCCGAGACTGGCCAGGATTTCGATCGACCGCGTATTGAGTTCGTGCGCTTTGGGGTGCGGATTAACATCACGCTGTCGCTCAACCACAATGCTTCTTACACCGCACTTTGCGAGGCAGAGCGCCATGACCAGCCCTGTTGGCCCTGCGCCTACAATGAGCACATCGGTATTTCTGACGACCCCCGACATTGTGTTTTATCCTTCAACAGTGTCAGGATCGATACGGAATCGAAGATAGGCGAGCGCCGCGAAATAGATCAGTGTAAGGAGTGTAAACCCGAAGACGTTTTCGTCAACTCCCATGATCGCTGTGTGATGCTCAGGGTCTATTATAGCGCCACCATACGATGATACGGCCAGCGTTGCGATCCAGAACCCGCCAAGATTACAACCCTGCCATAGAAACGAGATGTAGAGGTCCTTGCGTTTATAGGGACTTTTGCGCCAGATGAAGTATAGGTTCGCGAGACCGGACAGGACCATAAATCCTAGAAGCCAGGCGAGGTGCAGTCGGGCGTGCCCGACCCAATCGTGATTTAGCAGGTGAGAATGGCCGGTATCCCTGATTGCAGGACCAAAGAATTCCATTGCTGCAATGGTCAGTAGTATTTGCGGGACAATGTATTTCCGATTCATGTTGTGAGCCCCTCCCGTGTGGCATTTTGGTTGAATTGTATTTGATCGAATGCGGACTTTAGCGATGTGCCTTTGAGGCGTCGTATAAGGCGGTAAACTGGACCTGCGATCTGAAGAATTGCCGGTCCCTTTGCGAGCTCACGCTTGAACACTGGGCGTCGTTTCATCCGTGTGTATAGCTTGTGCAATTTCGGGTGTTCCTGCAGGGGGTAGCCTGCGAGTGCAATTCTGTGGAGCGAAATGAACCAGGCGATATCGATGACTGTCGGCTTATTCCCCAGCAGCCATTTTTTGTCTCCGAGCAAGTCTTCCAGTTCGTTGAATGCTATCTGAAAGCTTTCTACCGCTTGGCGTGACTGAGCATCTGTTACACCGTGTTCGCCGAAGGCGCGCCACCACTCTATTTGCGCGGCTCGATGTGGGTCTTCGGTACCGTTGCGGGCATAGGCTTCCAGCTCAGCTTCGCTTTTCCTGGCGACTGAGTGCGGCAGCAGATATCCCATCGTCACGACGCGCAAGTGGAGGTGCAGCTCAGCTTCGAGCGCTAGAAGCCTGTCTGTCAGGTCTTTGTGTTCGCCATCATCTGGGACCCACTTATGGTCTTTTGTTGGAAAGGTCTTATCGATGTAGCGCAAGATATCGTTGCTCTCGATATGTACCTCGCCGTCATGCACCAAAACCGGCACGACACCGCGTCGGTTTATTCCGAGGTACCAGGGTGTTGTGTGGGCGGCGTTCTTTATGTCGATCTCCCGTGACGTGTACGGAACGCCCTTTTCACCGAGGAGGATTCGAACTTTCTGTGAGCAGGACGACTGTGCGTAGTTGAGCAAGTGAAGCCCCTGCCACTGCAGCACTTCTTTCGTTTCGATTTCCGTTGGTTCCAGCTTCATTGTCTGAGCTCCGATTTGCGACTTGCCCGTTCGATATTTTTATTATACTAATCGTTCTAATAAATGAGTCAACGGAGCCGTCATGGTCGTAGCCAAAACCGCAACATCGAAACGGAAACGTGGCCGCCCGCCGGCCTCGAGACCCGAGGGCCGCGAGGACATAAAGAGAGCGGCGTTGTTCGAATTTGCGAAGCGCGGCTTTAAAGGTGTCAGCATTGAAAAGATCGCCGAAGCTGCGGGCGTCGCGAAGCCTCTCGTGCATTATCACTTCGCGTCAAAAGCCGACCTCTGGAAGGAGGCTGTCTCTGAAGCCTTTGACGCTCTTCGCCATGAAGCGCAGAGATTTGCGATCGAGTTCGCCAATAAGAGTCGTGAG
>JBCCIW010000106.1:0-9927 GCA_039028055.1 Pseudomonadota bacterium | reverse complement strand
CACCGACCGCGATCTTACCTCACGAGCCATATTCAAGCAGAACCGTTCCGCCGCTCTCCAAGAATGGCGCTGCCTCGGCGCAGCCTAAAGGGCAGCGTCTCTGCCCCAGCGGAGACGAATTCGTATTAGTCTGACAGCACCGACGACATGCGCACTACATCCGCGTTGCCTCGTTCAAGCGAGTTGAGTCTGACACCTCCCCACAGGTCAATCGGGCAGTGTGCCGCTTCGTATGACATCCACCATCAAACTTTGCACATCCCAACCGTTCGCAGCCGAATGGGTTGCCACGATGCGCGAGTTGTCGAGATCGATCAACAGGTTTTGCCCATTGAGGCCTTCTGTCCCCATGATGTTGCGGCCACGCATCCCATCAAAGTCGAAGTAAAACTTGGCACCGTAACGGCGCGCATGGGTGGCCAGCCACATCCATCGGTCGCCGCCCCGGTTTGTACAGAAATCGCAGCGGACGGCCTGGGCCTGAACTTGCCGAAGGTACTGCCCGACGCACGTATTGGCCTGATAGTCCCGCATCATCGCAACGCCCACACGCATGAAATCCGTCCTCGAGATAAGATAGGAGTACGTGGCGCGCGACTGGAACTGGCCAAAATAGGGCGATCGTTGACCATTCGTCGTGGTCCGATGGTGCAGAGACATGCTGACCTCGTCCTCGATCCCGATCTTGTTGCGAAAAACGCGGCGCACGAGGTCGGGATAGTCGCTTCCGACACTGAAGGCCGTGTAGCCAGCCACCACATCCGTCAGGAAGTTGTTGTAAAAGATGTCGTTGCCGCGACGCTCTGTCCCGCTGAGAAGGGAAGCGGCTGTGTCGAGCCCCATGTCGCGGTGATGCGTGGCCGAACCCATGACCCGGTTGCTGGCCCTGTTCATCACATGGCGGTCGCCGGCTGACATGTTCAAGAGATTGCGCAGCGGCTGGCCCTGGTAGAGCGTATTTTGCATCATTGGCCAGTCGATAGCCTCGTCGATAGACGAGATATCGCCTTCGCAAATGGCGTGACCGACGATGTAAGAGGTTATGCTCTTGCCCGACGAATGTGTGAAAAACAGTGTGTCGTTGTTGAGGTTGCGGCTGAATCTTCCGTCAGCCGCCAGCCCGTCATACCGGATTACGCCATTGTCGTAATAAAGATAGCTTAAGAGATACCCCTCTCGCAATTGCCCCGAAAGCGCGGCGCTCTCCGGGTTGGGCGCGCGCCGAAATGGCACGGCGTTGCCGGCGGGCCGGATCACAAAGATGTCGCCGGCTCCCGTGATAAGCCGCCTCCACTCTCGGCGGCGATCTTCATAGAGCGAGATCGTCGCGTCATTAGGACGTGCGGATTCGGGCATCTCCCAACGATCCTGGAAAGAGACGGCCGGGCCGCCCGGATCGGATGGAGGGTCAAAGCGTGGCCCACCGGATGTGACCTGTTCGGACGTACCTTCGACGCACCCGACGAGAAGGAAAAAAACGAAACTGGCAGCAGCCCAACGTATGAACTTCATCAACAAAATCCCCTCAAACCGGGAAGACTTTAGGAAGCTTCCCAAGATCGAGCAAGCGCTTCCTTTTCCTTGGGTTTTTTGGCTGCTGACCCAGCCCGCTGAAATCAGGCCAGTGAGGTGTTAGTAATCCGTCCGAGCAAAGGATGGACTATGAAACGCAGATTTTCAGATGAACAAATCATTGGGATGATCAAGGAATACGAGGCTGGCTTGAAGGCGCAGGAGCTGTGCCGGAAGTACGGGATCAGCGACGCGACATTCTACACGTACAAGGCCAAGTTCGGCGGGATGAATGTGTTGGACGCCAAGAAGCTGAGGGTGCTCGAAGATGAGAACAACCGCCTTAAGGGAATGCTGGCAGATACCATGCTCGACAACGCCGCGCTCAAGGATCTGGCGACAAAAAACTACTGACGCCTGATGTGAAGCGACGAGCCGTTCGCGATGTGATGGATCGGCATGGCTTATTCGAGCGTCGGGCGTGTGAATTGGCTGATCTTCACAGGTCTGTCTTTCAATACAAGAAGCACGGCCAAGGCGATGATGCCCTGCGCAAGCGGTTGCGCGAATTGGCGAATGAACGACGCCGGTTCGGCTATCGTCGTTTGGGCATCCTGCTGGCTAGGGAGGGCTTTGAAGTGAACCACAAGAAGCTGTTCCGCATCTATCGCGAGGAAGGGCTGGCGGTGCGCCGTAGGCGGTCACGCAAGCGGGCCTTGGGGACGCGCAGGCCTATTCTGGTTCCGGATCGCGCCAATCAGCGCTGGTCGTTGGACTTCGTGTCTGACGCCTTTGAGGATGGCCGGCGGTTCCGGGTGTTGTGCATCGTGGATGATTGTATGCGCGAGGCGCTTGCCACTGTCGTGGATCGTTCTCTGTCAGGCGCACGGATGACCCGTGAACTGGGCGACCTGATCCGCAGGCGCGGCCAGCCGGATATGATTGTCAGCGATAATGGGACGGAGATGACATCTCATGCCGTTCTGAGGTGATGCCAAGACACCGGCATTGGCTCGCACTACATCGCGCCCGGTAAGCCCATGCAAAACGCATTTGTCGAAAGCTTCAATGGCCGACTACATGACGAAAGCTTGAACGAACATATCTTCGGCAATCTCGCTGAAGCCCGGAAGACCATCGAGAACTGGAGGATCGACTACAACACAGAACGACCACACACATCACTTGGTGCGCTGGCTCCAGCCGTCTACGCTAATCTCAACCGTGCCAACCGGCCCGCTTCGCTCGAGTTCCGCAAAGGCTCCGCTCAGCAGACCTTGACCACAAACCTATCAACAGAAAGAAATGGGAACGGATTCTACACCTGAACGCCCCGGATCAGGGGGCTGGGTAATGAAGTACTTGAATGGGGAATCTCTGGTCATGCCAAGACGCTACCGACCGCCCTAACTCGCCTCAAGTTTGGTTCCTCTGACAAGTCCGCTGGACGGGTTTGGGGATGGAGCACACCGAACTTTGCTCAAGGTCGTAACTCAGACGGGGATGTTTGAGCCGCGTGACCATAGGATTTGTTATCCTATCCGATCGCTTTCTAGAGGGTCCCGGCAAGGTGAAGTCACACGCCCTTTGTCCAAGCGCTGGATGGGAGCTGCAAGCCAAACGCCGGCTGCGTCGAACAGGGAGGTACGGTCGTCCCGGTGGAACGCGCTGCTTCAAAGACGTCTCTGGTTCCAGATCTCTCTAGGTCAATCGCAAAAATTTCAAAAAGTAAAGGCAGTGCTCTGGCGTCCAAATCGAACGGCCCTGCGATTGCGTTCAGCCCCAGGCGAGATCGTTCACCAACTCAACCAAAAATGCGACATCCTCATAGTCGCGGTCGCCGCCGCCTGTCAGGTCTTCAAAGCCGATGGTGATGGCCTCGCCGCCAATCTCCACACCCGACAGGGCATGCTGCACGCCGTCGAAGTTCATCGACTCGTCAAAGCTGTGAAACACAAACTCGTCGACCGCAAATCCGTTCACTGCGATCGCGATATCGGCGCCGTCTGCGACATTCGCGGAACCGCCAGAACTGTTGACGAAGCTGAGCGCATCGACCTCCGAGAGTGTTGAGGCCCAGTCCGCTGCATCCTGAACGATAAAGAACCCGAGATTGTGCCCCATTTCGACGTCTTGGATGAGGGCCGAGGCGGACTTGTCGGCATTGGCATTCGCAAACAGGATGCGGGGGTCAATAATGCTGCCAGCTGCGTCTATTTCGTAGACACCAAGTACGTTATCGAAGCCCGCAAATCCAAGGTCGCGCAGCGTGACCCGGAAATCGGTCGTTCCATCACCCTTCAGGAAATTCTGGTTGATGATGCCGTTCACGAGGTTGGGATCGACCGCCTGGCTTTCCTGAAGCACGGGGAGGAATGTCTCGAACGTGACCAGAGTGTTGCCACCTCCGTGCACGGCCATGAAATCGCCGCCAGCGAAATCGCCCTCCAACGTAAACTGTCCATCTGAATTGCCATCGCCATCGGTATCGACGGCCAAAACAACAGGGTCGGTGCTCACATCAATTGCGGAGCGCGCAATTTCGCTTCCTTCGAATACAAGCAAGTCGTCCGTACCAAGCCCTTCAATCTGGTCTCCGAAAAAGTTTTCGAGCAAACCGCGAACAACGTCCTGCCCCCCAACGAGATCAATTCGCTGTCCGCCGATCGGATTCATGATATCGTCATTTTCATCTGTTCCGACAATGCTATCGGAGGTATCGGCCACGCCGTTCACGGTAATTGTGACGGTCGCGTTACCCAAGCCGCCATTGCCGTCCGACACGTTGTAGGAAAAGCTGTCGGATGCGCTTTCGCCGACGCCGATGCTGTCGAAAGCCCCGTTCGGATCGTAATCGAAGGTGCCGTCGCCGTTGTCGGTGACGAGCCCCAGAGTGCCGGTGGTGTCGAGGCCTGCGATGGAGAGGGTGTCGCCCTCTGCATCGGTGTCATTGCCGAGCACGCTGGCGGTGGTAAAGGCACTGCCCTTATCGGTCTCGAAACCGATACCGCTATCGTTCATGGCCACCGGTGGATCATTGACTGGGTCAACGGTGATCGTCGCGGTCGCTGTGTCCGAGAACTCGCCATCCGATACCGCGTAGATAAAGCTGTCCACGCTATCGAAATTCGGGTCGGGCGTGTAGCGCCAGCCAGTGCCGTCAAACTCTAGTTCGCCCTGTGTCGGACCATCGACGATCTCAACCGTCAGGGGATCTCCGTCGGGGTCGCTGTCGTTTGCGAGAAAATCCAAATCCGACGGCGTGTCCTCCAAAACGACCAAATCCGGATCGTCAACAGCAAAGGGTGGCGAGTTCCCCGGATCTGCCGCTGTAAACTGCGTGGTGCCATCGGGTGACAATTCGAGGGTCTGGCCCGGTGGAAGCCCGTCGACCGAAACGTCTGCTGTGCCCAGACCCGTGACGTTCGCTGCATCGAAAAGACGGATCGGAGTGCCGGGCGCAGGCTCATATCCGTCTATGATCCGGATTTGCACCGTCGCATCGGAGAGATCGAGCGTGCCGGACACGACCAGAGCATCAGAGTCTCCGATATTCGGGCCACCGACCTCCATGATGAGCGTTCCGGCAATTGTCGCATCGCCTTCGACGGTGAGTGTTCCGGGACTGAAACCCGGGTCGAGGAGTGCACCGTCTTCAGCCTCCAGACTTCCGGAGATGACCCCGCTCCCGACAAGCGATGCACCCGAGGCGACCTTCGTGTTGCCGTCAATCACGCCGTCAAGCTCGAGCGTTCCGCTGGCGACAATGGCGTTCGGCACCTGCAGGAAGCCGGTCAAGGTGACGGCGCCGTCAACCTGAAACTCCTCAAAATCAAGGAACAGCGATCCGTCGAGCGTGCCACCGCGCGCGATGAGGCTGTCGAAACCCGCGTTGCCGGTCACCGCGCTTAACGTGGTCCCGCCATCAAGCCACGTCACGGTATCGTCGCCGGCGCTGAGATCCACATCGCCCGCAAAGACGCCGGAATTCGTGACTTGGTCATCCACAAAACTGCCGAGGACGGCGTCGGCACCGCCGAATCCCGAGATGATACCCGCGTTTATAAGCGTCATTTGCGCCGGTTCGGACAGCGAAAGCCCGGCATTGCCGAAAACACCCGCGGCACCTGCGCCCGTGGCAGAAACGACACCTCCCGCTGCATTGGTGATTGTTCCTGCACCGGTCTCAATACCAAAGGCTCCGGCACCCGTTGCGGTAATTGTGCCGGCGTTGAGCACGTCGCCCCCGGCGGTGCGGATCGCCGACGCGTCGACGCCGGTGGCCTCGATTGTTCCTGTATTCGTGATGTCGCTCGTGGCGTTGAGCGACAGAAGATCGAAGCCCTGAACGTCAGCGCCGCTCACCGACACCAGACCGTCGGTGTTGATGTTGATCACATTTGAGACGGCGGCGGTGACCCCACTGCCGTTCACGGCCGCTATCCCGCCGTCGGGTCCGATTGTCAGGTCGAGGCTGGACTCTAAGAATTCCTGGACCACCAAGGCATCTGCATCGTTCGAAACGACTGCGCCTTCCAATGTTGCAGTCACGTTGCCTGTTGTTGCCAGTGCTATATTGCCGTCGGATTCGATCCTCGCGGCACTGCCCTGCAGCACAATGGTCTGCGTTCCGGCAAGCACGCTCAGACCGCCGTTGATTGTTCCCGCTGACACCATCTCAAAGGACGCTTCTGTCAGAAAGCCACCGTCAGCGATCAGGTTGAGCCTGTGGTTTTCCGTCTTGTCCGTGCTAAGGGTTGAGCCGGAACCTGTCGTCAAAGCGAACGACCCGGCCTCTTCGAAGCCGAAGCCGGTTGGCCCAACGTCGAGTTTTCCATCGATCTCACCGTTGTTGATGAGGCGACCGTCGGTGCCGGAAAAGACCACATCGCCGCCGATCGTTCCGGAATTCTGGACGGTTCCCTGCTGAAAGCTGTCGACGAGAACGGCAACCTCGCCGAGTAGAGTGCTGTCTGCGTCCTCGTTCGTCAGCTCGACATCACCCGTGTTGACAAAGGTGAGGTCCTTGCCGTTCAAAACCACCGTCGCAGCCTGTGCGCGCAGCGTGCCCTCGTTGGTGACAGTCTCGTTGTCGAAGTTAACAAGAAGCGCGGGGGCGAGCGCCCCATCCACGTCTTCGGTCGGAATGACAGCGGCGGCCTTTGTCTCGATCGTGCCGGTGTTTACGAAGTTTCCGCTGCTCCGGGCCAGAAATGCCTCGGCTTCCTCCGGGTCCAGCGCGCTGACGAGCGTCCTTTGGAATTCAAAGATGTCGGGAGCGATCATATCAATCACCGATGGCGCACGGGCGGTGCCCAGCATGACACCAAACGCGTTTGTTCCTTCCGTCGTGATGTCACCCGCGTTGGTGATGTCGAGATTCTGCCCGATCGCCCAAAGCCCGTAGGCTGCGTCGCCCACGGTCTCGATGGTGCCGGTTTGGTTGACCCGGCTGCCACTCGCGGCGACTAAGATCCCGGGCGCCTCGAGCCCCGCCGTCGTGATCTGCCCAGTGTTGATGATCACATTACCGGAACTGGCCGCCTCGGAGCCGAGCAGGATACCCGCGCCCTGTTCCACAAGACCTTCTATACGGCCGGCGTTGCGGATGGTGACGTTCTCTCCAGCAATGGCGATCACCGGCTGGTTCTCTTCAAACTCAGAGAGCGCCTCGGGTCGAAGCGTCGTCTGGGTGATCAGCACACCCTCGGGTATTTCCAGCGTGAGCCCATCGACCTGCTGTCGGTTGTCATCCAGACCCAGGCCTTGCTCTTCAAAACCCGCCTCAAACCCGTCCTCGTCCGTGCCACGGGACGAAATCGTGATGTCGCGCACGTCGAGGATGTTGTGCGGCTCAAACAGGAAGCCGTCCAGTTCATCGGGGATCTGTTCGGGGAAAACGCCGAGAATGCCGGCGTTTTCCGGCCCTGCGATAACGTAGACCTCCGACGCTGGCACCATCTTGCCGTCGACCTCCACCATCTGGTCTTCGGAGATCTGCAGCGTGGGAAGACGGAAGGTGAAATCAAAGTCGATGCCAAAATCCGCTTGCGTGCCGAATTTCAAGTTGCCGTCTATGACGCGGCCGCCGTCTGGAAACGACGTGAAACCTCCGGAAACGGCTCCCGGGAAGGCCTCGACCTGAAAATTGATTTGGTCGGGTTCGAGCGGATCGACGGTTTGCGTGGGAAAACTTATGACCCGATCACCGACAGGGTCGTCGATGAACGTGCGGCTGACGAACGCATCGAAGAAACTTAAGTCGTAGGCAACGGACGGGCCGGGGATCAGCGTCGCGGAGTTCACAACCGAGCTAAATTCGAAGCCAGAAGACACATCGACCGACAGATCAAGCGGCGCTTGCGAGGTGATCGGCACTAAAACATAGGGCACCGAAAACGTCGCACTGGTACCTGTGAACGCTTGGGACACTTGGACGCTCAGAACGGCCTGAAGTTGACCAAGCTCGTCCTCCGACAGGCTCGGGCCGTAGGACGTGACGACCGACGCGGTGAAACTTCCGTCACGCTGGACCGACAAGCCGTCACTGTTGTCGACCGTGCCGCTTACGCTCACCGAACCGACGTCATTCTGCCCGCCATCGTCGCGCAGGAGCGTTGTGCCGGGCTCTAGCTCGTCCTCCGTGACGCCATCAAGCTCTAGGATCAGCGCAAGTGGGAAGCTCGAAATGGTAAAATTCGTCATAATGACAACGCGCTGCGAAAAGGCCAAAATTATAATGCCACAGCCGTCATGTGCCGATGTGGCGGTCGAAGAACTTCAATGGTTAACGAAATCGTCTGCGAAGGCAATTAAGGCTGGCAAGTAAAACCTTTATGATACGCCGCATGATGCGCCCTATTGCCTAGAATTTGAGCAAAAATTCAGTTTCCGGATCAACCGCACTCTCGGGCTATACCAAACCTTCCGTCGGTGCTGTCAGACGAATGCGAACTCGTCTCAGCTAGGACAGCGAGGTTGTCCCTTAGGCCGCGCCGAGACCACGCCACTCGTTGAGAGCGGCGGTACGGGTCTCTTTGAAGCCGTCTCGTTTGGTGTGGGATCTTTCCTGATTGAAGTGGTTGTAGACGGACGAATGGACGGCGGCGAATTTCTGCAAACTTCGCATACGCCTGAAACGGTGCATAGCGCGTTCTCTTCGTCGGAACGGTAGGTGTGAATTCTCGACGCGGTTGTTCAACCACCGACCTGTCCGTTGCTTTTGCAGCGCACCAAGTTCTCTCAATTCGGCACGGTAGGACGCCAAGCGATCTGTGATTATCTCCTCTGTCTGACCATACCGCTTCATTAATTTCTTGAAAAATTTCAATGCAGCAACTTTGTTTCTGCGCTTGGTGACGACAGCTTCCAACACCTCGCCTTCGTGATCGACCGCGCGCCAAAGATAGTGACGTTTGCCATTCACCTTCACAAAGACCTCGTCTACATGCCACTTCCATTTCGAGAATGCACGAAGCTGCTGTACCCTCTTTCTTCGGATCTCAGCAGCAAACACCGGACCAAACCTGTTCCACCAGTAGCGGACGGTTTCATGGCTGACGTCAATGCCGCGTTCGTGCAAAAGGTCTTCAACATTTCGGAGCGAAAGTGGAAACCGAATGTATAGCATCACCGCCAGACGGATGATCTCAGGACTGGTTTTGAAGTATTTGAATGAGGCAGGTTTGGTCATAGCCGAACGCTACGCAACCACACTGCCCCGCTCAAGCTAAGTTTCTCTGACAGTGCCCTCCAAAATCCTGTAATGGACAGGATATCAATATTATAAAGTTACTCAGGATTAGGACCGCCCATGTCAATCACCTCGCAATCTAAAAAAATTTTACGCATTCCAAGCCACTAACTTTCTTCTTTCAGTGTTCGTTTGGCTCTTGCCACTGAGTGCTGCGGGGTTCAGTCTTGCTTACCCTCTGTTCTCGCTGAAAGTTATCGCTCTCATGTGGTACAATGATTATCCTTCAGATCAGTCGTTGTACAGCGCTCTGTTTTTTGTGTTTGCGTGCGTCGATATATTCATGATCTTTCTATTCGGATCATTTTCGATCTTCAGTTGGGGGCTTGCCCGCTTGTTTAAGGTATAAAACGGTCGTTTTTGTCACGCTCAATCTACGCACGACCAATCAAACGGTTAGCTATTCCGAACACCTATGAAAAAACGTTTAGGGTTTTGGAGGTTTTTATCATTGTGGGGCATGATTATCAGATATGCTAGCATTTCAACCATAGACCAAAGTGTTAACGATCAGACCGACGGGTGCTGTCAGACTAATACGAATTCGTCTCCGCTGGGGCAGAGACGCTGCCCTTTAGGCTGCGCCGAGGCAGCGCCATTCTTGGAGAGCGGCGGAACGGTTCTGCTTGAATATGGCTCGTGAGGTAAGATCGCGGTCGGTG
>JBCCIW010000105.1:0-9961 GCA_039028055.1 Pseudomonadota bacterium | reverse complement strand
CTTCGATCTTCCATGATAAATGGCAGGCATAGAGTGATACCCACCATCAGCGCCGTCGCGACGTAGTAGACCACTCGCCAGCCGAACTGTTCAGCGATAACTCCAGATCCGGCCCGGGCAATCAGAATTCCGACAATTATACCGGTGGTCAGAACCGCGTTGGTATGGCCGAGACGTTCCACCGGCACCCGTTTCGACACGTAAGTCGGCAGCAGGTATGGCGCGATCGTGAAGAAGCCGAGCACGGTCGATGCCGCTAAAAACCATCGAAAATCTGTCGCTAGCGCCATCCCAAGAAGCGATAGGCATTGTAGCGTCGCAAACAAAATCACGAGCTTTCGATTACTGATCCAGTCACCTAGCGGCAGTAGCAGAAATACACCTAGCGCGAGTGCAATCTGGTTAGCTCCCGGCACAATCCCGATCAATCCCTGATCAACTCCGAAATCCGCCGCCACCGGAGCTACGATAGGATGGATGTAATAGGCGTTCGCCGTAACGACAGCACTCGCAACGGCAAGAATGAACAGTCGAAAGTCTGTCAGATATCGTGGGCCGTCGGCGCTCGAATGCGCAACACTGTCACCGGCCGGCAAATTATCGATGTCTTTCCCCTCCTGACAGAAAGCGCTCTTTGCCTCTTCATGCCAGAGCGCAAGACACGTTCTTACCTCTCTATCGCAACGTCACGCAAAACAGATCGATATGGCAACCGAGCTTACTATGACGAAAGGTCTGAAGTGATTTTGCGAGAGACTTCGGCTGGCGGGACCGCTTAACACGACCTAAACAGTATCCATGCGGGATGAACGGCTCTTTCCTCTCTTTGCCGAACTGGACAGCCTTCCGGGTATCGGACCAAAGCTCAAGGAACCATTGGCGCGGCTAATAGGTGGGTCGACCGTATGGGACCTCCTGTTGCATTTGCCCGAGAAATGGCTCGACCGTCGCGTGCGAGAAACAATTGACGAAACCGAGCCCGGCGAAGTCGCAACGGTTCAGGGCGAAGTGCAAGCGCACATCGCACCAAAGGGTGGTAAACAGCCCTACCGCGTCCGCCTGGCTGATGAGACCGGATTTCTGACCCTCGTTTTCTTCAGGGGTGATGGGCGATGGCTGTCCGGCCAGCTGCCCATGAACCGCACGCGCATCGTCTCCGGCCGCATCGAGGAATTCAATGGCGAGCGCCAGATGGTTCATCCGGACCACATCGTCGACCCGGAGCGCGGAGAACGCCCGCCGCCCGTGGAACCAATTTACAATCTCACCGCTGGCCTAACGAATAAGCGAGTCCACAGCGCGGCAGTTGCTGCCCTCGATATCGTCCCCGAGCTTCCCGAATGGGCCGATATGCACCTGATAGCGCAGCGCAGCTGGCCGGACATGGCGACTGCGCTCCGCAACCTCCATGCACCGAAAGAGTATGACGAGGAGCTCTTCTACATCGCCGCCGAGCGTCTCGCCTATGACGAGGCCCTCGCCCGAGAAATCGCCTTCGCTCTCGCCAAGGCCCAGCGGCGAGCCCGCAAAGCCCCAGCGATGAAAACAGATTTCATCGCCGAGGACCGTCTCGTTACCTCACTTCCCTTCCGCCCCACCGGCGCGCAGATGCGGTCGTCAAAGGAAATCGCTGAAGACCTGACCGAAGCATCACCCATGCGACGCATGCTTCAGGGGGATGTTGGCTCGGGTAAAACACTGGTTGGCGCTTTGGCCGCGATCCAAGCCGTGGAAGCCGGGTTCCAGGCCGCCTTCATGGCCCCGACCGAGGTTCTCGCCCGCCAACAATTCGTCACCCTCGACACTTGGCTCAGCCCCCTTGGTTATGCCGTCGCCGCGGTCACCGGCAGAGATAAAGGCTCAGCACGCGAAGCCAACCGCATGGGCCTCGCAGACGGTTCAATACAGGTTGCGGCGGGAACCCATGCCCTCTTCCAGGAAGGCGTCGACTTTGCCAATCTTGGCCTTGTCATCGTGGACGAGCAACACCGCTTCGGCGTCATGGACAGGGCGCGCCTCGCGGGCAAAGCCCTGAGCCCACATATGCTGGTGATGAGCGCAACGCCGATCCCGCGTACGCTTGCCCTCGCCGTCAATGGCGACCTCGACATCTCCGTGCTGGACGAGAAACCCGTCGGCAGAAAACCGGTGGAGACACGCGCCCTGCCCGACAGCCGCGTTGACGATGTCGTCACCGCCGTCGGCCGAGCGACATCCGCTGGAGAGCAGGCTTTCTGGGTCTGCCCGAAAGTCGATGTGGACGACGATGAATCGAGCGCCGTCGCGCGCCACGCTGCCCTGGAAGACATGCTCGGCGTCCCTGTGGGCCTTGTCCATGGCCGCCTGAAACCGGCTGAGAAGGATGCGGCCCTCGAAGCCTTCCGTGCCGGAGAGACGAAAGTCCTCGTCGCCACCACCGTCATCGAAGTGGGCGTCGACGTGCCAAACGCCACGATTATGGTGATTGAACGGGCGGAAGGCTTCGGCCTCGCTCAGCTTCACCAGCTACGCGGTCGCGTGGGCCGGGGCGACAAGCCCTCCTTCTGCCTACTGATGTACCGCGCGCCGCTCGGCGAAACCGCGAAAGCCCGCCTGGAAACCCTCCGCCGCACCGAAGATGGATTCGAGATCGCCGAAGCCGATTTCAAGCTGCGCGGCCCTGGAGACATGCTGGGCCTACGTCAGTCGGGCGCGCCAATGTTCCGCGTTATCCGTTTGCAGGACCATGGTGACCTGTTCGCGATCGCTCGGAAGGATGCACAGGCGCTAGTTGAAGCGGATGCTGATCTAAACTCTGATCGCGGCCTTGCGTTGCGGCTGCTCCGCGAACTCCTCAGCCCCCGGATCGAAAAGCCGGAGGACTAGAGCAGGTCGCCTCCCTCGTTGTCCTCACCACAGGAAAACTTATCTATCGCGCCCTGAAATCTCTCTTGATAGTGTTCCAGACTCATCTGGTGCTCGGTCTGCGCCCAAAACTGTTTGTATTCTACAAACGACAACCTCAACACTTTTCTAATAGTTCTAACTAGGGCCGCACCAACAAGGCCATCGCGTTTTGCTGAATGATACACTTCTACCGCAGTGCTTCCGTTGGCTAACATATCTTCGTATTTGGCAGTGTCTGACATATTGGAACTCCGCTAACGACTTCTCTGTCTGATTAACGAATGAATTCGCTGCGGTATACTAGCTCGCCTTCGCTTCCGGCGCAGGAATTTTCGCCAACGCCTCCTCAAGCTGCTCAGGCGTCACATGATCTGGCACGACCATCCCTACAGAGACGATCATCTTCGCGCCTTCCTCCACAGTCATATCGAGGTCAATCAATTCATCCTTTGGAACGAACATGTAGAAGCCGGACGTCGGGTTTGGCGTCGTCGGTACGAACACACCGATCATCCCTTCGCCGAGTTTTTCTCTCACTTCGCCCTTCACCGGCGCTGTCACGAAGCCGATGCACCATGTGCCTCGTTTCGGATACTCAACGAGCACCATATCCCGGAAAGATTGCTGCTGACTGGATGCAATCGTCTCGAACAGCTGCTTGAAGAGCGAATAGACGTTGCTAACGAATGGAACGCTGTCGAGGAACCTATCCCCGGCCTTGATCATAGCCCGGCCGATGAGGTTCGCACCGACCGCGCCGATAAGGGTCAGAAGCACGACAGCGACAAGCACACCGAGCCCCGGAATACCGAATTGCACATAACTTTCCGGGTTCCAGGCCGGCGGGATCAACGGTTTCACCCGATTATCGATCCATGAAATCAGCCCCGCGGTGACGGCAAAGGTAATCGCGATCGGTGCAACGATGACAATTCCTGCGAAAAACCGCGACCGCAGCCACTGCAATGGGCTAGGCTTCTGAACGTGGTGTTCAGTCTGGGATTCTTGGGGCGCATTCTGGTTCGCTGCCATTAAAATACGTCTCTTTATTTCCGAGCCCGGTTGGATATTTCTGTCCGACCGGTAATGATTATGGATATGAGTATGCCACAGGATATTGAAAGTGCTCTTAATGCACTTGCATCGAATTTGGGCGAATCCGGGTCAAAAATTGCAAATTTGCGGAGACTTTCCGGCGGCGCGAGCCAGGAAACCTGGGCTTTCGATCTTCTAAACGAGAATGGGAGCACCTCGCGGCGGATCCTTCGCCGTGCTCCGAATGGCGTTTCAGCAGCACGTTCTGACAACGCAATGACCCTACCCGTGGAGGCAGCACTTATTAGGTCAGCTAGAGCAGCTGGCGTCCCCGCGCCTTCCGTGATTCACATATGCGAAGAAAGCGACGACATCGGAGAAGCGTTCATCATGGATTTTATTGAGGGCGAAACAATCGCCCCGAGGATCCTGAAATCAGGTGCGTTGGGCGAGGCCCGTGCCGCCCTCGCGGCCCAATGCGGTGAATCACTCGCCAGTATCCACACACTGGATAAATCAACGCTCCCACAGCTCGAAGCATCGTCGGCAATTGACCAGCTAGACCGTTACGAAGAACTATATCTCGGCTACGATATCCCTCGCCCGACCTTCGATCTCGCTTTCCAGATGCTACGCAAGAGCGCTCCCGCACCCCTCGATCCCGTCCTCGTTCACGGCGACTTTCGCCTCGGCAATCTCATGGTAGACGAGAATGGCCTGGCCGGCGTCCTTGATTGGGAACTCGCCCATCTTGGCGATCCCCGCGAGGATATCGGCTGGATCTGTGTAAATTCCTGGCGCTTCGGCCGCACAGAGAACCGCGTCGGCGGTTTTGGCGAATTAGACGACCTGCTCAGCGCCTACGCCACAGCCGGCGGACAGCGTTTTACCCCTGCCGACATCGACTGGTGGGAAATGCTCGGCTCTCTGAAATGGGGCATAATGTGCATGACAATGTACGATATTTACCGCACCGGAGCTGACCCCAGCGTCGAACGCGCGGCCATCGGCCGCCGCGTCTCCGAAACCGAGATTGACCTCATCGCTCTCATGGAAGCACGCCTAACAGATGCATAAACATCCTTCCCTCGCCGAGCTTGTCGATGCCGTCAAAGCCTTCGTTGACGATACTGCCGCCCCAAACCTGACCGGCCACGCGGCGTTCCACGCCCGTGTCGCTTCCAACGTGCTAGCTACAATTCAACGGGAGCTCTACCAAGGTCCAACGGCCGAGGAAGACGAAAAAGCACGCCTTCTGCTGCTAACGAAAGCAACAGAAACGGAGAGTCTCGACACGCTTAACCGCAGTCTCTGCAGGAGTATTCGTGTGGGAGAGATGACCCCCGCCACACCTGGTCTGATCGACCACCTTAAATCTACCGCAATTGCTCAGTTGAACATCGATCAACCGCGCTATTCTGGCGCAAGAAGGTTGAAAGAAGGGTAGAAATGGCCAAGCGACAATGGTTGATAGCAGGCGGCTTGGCAGTCGTCATTATTGCCTGGTTCGGCCTCAAGAACCCTATTTACAAGCTCAGCTTGTCGGATACCCCTATAACGGCGGTTCCAATGGACTACTCGCTGGTCGAGAGCTGGGCGGCTTATCCAGATGCGCGCCCTCCTGGAGCCTGGGAAACGCCATGGGGCGTTGACATTTTCCTTATTGGGCCGCCTACGGGTCTTGCTGCCGCCCCAGGCATTGTAAATGCGCTGTCAGAGGAGCAAAGGGAGGCGTTTGACAAGAGTATTACAGAGCTGACGAGAGCTCTCCCACGCGGTTTGCCAATCTACGCGCCGCGATACCATTCGCCATCAGCCTTCCACCCCAAGGGGGAGTATGCGGACGAAGTTGGTGACGCCCTCAATTCGGCCCTCGAGAACTACATCGACAATGATAATCGACATCGCGCTATTCTCCTTGCAGTCGATGAGCGCGCCTTACCATATGCCGAAAACATCACTGCGCAGGTCTCCAGCGGTGATCTGGCAAATCGATTCGCAGGCCGCATCGTCTTTGGTGAAAGTGACAACCGACAAGCACCTGTGAACTGCAATCCATCTCTGGAAAACTCGTGCGAGCAGCAGGTTCCCATGCAGCCGGCAGCCAACCCGTCGTCATTCTTCTTACCTCAACTGCCTGGACACATTGTGTCGCGAACGGTCACCGAACCCGCAGGCGTGGCTGAAACCATTCGCGTTCAGTCCCAGCAGGTCAGCAATTGGCTCGATGAGAATGCCCCTAAACCAGCTGAACCCCTCGGCAGCATTCAAGAAGTCGCAATCGTTCCGATACGTAGACCGGGCGAAGTGGAAGCCGACAGCGACTAGCCCCCCGCGTTGGGTGATGCTGCGCGACTAATCATATCAGTTGTCGAATGTCCTTCGGCGAGCGGCACAATGTATACGTCGCCCCCACTTTCGGTGACCACTTCTGCACCAATGATGGTCTCGACTGAATAATCGCCACCTTTGACGAGGAGATCTGGTTTTAGGGCTTCAATCAGCGCGAGTGGCGTGTCCTCCTCGAACAGCACAACAGCATCCACCGCTGATAAACCTGAAAGCAAACGTGCTCGGGAGTTTTCAGAGTTCACAGGCCGCCCATCGCCCTTCAAACGCGCGACCGAAGCATCGCTATTTAGACCCACAATCAGCCGGTCACAACGGGCCTTCGCTTCCTCTAGAACTTTGAGGTGCCCCGGATGTAGCAAATCGAAGCAGCCATTAGTGAAGCCAATCCGACACTCCGCTGCCCGCCATCGCTCCACAAGATCAGAAGCGTCATCCAAGGACATCAACTCCGCCGCACCAAGATCAAGCAACTCTGCCGCTGAGACAGTTGCCGTGCCCGCCTTGGTAACGGCAACGCCTGATGCCAACAATGCAAACTCCGCTGCTAGCTCCAGAGGCGCATCCGCAGCCATCGCGATCCCCAAGGCAGCAAGGCTGGTGTCTCCGGCACCCGAGACATCATAGACATCACGAGCCCGGCCACGCATATGGCGAACATGCGGGTTTGAACGCTCAACGAATGAAAGCCCCTTTGCCGCTCGGGTCACCATAATGGAATCGGCAGAACAGAGGTCCAAAGACCGTCGAAGCGCCAATTCGACCTCTTCATCGGAATCCGTAGGAAGGTTCGTCACCGCTGCCAGCTCCGTCGCATTCGGCTTGATCAGCGCGACATTCCCATATCGAGCAAGATCATATCCTTTCGGATCAACGATGATAGGAATCTGCTTGTGCGCGGCGATCTCGAGCACGGCGGAAATGACTCCGATCGTAACCGTACCCTTGGCGTAATCCGACAGTAAAACTGCTGAAGCGCAATCCGATGCTTTTTGTAGCGCGCTAACAAGGAGGGCTTCCGCATCTGGCCCCAAGTCCAGTACTGGCTCCTGATCTACCCTGAGTAACTGCTGGCCCGAAGATACGAAGCGTGTCTTATGAATTGTCGCCAGATTCGAGCTCTGGATAAGCTGAGGATCAATACCCTTGGTAGCCGCCAAAAGATCGTGCAGAGTACACCCAGCGTCATCGCTTCCAGCTGCTGCAACAAGATGAACTCGCGTTCCCAGCGCAGCAAGGTTGCGCGCTGTATTCGCGGCACCCCCCGGCATTTTTGCACGATGTGATTCCCTTAAGACAGGTACGGGCGCTTCCGGAGAAATGCGTTCCACATAGCCGTAGACAAATGTGTCCAGCATCGCATCCCCGACACAGAGAACGTCCAGTTGCGATGCACCCAAGATAACGGACTTCAGATCCTGTCCAGCCATGGAAGATTAGCTCCGCTGCTCGGACTGAAAGCTCTTGGCCAAGGCATCGAACGCCATGATCCGCCGCATTACGTCCTCCGCATTCTCCAGATGAATCATGTTCGGACCGTCGGAGGGTGCGTTATCAGGGTCGTCGTGAATCTCGATAAACACAGATGCCACCCCAATCGACGCAGCAGCATTTGCGAGCACCGGTGCAAATTCGCGCTGGCCCCCGCTCGCATCACCCTGCCCACCAGGCTGCTGAACCGAGTGCGTCGCGTCAAAAACTACTGGGCACCCAGTTTTCTTTAGTTCAGGCAATGCGCGCATATCGTTCACGAGCATATTATAGCCGAAACTGACTCCCCGCTCCGTCAACATGATGTCACGGGCACCTCCGGCTAGCAGCTTTGCCACGACGTTTTTCATGTCCCACGGCGCAAGAAACTGGCCTTTCTTTACATTGATTGGCCGCGCAGTCGCCGCTGCAGCAAGCAGAAGATCGGTCTGGCGGCAGAGAAAGGCAGGGATCTGCAACACATCAATCACCTCAGCAGCCGGTTTGCATTGGTCAGCGGTGTGAATATCAGTCAATACTGGCAAGCCAGTTCGCGATTTAACTTCTTCGAAAATTGGCAGTGCATCATCGATTCCTGGGCCCCGAAAGCCTGAGGCACTGGTCCTATTCGCTTTGTCGAAGCTGGTCTTGTAAACAAGTTTGGCCCCTATTCGCTCAGCAATAACCGCAAGTGCTTCAGACATTTTTAGAGCATGATCGCGAGACTCAAGAGCGCAGGGACCCGCTATGAAAACCACAGGCGCATCATTCGAAAATGCAAGGTCGCCTCGAGGAGAAGAGATGGTCACAGTGCGATTAGGCTGGATGTTAGCTGTATCTGCCATGAAGCCTCCTACACTGCGAGATTATCGACCAGGTCTTAGCCCGAACACCCTGTGTTTGAAACAGAAAGCTTCATTTTCAGAATCCAGGCAATTGCAGCTCATAAATTGGACGAGGCCCAACTGCGCCCTACAATCCGGTTCGTGCCGCATTATAACTACAGGACGGGTGAGTTCTTAATGAAAGTAGCTATTGTAGGATCTGGGATCTCCGGCCTCTCGGCTGCTTGGGCTCTGAGAGAAACCGCCGACGTCACGGTCTTTGAGAAACGAAGCCGAGTGGGTGGCCATAGCTGCACGAAAACCGTCGACTATGATGGCCGCAGCATCAATGTCGATGTCGGATTCATTGTTTATAACGCATTGAACTATCCCAATCTCATAGCCTTCTTCGACTCGCTTGGCGTCGCCACTCAAAAAAGCGATATGAGCTTCGCCGTCTCAAACCCCGAAGGCTACGAATGGGCGTCCCATTTAAAAGGCTTTTTCGCCTGGAAACGAAACCTCCTCCGCCCAGATTTTCACCGTTTCTGGAGAACAATCCTTAGGTTCAATGACATCGCCCGCGCCGAGCTCGAAAAGGGTAAAGTCGATGATACCACCCTCGGAGCATGGCTGGATCGACACGGCTTCGATGAAGATTTCAGGCAAAACTATATCCTTCCTATGGGAGCAGCAATCTGGTCGACACCAGAGAACAAGCTGTTGGAATACCCGGCTCTGAGTTTCTTTCGATTTTTTGACAATCACCGCCTGATGCACAAAGAACGTCCGTCATGGCGGACCGTCACAAACGGCAGCCAAGCCTATGTCACAAAACTCATCGACGCACTCGGCGAACGTATCCGAATTGAAACGGAAATCACTCAGGTGTCGTCCTATGGGGGGCAAGTAAAGCTAGACGACATGAATGGCCAGCAGCACCTGTTTGATCATGTCATTCTGGCCAGTCATTCTGACCAATCTCTCAGTGTACTGGATGAAAGCTTCGAGGACAGACGATTTAATCTTCGATCCGCACGATACCGACCGAATCAGATTTATTTGCACCGAGATCCCGCACTTATGCCACGGCGCAAATCTGCATGGGCAGCATGGAATGTCCTGAAACAGGACAGGGAAGAAATATGCCTCACCTATTGGATGAACAAACTGCAGAATCTGCCAACAGAATGCCCCTTATTTGTGACCCTAAATCCGAAGGACCCGCCAGCGCCGGAGAAGACATTTTCGAGTTTCACTTTTGACCATCCCCAATTTGACCGCCCCGCCGAGGCCGCTGTCAGGGAAATCAAACGCACCAATGGTGAAAACGGCCTCTGGTTCGCAGGCGCATGGATGGGATCCGGATTCCATGAGGATGGCTTGAAATCGGGTCT
>JBCCIW010000104.1:0-9984 GCA_039028055.1 Pseudomonadota bacterium | reverse complement strand
GTCCACGAACCCTTCATAAACAAGGGCTGGGTATGGCTGAAAGCTATGACGGGCATTCTCCTGTTCGAAGCCACGCTTGGCATTGTCGGGTCGAAAGCGTCTGTCGCAAAACAAAAAGCCGAAGAAATTCTAGCGGGAACGGCAGAGATCGGAGCGCTCGACACGCTCCTCGCTCAGGAATGGGCGACGCTTGCAATTGTCATGGCTATCGCGGTGGCGAATGTAATCCTCGGGGTTTGGCGACCTCGGCGGATCACACCCGATTTCAGCTGGGAAAAGGAAGAGAAAGCCAAAGCGGCTGCTAGCCCCGCGCCCCTGATTTCGGATTGACACACCCCCCTGGTCACAATCCGACCGGACGGTTAAATATATGAAATTCAATAAACTCTTTATGTTATTCAATAATAATGTTAGCGAGTTAGCTGTTATTGGACTCAGGATCGGAACATGGACAGCCTACTCGAGACTAAATCAATTGCGCGTTTCACCGGCCTGACGTTTCTCAGCTTTATCGCCGTCGGTATACTGACCACGGTATTTGTCGCTGAAGGCATTGATATCAATCTCTCAGCAGATCCGGCCGCAACAGCGGAGAACATGCTTCAGGCGGAGACGCGACTTCGGGCAAAAGCATATCTCTCAGGTCTTGGATTTTCGCTGAATGTATCTTTTGCGCTGGGACTGTTTTTCCTTCTGAAACGGTACGGAATGATTCTGGCGGCTTGGTGCCTGGTCGCAACGCTTACAGCTGCATTCCTTTCTCTCATGGGCGCGGTTCATGCGATGAACGCTGCTGAATTTGCCAGCAGAGCCGCATATCAGGACATCGCGACAGGAGATCAGCGCCTACTCCTCACCGCACTGCAGGCCACGTCAGATTACACCGCATTCCATTTGGGCCTTGTGCTATCGAGCATCGCGAATGCTGGCTTCTTCTATCTCTTCTTGCGATCGAATTTGATTCCGCGGATTATCTCCGGGTGGGGTGTTTTCGCGTCTCTATTTGTCGCGAGTACAGTGGTGCTACGTGACTTTCTACCTGCATTTGGAAGTACGCCGATCACATTGGCGTTCATGCTGTCAAACATGATCGCCCTGGTATCCCTCGGTGTTTACCTGAGTATATGGGGTGTACGGACCGGGTTGGATACTCCAGGTCTTCAGCGCGCAGCTGCCTGACCTCGGTTCACTAGACAAACAGCCTTTTCAATGAACGGTGAGGGCTTCGTTTTGGCGGGTTCGGGGGCTTCGGATGTTAGCAGCGAAAAAGGACCACGTTTACTTGCCTGCGCGCATCTTCCTGTTGCCGGTGGGCCTAGTCTAGAGTTCTGCGATGACCGCTTCGGTCATTTCCGAAGTAGACAGCGTACCGCCCACATCCTTTGTTCGCGCACCCTTGGATAGGGACGCATCGACCGCGGCGAACAGGCGATCAGCCTCTTCTGTTTTGCCGAGGGACCAGCGCAAGGCCATTTCGAGCGAGAGGATGGTGGCGCAGGGATTGGCAATGCCCTGGCCAGCAATATCGGGGGCAGATCCATGGACCGGCTCGTACAGCCCGGGTGTTCCCTGCGCACCCAGGCTAGCGGAGGGCAGCATGCCGATTGACCCCGTCAACATAGCGGCCGCGTCCGACAGAATGTCACCGAAGAGATTGCCGCAAAGAATTACATCGAATTGCTTTGGCGCACGAACAAGCTCCATCGCGCAGGCATCGGCAAGGATATGCGAGAGCTCGATGCCCTCCCCTTCAGCGGCGTGCAGCGCTGTCACTTCTTCTCGCCAGAAAAGTCCGCTTTCCATGACGTTCGACTTTTCAGCAGAGGCGACGCGTCCGCCGCGCCCTCTTGCGATGTCAAACGCCACACGGGCGACGCGCTGTACTTCTGGTTCCGTGTAGCGCGAGGTCTCGTAGCCGTAACGTACGCCGTCATTACCGGTTTCAATGCCGCGGGGCTCTCCAAAGTAAACACCGCTCGTCAGCTCCCGGACGATCATGATGTCCAATCCCTCGACCAGCTCCCGCTTCAGGCTGGATGCCTCGACGAGCGGCGGGAAGCAGAAAGCGGGGCGGAGATTGGCAAAGACATCGAGCCCCTTTCGAATCTTCAGCAATCCCATTTCCGGGCGCTTGTCGCGCGGCACATTGGTCCATTTGGGGCCACCCACTGCCCCTAGTAATATCGCGTCAGAGGCTTTGGCCCTGGCAAGCGTTTCTTCGGTGAGCGGATCGCCCTCCGCATCGTATGCCGCGCCTCCAACAAGAGCTTCTTCCAAGACAAGATCAGGAACTAGGACCTCGGCGACCCGGGCCGCCGCGGATGTCACCTCCGGCCCGATACCGTCGCCCGGCAATAAGAGAAGCTTCTGGCTCATGGACTTGCCCCGTATATTTGACGCCGTGGTCTAGAGACAAACGCTATCCAGGGCAACAAAAAGCCCCCGCGCATTCTGGCGCGAGGGCCCGTCCAGTGCCCTTCACCCCTTTAAGGGCCTTCCAGATCGCGATCGGTCGACAAGACCGGTTGCGACGGAAGCTCTACCGCTGGCCGGTTCTTTGTCTGACGTCTTCTTCTCCGGACAGGGCGCGATCTTCTTCATCAAACTCGATCTCGGCTGCTTCGTCCTGGGCGTAGGCGCGAGATTTCTTGCCGAGCCGCTCCATGGTGGAGCTGAAATACTCGGCCCCCACGGCGATGGATTTGTCCTGACTCACACCGACAGATTCCGCGTCCGAGAAGTTTGCGAATTCGGCACCGAGGAAGACGACTTCCCAGCCTCGGTCCCGGGCCCGATCAAGGGCCGCTTTGGCACCATCACCGGTAATCTCCCGAGACGCGTTCTCAAGACCGTCGGTCATGATCACAAGCACTGCCTTTTCCGGCGCATCGGCTTCAGCAAGGGCAACGATCCGTCCGATCGCGTCAAAAAGCGGGGTCATGCCCCGCGGACTTGCCTCGTCATTTGTGACTTCGGTCCAGGCCTCAGCTTCCACGCCGCGTCGAAGGACATCGAATTGCAACCCTTCTTGGGCATCGAAAACTGCGAGATTCACGATTGTATCAAAGTCTGCTTCGCCATCGGCTTCCTCGCCCACTGAATTTGCATAGGCGTTTACCGAACTCAGCGCCTCGTCCCAGATACCGGACATAGAGCCAGTTCGGTCGAGGAGGATATAGGAGTGAACCCCGGCATCGCCGGTGAGGACCGCGGGCTGAATGTCAGATGAGAGAGGTGGAGCTTCTTTCGCGGTTGCCGCGAACGGCAGGGCAAGCGCAAAGAGCGGCGCGAGCAGAGATTTGGGCCAGTTCTTTTTCATGGGTGCGTCCTCCAAAGTGATCAGTTTTCAGAATGGGAAGCGAATACGGCGGATGGGCGCCGGAGACTGGGTGATTTCGAGGATGTGGTGATTCCGTCAGCTGCTCTTTTTCGCGGCCGCTCTCCGCGGCTTTGTGGACGTTCGCGCTGAATGTCTTTGAAACATGGATCGGTGAAATTCGGGCCCGGCGCAGCCGCGTGCCTGGAAGCTCTATCGGATCACATCCCGAACTTCCGGAAGCCAGCTTGACAGATGTTATAGAGTAACATAGCTGACAGTAGCAGAAGGGCGGAGCAGTCGCGGACAGCCGATTGCGACAAAACCAGTCTTTTTCTGATCACGAATACTCAAAAATAGACCCAAGCGCCCATGAAAAAACATCCCGTGATCATCATAGGCGCAGGGCCAGCCGGTATCGGCGTCGGCGCTTTGCTGTCTCGTTGTGCCATTCCGGCGCTGATCCTTGAGCGCGGGCGCATCGGCGAAAGCTTCTTGCAGTGGCCAAATGAGACCCGGTTTATCTCGCCTTCCTTCACCGGAAATTTCTTCGGTGCCGTAGACCTGAACGCGATTACCCCGGACAGTTCGCCAGCTTTCGGCCTGCAGGAAGAGCACCCCTCCGGAGAGCAGTATGTTCGCTACCTGGAAGATGTTGCAGGGGTTCACAACCTCAAGATCGATGAGGGCGTCGAGGTCATTGATATCGCCCGCGACCCCGCCGGCGGCTTCGTCCTGTCGACCAGTGAAGGCGAACTGCAATGCCGTGTTCTCATCTGGGCTGGGGGCGAGTTTCAGTACAAGAAGGCGCTTCCGAACACCGTCCGCGTTGGCACGTCATATGAAGCGCTTCCGACAGGCCATCATGTGATTATCGGCGGGGCAGAAAGCGGGATTGAAGCCGCCTACAATCTCGTCGAAGCCGGCTCAACGGTAAGTGTTCTGGACGCAAGCGCACCATGGGCGCAACGCGTGAGCGACTCCAGCTACGGTCTGAGCCCGTTCAGTTTCTCCCGGGTTCGCCATTTGCAGGAGACGGGGCGAGCCGCCTTTATCTCGGAAGCTGCTGTGCACATCGGCGAAGATGAAGTGCGCACGGCCAAACAAGTTTTCGAGCTGGAGCATCCGGCGATTGATGCGACCGGCTTTGACATTGCCAAGGGGCTCGCTGGCGATCTGTTCGATTTCAGACCGGGCTATGCGGCCCTGACGGATCGCGACGAAAGCACAATACATAAAAACGTCTTTCTGGTGGGTCCAAACGTCCAGCATGAGCGGGCCATTTTCTGCTTCATCTATAAGTATCGCCAGCGCTTCGCCGTCGTCGTCAGCGAGATACTGAGCCGCTGGGGTCAGTACAGCCCGGTGATCGCCGAATATGCCGATAAGGGCTTCCTGCTCGATGATTTGAGCTGTTGCGAAGGGGAGTGCGTGTGCTGACCCAATCTCTGCGAGATGCTGGCGAATTTATGTCCGGGCGCGGTGCAGCGGTCGCCCTCATAGGGGCGATTGTCTTGGGGTCCGTCTTCGGCATTACCTCACCGGAACGCGGGGCGGCGCTAGCCGGCGGGATAGACATAACGCTTCTCGTTTTTGTCTTCCTGTTACTCTTCGAAGTACGCTTTCAGAACCTGCTGGCGAGCCTTGGGCGCGTCTCGTTCATTGCCACCGCCCTGGTCGCAAACTTCGTTATCATACCTCTTTTGGGATTTGTAATCGCGTCGATCTTCCTTGCGGGCCAGCCTCTCTTTTTCATCGGTTTACTGATCTATTTTTCAGCACCATGTACCGACTGGTTTCTGGGGTTTACCCGCCTGGCGAAGGGGAACACTGCCCTTGGCGCAGCGCTGTTGCCGATCAATTTGATCGTCCAGCTTTTGCTCTATCCGGTGTATCTAAACCTGTTCGGCGTCGATCAGATCGGCGCTGCTTCTGGGGATATTGCCCAAACGGTCTGGCAGTGGTTTTTGCTGCCGCTGGTAGCGGCCGTAGGCATGCGTGCTGTTCTGGAGCGCCTGCTCAAGCCGCACCAATTCGATCTTGTCTTGTCGATTGTCTCCATCCTCGTGCCAGTCTTGTTGGCATTATTGGTCGGACAGATCTGTGCAGCCAATATCACAACACTCGTGGTGCATGCGACCGTCGTGCCTCTGATACTCTGCGCAATCTTCCTATTCTTTGCAGCAACTTACTTGCTTAGCGAGGGGCTCTCAAAACTCTTGGGACTTGCTTATGAAGATCGCGTTCTACTCACCATGACCACCGCGGCCCGCAACGCGCCATTGATGCTCGCTCTCACGTTGGTGGTTATTCCAGACCAACCCATTGTCTACGCAGCGCTGATCATCGGGATGCTTGTCGAGCTGCCTCACCTTGTTGCGCTGAAGGCGCTTTTGGAGCGCAGCCGATTGCGTGGCAATATCGGCGGGCTGTCTCCAGCAAGTGGCGGGACACCGACGGCTGATTTATGACGTTCGTTGCCAACGCGACCAGGGTCGCCCCGGAACCGTCAGAGGACGCATTCGCCGCCCTTATAGATTCAGCGGGCTTTTCTAGATAACTCCCGCGGACCGCAGCCGTTCGAGAACGGGCGAGACCATGCGCTCAAGGGCCACCTCTGACGGCCGCACATCGCCGAATGCGGGGAGCCCTTCGTCGGCGATCACAAGATCCGCGACGAACTTTGCCGGAAAGGTGTGGGCGTAGTGGGCCGGTCGAACCGTGTTCATATACTGCGACAGAACCCCTTCCAGTTCCCTGCCCCGCTCTGCAACATCACGACGGATACGGCGGGCGAGGCGAAGGTCGTCAGGCGTATCGACATAGACCTTGAGATCGATCAGATGGTCCGTCCCGGGAATGGACAGCGCATGGATGCCTTCCAGAAGAACAACCTTGGCCGGGGAAATCCGGCGGGTTTCCGTCGATGATCGGTCGTGGCTCGCATAATCATAAATGGGTTGCTCGATCGTCTCGCCGGCCCTGAGATGTGTAAGATCGCGAATTAGGTATTCGGTGTCCTTTGATTCCGGGTGATCGTAATTGATCGCAGAGGCGGGCATCGAGACTGGATAGTGGTCTCTCGGCCAATAATAGGCGTCTTCGTGAAAGAGGACGACGGCTTCCCGGCCGAGGCGATCCACCAGAGCATCGGACAGCGTGGACTTCCCGGATCCAGACCCGCCACTTAGGGCAACGATGAATGGCTCTTGTTCTGACATTGCGATCACCTTTTATCATTCATGACGTCCACGATCCCGCGCGGCGGGTCAAGCGGGCTCTGCTTCCTAATCCGCCAGGGTTATGGACGGTCCCGCAAGCTTGATTGTCTGATAGCTGAAGTCATCGATGGCACGTGTCCCGACAACGAGAAGCCTCGCCTCTCCACGAAGCATCGGATCGAGAAGCGACAGTCTATGCTCCTGGCCATCGTTTTCTAAAAGGGTCTCCGAAAAGCGCCAATCCGCCATGGTGACCGATGGCAAAGCCCCCCCTTGGGAGAATGCTGCAGGCACGTCCCGGTTGAACTCTCCTTCGACCCGCGCAAAGACCTGCGTGATCCAGGCTCCGTCCTCAGTGCGGACAACGCCGATCGCCATATGGGTCAGCCGCGGGCTCAACATGTTCTCCCGATGCCCGTCGCTGTTGTAGAGAATGTTGTGCAGGATCTCTCCGGCGTCGGACCAGTTGAACGCGCCACCTATGGTGGCGATATTTTCCCGCAGTTCGGAGTGGACGAGTGTCCGATCCAGCGCTGACACGCGGTCCGACACCGATCGCCCATCGGGGCCGTCATGGGAGAAGAACATGTCCTGACCCATGTCGAAACTGTGGAGCCGCGCCGGACGCAAGAGTGCCTGGCGAACTGCCAACGGTTCAAGTCCTGCATCTGCGCGCGCCGAGTTGACGCGATCGAAGACTTCGCGCTCGACCGCTTCGTCAAACCAGTAGCCATCCTTCAACTCGGTAAGACATGTCTCAGCATCGGTAACGTAGGTCGCGACATCCCGAGCGCGCCATTCGGGGCGATATTCGCAGGCTGCGTGAGCCGTTGCCGAGGTAAAACAGGCCGCCAAGAGAAGCAGTGCTATACGCATTCCCCAGCAGTAGATCATCATCGACGGCGAGGCGAGGCCACTGACGCTTACTTGATCAGGTATCAAGCGCCGCAAGTGCTGCTTCAATATGGCGAGCGGCCAGTGGCTCCAGCCTGATAGCACTGCTCAGATAAAAAACGTGGCCCGACAGATATTGTTCTCCGTCCCGATATCGGATCTGGGCATTGCGATTGCTTAGAAACACTTCGTTGCGCCGAACGCCTTCCAGCGCTTCGTAAGCTCGGGCGATGATAACCAATTGATCGGGATCAACCTTCGCAACAGCGCTGGAATCCGTTGCCAGCTCATAGGCGATTGTCGTGATTTCCGGCATGATCACACTTGGCAGATCGTAAGGGTATTCGTTGTCGTCAATGAGCTGGCGAAGACCTTCATTATACTGTTCGAACATTTCCTGACGCGTGCCGATGGCACTTTGCAGTTCACCGAGATTCTGTTCCAACTCGACCCTAACGAGGTTCAGCGCATCCAGGGCGCGCTCGCGGTCATTCGCGTCATCGCGCCACTGATCGGCTGCGAATGCAAGAAAAACAGACAGAAAAATAGCTGCGGATTCAACGGCCAACCGAGCCGGATTCAGGGGTGTGCTGGACATTGGAATACCCTTTCCCGTACCGTGACGATATTGTTTTTCAATAATGTTTCGTCAAGCAGGGCATATGCGATCGAGAAAACCGTCGCGAGGACGATCCCGCGGATGACGGTTGTCCGCTGCGCTTTCGTTACTGTTTGCCTTGGCAGGTTAGGTCCCACAGGTGCAAGCATATCACTGAAGCGGTGGTTGGTTTCAAGCGCTCCACCTGCTTGACTTTGTATTCATGGGCCGACACGAGCCAGAAATGACAATTGAAATCCGCCCTTACCGCAACGACGATCTTGCGTCGCTGCACGCCATAAATGTCGCGAGCGAACCCGGCGTCGGGGCAGTCACGGAAGAAAGGTTGGCGGAGATCATTAGCATTGGGCGTTGCGATGTAGCAGTGGGCGAAGCCGGCGAGGCACTCGGGTTCGTCCTTCTGCATTTGCCTGATGCAGACTATGACGGCTCGAATTTCAACTGGTTTGCCGACAGGTATGAGACGTTCGTCTATGTCGACCGCATTGCAATCGCAACGGACGCTCGTGGCAGGAAAATCGGCGAACAGCTGTACAAGACCATTTTTGATGCTTTTTCGGATCTGGTTCCGATAATTGGATGTGAGGTGAATTCAGTGCCACCCAATCCGGCTTCTCTCCGGTTTCATAAACGCCTCGGCTTCGAGGAAGTCGGAGCGCACACCTTCGAGCAGGACTATGCCGTTACCTATTTGGCGCGGCGGATCAACCGATGAGCGTCTCCAGAACCTACACCGGGGACGAGCCTCAGCGCGTGAACAAGTTCATGGGCCAGTCCGGCCTTTGTTCCCGCCGGGAGGCCGAGACGCTGATCGAAGGCGGTATGGTTGTTATTGACGGCGAGACGATCTCGTCGCCGGGGCACAAGATCCTGCCCGGTCAAACCCTGACGCTTAGGCAAAAAGCCGCGAAGAAGCTCGATGCGAAGTTCACCGCCGTGATCCATAAGCCCGTCGGTATCGTTTCCGCGCAGCCGGAGGATGGACAGATACCTGCGGCGCGGCTGCTGACCCGGGCCAATCTCTCCGGCACCGGTAGACCACCGCCGCGCAATGCCTCCCTCCCCGCCCTCGGCCGCCTCGACATGGATTCAAGAGGGTTACTTTTATTGTCTGAAGACGGCGTTCTGGCAAAGGCGATTATCGGGCCGGAAAGCCAGCTTGAGAAAGAATATGTGGTGAAGGTGAAGGGTGATGTCACGCCGGAGACGCTCGCAAACCTCCGCCATGGGCTGGAGCTCGATAATCGACGGCTGAAGCCTGCCAAAGTGACAGAGATGGGCGGCGGGCGGCTACGGTTCGTCCTGCGCGAGGGGCGGAACCGCCAAATCCGGAGAATGTGTGATCTCGTCGATCTGAAAGTCGTGGACTTGCTCCGGGTTCGGATCGGTCCGCTGAAGCTCTGTGGGCTGAAGGAAGGCAAGTGGCGGCCGCTCTCGAAAAAAGAGCGGGCCGCCTTCTTGCAGCGTTAGGCCTTTTCGCGGCGCTTTCGCACCCATGGCCAGATGGCTCTCAGCCATATGAAGAGCAGGATGCCGATTACCAGCAGCCATGGCAGCGCGATGGCGAAAAAGGTAATCACGGAGGCCAGCGCGTCGGAGAGATTATAGAAGAAATCTCCGAACGCTCTCGCCAACGGATTACGACGTCCGCCCGGCACTACCGTTCGCTCAGTTTCATAGCTGACGGTCAGCTCAGACATGGACACACGCAAGCGCAGGGCCTTCAAGTTGGAAGTAATCGACTCAATGTCGCCGGTGACCCTCGCAAGCTCCCGCTCGATCTGGAGAAAGTCGGACAGTTCACCGTCGCGATTGGCGAGAAGATCCTCCAGCCTTCCCTGCAGCGTAATCTGTGCCTTCAGGCGCGCATCCGCATCGAGGATTGTGCGTGTGAGGTCCTCGGCGCTGGAAGAGCGCTGGCTGACTTCACCGCC
>JBCCIW010000103.1:0-10001 GCA_039028055.1 Pseudomonadota bacterium | reverse complement strand
GGTATTTGTGTTGCGCCTATTGCAGAGCCAGACCGGAATATGCTCACTGTGTTCGCACGATCTGCAGAACGCATATCGGCCCAGCCGACGGTGCAGCATACGCCGCTGCGAAGCGGGGTTTCCAAAGTCCTGTAGCCTCCTTATGTGGTGGGGTAGATTCTGAAGGGGTGGCAGCGATATACACGTCGCCCAGAACGCTATTTCGAAAGGCGGTTCCATGGCCGTAAACGATCTGTCAGGTGTGACGAGCCTGTTTCTTGTTACGCAGCCTTCAGCGGGCGCAGCGATATTCCAGTCGATCCTGCCATTCCTAATTCTTCTCCCGCTGTTCTGGCTGCTGCTTATTCGTCCACAGCAACAGCGCGCGAAGCAGCACCGGGAGATGATCGAGGCGATCAAGCGCGGCGATACCGTCGTCACGACGGGTGGGCTTATAGGTAAGGTCACCAAAGTGGCCGACAGCGAACTGACTATCGAACTCGCCGACGGTGTGCGCGCGCGCCTCGTCAAGAGCATGGTCGCCGACGTTCGCGGCAAAGGCCAGCTCGTCGCCGCCAACGACGCCAAGCCTGATTAAGACACGCGTAGCGGAGCAAGACGCCCATGCTGCACTTTTCGACATGGAAAATCGGCACCATTCTTTCGGTGTTGCTGATCGGTTTGATGCTGGCGCTGCCGAATGCGCTACCAAACAGCTTCATGGGCGTTGCGCCGGAGCAGCCGCGGTCCCAGTCGGCTGTGGACCTTGCAGCTTTCCAGGAAGAACGTGCTGCGGCCGAAGAGTCATGGTGGCCGGGCCTCTTTCCCAACAAGAAGGTCAAACTCGGCCTCGATCTCCAGGGCGGGGTCTACCTGTTGATGGAGATAGAGCCCGAGGAAGTGGTCGCGAACCGGCTTTCCAATTTCCAGATCGATATTGTGGCAGCCCTTGGTGATCGGCCACGCGTCACGCGCGATCCGCTGGAACAGAGCAACGGTGTCATATCGCTCAGACTAAAAGATCCTGAACAGTCTGACGAGGCGCTTCGTCGCCTGCGTGATATCAACCCCCCGATGCAGGGCGCGATCGGCGGTCAGCGCGAGTACAACGTTCAGGACAATGGTAATGGGCGTTTCTCCATCTCGATGACCGCAGGTGCCCGTGAGGCCGCGATCAGGGACGCACAAAGCAAGACAATCGAGATTGTGCGCCGCCGGATCGACCCTGATGGCGTGAGCGAGATCTCTGTTCAGCCCCAGGGGAACAATCGCATCGTCTTAGAAAGCCCCGGTGAGGCCGACCCCCAGAGGATCAAGACCATTCTTGGCCAGGCGGGTCGCATGACCTTCAACCTCGTCAGCATCTCCGAGACGGATATCCAAACAGCCATCGGCGGACGGGTGCGCCCCGGCTATACGCTTCTGAACGATACGGAGACTGGCTTTCCGCTACTCATCAACAATACGCCGATTGTCACCGGATCGGATATCGCCACAGCAGCCCAGGAGTTTGATACCCAGGGCACCAACTCTGTCATTGTGACGTTCCGCTTGAACGCCGCGGGCGCAAAACGCTTCGGCGACGCCACCGCGCAGAATGTCGGTCGTCAGTTCGCCATTGTGCTCGACGAGCGCGTCATGTCCGCGCCGCGTATTCAGCAGCCGATACTCGGCGGCAATGTCCAGATCACTGGCGATTTCACAATTGAGGAAGCCCAGGATCTTGCTGCCATCATCGAAGCCGGTGAGCTTCCGGCGAAAATCCAGTTTATCAATGAGCGTACAATTTCGCCGACCCTTGGAGAAGACTCGATCCGTGCTGGATCTACCGCTTCGATCATTGGCCTGATCCTCGTCGCTGTCTTCATGATCATCGCCTACAGCCGCCTCGGCATCTACGCCGTTCTCTCCCTGATGGCGAATATCATGTTGATCCTTGGCGCACTTTCTGGCCTCGGCGCGACGCTCACCCTGCCGGGCATTGCGGGCATCATCCTGACGATCGGTATGGCGGTTGATGCGAACGTCCTCGTCTTCGAACGCGTTCGCGAAGAATCCCGGTCGGGGCGCGGTGCGATGACCGCCGTACAGGCGGGTTACGAACGCGCATTGTCAGCCATTCTAGATGCGAACATTACGACGTTTATCGCAGCAGCCATGCTCTATTCGTTCGGCTCCGGGCCTGTGAAGGGCTTCGCTGTCACCCTGGCTATCGGCATTCTGACGTCCGTGTTCACGGCCTTCGTCGTTACCCGCTGGTTTACGTCGCTATGGCTCAATCGAGCCCGGCCCAAGAAGCTTGCGATTTAGGAGACTGAAACGATGTTGATGCGCTACGTCCCCGACAAGACGAATCTCGGTTTCATGCGGCTTCGCCTGCCATCCTTCCTGTTTTCTCTGGCCGCCATCGCTCTATCGATTTTCCTGTTGATGACCCAAGGGCTCAATTTCGGAATCGATTTTCAGGGCGGGTCTGTCATTGAGACGTCCAAGCCTGCGGGCGTTGAGGTTGAGGATATTCGAAGCACGCTTCTTGATCTTGAGTTTAATGGAGCCGAGATCACCGAGGCGCGCGGAACGGGCGTCGACGCGGCGCAGGTCTTCGTCGTGAAGATTCCAACCCAGGACGCCGAAGAAGGTGAAAACCCCGAAGCGGTTCAGCAGGAAGCGACAGATCTCATAACGAACACCCTATCCGAAACCTATCCAGGTCTTGAAGTTCGCGGTCGGGAAACTGTTGGTCCGAAAGTGTCCGGAGAATTACTCACTGCTGGTATCACCGCGCTCTCCATCGCGCTGATCCTGATGATGGTCTACATCTCGTTCAGGTTTCAATGGCACTTCGCCCTCGGCGCGGTAGCGGCGCTGATTCACGATGTGATCCTGACAATCGGCGTTTTCGCTGGCCTGCAGCTCGAATTCAACTTGTCCACCATCGCCGCACTACTCACGATCGTCGGCTATTCGATGAACGACACCGTCGTTGTGTTTGACCGGGTCCGGGAAGAGCTTCGGAAATACAAGAAGATGGAGAGCCGTCAGCTGATCGATCTCGCTTTGAATGGCACGCTTTCCAGAACCTTGCTGACATCTGGAACGACACTGCTCGCCCTGTTGGCGATTTTTGTTCTCGGTGGCCCGGTCCTGCGCGGGATGTCATTCGCGCTGATCTGGGGCGTCATCGTCGGGACCTATTCGTCGATCTTCGTGGCATCATCGCTTTTACTGGCGCTGCCGAGCGGATGGCGGCGTACGGCAAGCAAGCCAGAGGTTCAGGGCTTTCAACCGTCCGCTTAAGCGCATTAAGGCCGGATAAGCGCTCTCCTGCGGCCAACCGTCCGATCAGCCTTTCTCACGCGCCGGGATGCATCATATAGCTTTGTAAACCAACGGAATGTATAGGTCCGAGGCGATGGCAGAGACAAAAGACGAGAGTGTCAGCTTCGGTTTCGAAGATGTGACGGCCGATGAAAAGGTCGAACGCGTCAAAGGCGTGTTTCGGTCTGTTGCGTCTCGCTATGATCTGATGAATGACCTGATGTCGGCGGGGGTCCACCGTCTTTGGAAAGCTGACACCATGGCCCGCCTCAATCCGCAGCCCGGCGAACACCTGATTGATGTCGCTGGTGGAACGGGCGATCTTGCAAAGGCCTTCCTGCAACGAGCCGATAAGGTTGCGGGCCGCAAAGGCGCATCCCACCCGGCGACGGCCACCATATGCGATATCAACGACGCCATGCTCGCCGCCGGTCGTAAGCGTAAGGATATGGCGGAGTTCGGAGATCGCCTTCAATGGGTTTGCGGCGACGCGGAAGCCCTGCCATTTCCGGATGCGTCCGCAGACGCACTGACGATTGCCTTCGGAATACGGAACGTTGCAGGGCGGATGAATGCTCTCAAGGATTTTCGCCGCGTATTGAAGCCCGGTGGTCGCCTCGCCATTCTTGAATTTTCTCATATGACAGCGCCGCTCTTCCAGCGCGCCTACGACGCTTACAGCTTTGCCGTGATCCCTCCGATGGGGGGTATCATCGCCGGAGATCGGGCGAGCTATCAGTATTTGATCGAGTCCATTCGCCGCTTCCCGAAGCAGGAAGAGTTCGCGGGCGAAATTGACGAAGCGGGTTTTTCCAAAGTCGCCGTCACAAACTTCTCCGGCGGTATCGCTGCATTGCACACGGGTTGGGCGATCTGATGTTTGCTGCGATTGCCGATTATGGCCGCCTGTTGCGGGCAGGTGTTTCCTTGGCCCGTCACGACGTGGTGCTGCCAAATGAGTACAAGTCGCGTATGCCCGCACCCGCGCTCGGCGTTGGCAGGCTTCTCCGCCTGTTGACCGGCGGAGCCCGAGGGCGGCCCGGTGAAAGGCTTGCGAAGGCGCTCGAAAGCCTTGGCCCCGCCTACATCAAGCTTGGGCAGTTCATTGCGACGAGACCGGACGTCTTCGGTGTTGATACGACCCAGGACCTATCCCGCTTGAAGGACAGCCTTCCTCCATTCTCCATGGACAAGGCCCGCGCAGCGCTTCGCGAGGAGTTCCAACCTGATAAGGCGGATAAGCTCTTCCCCGAACTCGGCGAGCCTATTGCGGCAGCCTCTCTAGCCCAGGTTCACCAGTTGAAGACTGATGATGGAACATGGGCGGTCAAAATCCTTCGCCCCGGCGTGGAGCAGCAGATTCGCCGCGAACTGCGGGCCATGAAGCGCGCGGCAGGTGACGTGGAGCGCACTTCTGCCGAAAGTCGCCGGATGGAACCGATTGCCTTTGTGGACACGGTTGCTGCCGCAATGGAGAAAGAACTCGACCTGACCCTCGAAGCTGGGGCTACCGATGAAATGCGCGAGAAGACCCTCGATGATGGCCACTTCCTTGTGCCGTCGGTCGATTGGGAGCGGTCCGGTCGGCGCGTCCTCACCACTAGCTGGGTCGATGGCACACCGATGACCGATCCGGATGTACTGCACGGCGTCAACAAGAAGCCGGAGCTTGCTAACGCCGTCACGCGCGGCTTTCTCACGCATGCGATCTATCACGGTGTCTTCCATGCCGACATGCACGAGGGAAACATGATCCTCACAAAGGATCATCGAATAGCTCTCGTCGATTTCGGAATTGTCGGTCGCATCGGTCTGAACGAACGCCGCTTCCTGGCTGAAATTCTCTATGGCTTCCTCCGACGCGACTATCGCCGCATCGCAGAAGTCCACTTCGAAGCGGGATACGTTCCGGCCGATCGGTCCGTTGACGACTTTGCGCAGGCACTTCGCTCAGTCGGTGAGCCTATCCACGGCAAGGCCGCTGAAGATGTTTCGATGGGCAAGCTCTTGCTCCAGCTTTTCGACATCACACACATTTTCGGCATGCATTTGCGCCCCGAACTCGTTCTGCTCCAGAAAACGATGGTTCAAGTCGAGGGCGTCGCCCGTAGCATCGACCCAACTCATAATATCTGGAAGGCCGCCGAGCCCGTCGTGGAGAAATGGATACGCACCCAGCTCGGGCCCGCCGGAGCCGCCAAACTCGTTCGCGACAACGTCCGCGAGGTCTCGGATCGACTGAAACGCCTCCCCCAGATAATGGATGCGATGGAGCAGGCCGTCGCCAAGGTGAACGCCATGCCGACGGAGCCTCCAAAGCGTGAGCGTTTTGCGCCCTGGTGGGGATGGTTCGCCCTGATTGGCCTGATCGCGGTTCTGATCGCCGGAATCATCGTGGAGAATTAACCAGAACTGAGATCGCGCCGCGCGCGAACAGGCTTGGCGGAAGGTTAGGGAACGGCCTAATCTGCCATTATGATTTCGAAACGATTAATCATTTGGCTGCGTGACGATGACAATCAGGAGCGATTGCGGCTCTGGCTCGGGGCCGTCGGCGCGGTCCTGATTTCGGTATTAACCCTGCCAACCACGGCGGAAGCCGATGAGGTTCGGATCATTAAGGCCGATGGCGCACTGCTCGACGCCGAAACACCCGACGGCATTACGATTGTGAACCGGCGCAGCAAGATCATTTTCGTTGACCCAGCCGAGTTTGCCGCTGGGCATACAGATACGGCGTCGCCTCGCGGCTATGGGCCGAACCTGATCAGACTGGGCGAAGCTCCGGAAAGCGAGATTGCCGTCTATCGCGGTGGTCAGCTATCTTCCACGCGGAGCACCGGCGTCGAGGGCTGATCGCGCCAAATCGCGGCGATTTGATCCCATTTATCATCGGTTTTTTCAGGATTTGCTGGCATGAATGGCCCGAGACTGGCATTTGAAGGCCCATAATGGAGAAACGCGTCCTTCTCATTATCGGCGGCGGTATTGCTGCCTATAAGAGCCTCGAATTGATCCGGGAGCTTGGCCGGAGAGGTATTGCGTCCCGTTGTATTCTCACAAAGGGCGGATCGGAATTCGTGACCCCTCTATCTGTGTCGGCTCTGTCCGGCGAGAAGGTCTTTACTGAACTCTTCGATCTCGACGACGAAGCGGAGATGGGCCACATCCAGCTCTCGCGATCCGCGGACCTCGTCGTCGTATGCCCCGCCACCGCTGATTTGATGGCAAAAGCCTCTGCCGGCCTCGCAAACGATCTCGCCTCCACCGCGCTTCTCGCGACCGACAAGCCGGTAATGATGGTCCCCGCAATGAATGTCCGCATGTGGGACCATGCCGCCACAAAGCGCAACGTCGCTCAACTACGTGCCGATGGTGTGACCGTCATGGATCCTGACGAAGGCACCATGGCTTGCGGAGAATTTGGCCCCGGCCGCCTGCCGGAGGTGGATGTTATAGCCGCCGAGATCGAGCGCAAGCTTACGGCAAGCGATGTCCTTGCTGGACGGCACGTTCTCGTCACCGCCGGCCCGACCCGCGAGCCGCTCGACCCGGTTCGCTTTCTCTCAAATCATTCCTCAGGCCAGCAAGGCTACGCCATCGCTGGTGCCCTGGCTGACCTCGGCGCGAAGGTGACACTCGTCTCCGGTCCGGTATCCCTCGCTGCGCCGACGGGCGTTGACCGCGTCAGCGTGGAGACAGCCCGTGAGATGCTATCCGCCTGCGAAGACGCTCTTCCAGCAGACGTATTCATTTCTGTCGCCGCCGTTGCTGACTGGCGACCTGCCGATCGCGCTGCAAAGAAGATGAAACTCAAGGGCAAGAGCAAGGACACGCCAGCGCTCGCCCTCGCTGAAAATCCCGACATCCTTGCCACCATTGCCCGCAAGCGTACAAAGCGACCGGACCTCGTCATCGGCTTCGCCGCCGAGACCAACGATGTCGAAGCCAACGCCCGCGAAAAACTGAAACGCAAGCGCTGCGACTGGATCGTCGCCAATGATGTGTCCGGTGACGTTATGGGCGGCAGCCGCAACGAGGTCGCCCTGATTACCGGCACCGAGATTGACCATTGGCCGCGCCTCGACAAGACCGAAGTCGCTTGCCGTCTGGCGCGCCGCATCGCCGAAGAGCTCGGCAACACGCCCACCGGTATCGGCCTCGCCGCAGAGTAGTCTTTCAATCCGAGCAGTTGTAGACGCTAACTCTTTGGGGCCTGCGATCTGGTTCAACGAATTCCACTTATTGTCCGGATACTGACCTGACTAGAGGATCAAATGCCCGCTTCTTCTCAATTGCAGGAAGTAGAGCGCGAAGAGTGCGATGAACGCCACATCACCCGCTATGACAACCATCGCAAAAGGTGACGTCCAGCCGTTGAGATACATGAACAATAAATTGAGCGCGAAGAGCGCTTTGCCTGTTCCGCCCATCAATACGATCCCGGTGTGTTTAACCGGATTGGCGGCCGCCATCAGGAAACCAAACCCGTAGAGAAAGGCTGTTCCCCAGGCGCCGCGGTAAACGGCAACCATAACCGGATCCGTCAGGGCACGGCCAAACTCTCTTTCGAACATGCCGCTTGTATCCATCAACCCGGGGATAGCACCGGCAAAGTTCCAGACCGCTGAAACGATGAACAGGATTCGGAAGAATCTGAGTGTACGGGGATCAAGAGTGGTCATTTGCAACTCCCTCGGCAATTGATGCGTTCTGGCGTTGAAGTCGATGCGCCGGCTCGCAGCTGAAGCCAATTGCACGGTTATGACGCTCTACAAGTATTTCGATCGGAAGATCGATGTCTTGCGACATCTTTGGGACGATGTGTTTTCAGACCCTGTTCGATCAGCTTGATGAAATCGCGTCTCAGGAGGATGCGGCCATTACGCGACTGCAGGCCGTGGCACTCGGCTATGTGAGCTACTGGCTCGAGCACCGAGAGCACTATTTCCTCGTCTTTATGTCTGGCGATGTGTCCCAATCGGATGTGAGTGTCTTCGTTGAAGACGGAGCATCGATTGACCGGTTCTCGCTAATCTACAAGTGCCTTGCAGATGCCGCGGCAGATGACACCGACCCAGCGCTTCTGAACTTGAAAGCGCAATCGCTTTTATGCGCATTGAACGGCATCTCACATAATCTCGTCACGATCAGCGGCTTTCCCTGGCTCGATCCACAGGAATTGGTTGAAACAGCTGTTCTGGGTGTTCTTAAGGCTTAGCGCGTCGAGCAGTTTTGGAAGGCGAAACGGAAACTTCGCGTCTGAGAAGTATCGTCGATGGCTATTCGATCCCTTCACAGAAAGAAGACATAAAAATCTATCCGACCGATCTCGCCCTAAGCCCATACTTTCCCCATGCGGACGGATGATCCACTTGTTCCTCTGGCGATTGAGCAGATCGGCCTCGTCGTGTTCAGCCTGATTGGCTGGACGGGCATCCATCTGTCGCTGCGCCGTCCCGTGAAGTGGAAGCTCCGCCGGGCGAGCACGAAGCTGAAAGTCCTCGAAGGCCTCGTCCGCAAGCTGATCATGGTGCTAGCGCTGGAGCTTGACCTCGCGCCGGTAAAGCCGCGACCCAGACCGAGCGTCGCACCCGCCGATGCGCCCTGCGAAGACGCCTCCCAGACCCCTGACGGCATTGAGATTATCGAGTTTCCACGTCTGCGGCAGCCAAGCCTCTCCCTCTTGCCGCCAGTGATGGATTTCGGCGAGGGCGTGGATCTCTCCCAGCTGCCCCGCCGTACGACGCCCGTCCACATCATGGCGCGGCGGTTCTCCCGCCGGATCGTCGCTCTGCAGAAGGTGCTCGACGCCCCGGATGTCCACGCCAAGCGTCTGGCCCGATCCCTCCACAGCATCCGCAAGGCAGGCGAACCGAAGCCATTCCTCGTCGCCTCATCATTCCCGAATGGGTTCCGACCCGAGCTCAGCCTCCTCAATGTTGGCCTCACCGAAAGGCAGAGAGCGCAGCTCCATCTGTGGGATAGTTCCTAGGCTATCCCCGGCTTATCGCCAAAAATAAATCAGCCTTGAGCGCGTTCCATGGGCTTGCACAGCGAGACCGGGAACGAACAATACTATCTGCCGCCGGGAATCTGTCCTGGCAGGTTGTCTTCTGTATTCGGCAGGCGCACGGTGCCCACGTTTCCGAAGAGTTGCTCAAGTAATCCGAGCTCGCGGCCCCGCGTTGGTGTTTCCCGGGAAGCGTACTGAATCACTTCGCCGTCATCGGCGTCATATTCCACAAGCTCATCAACCACATCATCCTCCGAAAAACGGATTGCAATAACCTTGCGCTCCGTGATCTTTGGCTTGAAGAACGCGAAATTCGATGACGTCGAAGAGATATAGAACCAGGTGTTCTCATCGAAGATGCTCTGGGTCGATGGCGTTCCCAGCCTTGCGAGCACTGTGGACCGCGTATCCTCGCCCGGCTCTATTTCATTCGGTTGCGCTTCATCGGGGAAGTAACCGTGAAATGAACGGATCGGTGTGCAACCGGTCACAATTGCGCTGGCGATCAAGCCGAGTATCGCGTAACGAAGCATGACGAATTTCCTCATTTTCCAACAGCTACCGGCTAAGTTGGACATTTGACAAGTATACGAAGGCAGCTCGCAATGGGATTGTTGGATGTATTTTCCTTTGAAAAACGTGAACGACAGAAAAAAGCCCGCCGCCTGAGAGACAGTGTTTTGGCGGC
>JBCCIW010000102.1:0-10109 GCA_039028055.1 Pseudomonadota bacterium | reverse complement strand
GTCGAATACATTCACCCCTGGGAAAACAACCGGTCCGTCCGACGGCCTGAAATAACCGATCCGTTGCTTTCGGCGCCGGGGATCCCTGAGAAACACATTTCGCAGAAACCCGGAGAATGCCACAGCGCGATCATTCCTCGACGTCAGAAAGGTCACCGACTCGGCAAGTTCACCCGGCGGACCCAGCCACTCCTGAGCCAACCCGCTGTCGAGATCGCCAGCTGCAAGAATCACCGCACCGAACAATGGACCGCTTTTCTCGGCATCCCTTCCCTCCCAGGCATCCGAATCCCGAAGCAGCGCAACAGCCTGGGAAAAAACCCGTGTTCCCATGCTGTGAGCAATCACATGAATCTCGCCTTCATCGGGAAGCTGTTCTTCCACTTGAATCAGGAAGTTGGCCAAAGCCCGGGCAGACATGTCACCGTCAATCTGGTCGTTGAAGTATTCCCGCACCCGTGCATTCGACGGCCAGGAAAAGTAGAACACCGGGCCCTCAAACCCCGTATCGCTTTTCAGCTGAGCAGATCGAAATGCGCCGTTTCTGAAAGAAACATTGAAGCCGTGAACATGTAGGAGGGCATCCTTGTCATCTGCTTCCTCGAAGAGCTGCGTCACGACGCTCGAAAATCCCTCATAGGAATAGAACGGCTCCGGCGGTCTCAAAAAGGAAAACAGGTCCGACCGCTCATCTTCACTGACAGCATCACGATCGCTTCGTTTTCGGCGGATCGGATCCCCCGGCTGGTGCGTTGCCGGGATCGTCACAATCACTTCGCCCGTTTCCAGCCTCGTGGTCGTCGGCAGCTGCAGCAGATCCTCCGGGACCTCATAAGCCGTATCCAATTGCTCCGGCTCGGTTCCATAGCCCATTTGCCCCCCGGCATCGAACGGAAGGCGATCTCGATTTGTGCCATAAACAATGCGGACGCAGTGATATCCCTGCCCCGAACAGCGCTCCTCTGGCAATTCAGTTGGCTGAAACACGGGCTCCCGGCTGGCAATGCCCCGAGGCGGAGACGATCCAATCCCCCTGGGGTCCTGTGAATTGGACTGTTCGGTGGTCTCGGTCGTATCCGAAGGCGCACTCATGCAACCAGCAAGTGCGATCATCGATGCCAGGACAAATACTCTCATAACACGTCCCCTTCTATCCGAATTTAGAACAAGAGGCGGTTTCGCTCAATTGCACCGCGCTGGCTTAGGTCCTAAAGAGCGCCCATGAAGACGATCGCGCTCATCGATTACGGATCTGGAAACCTGCACTCTGCAAGCAGAGCGCTTCGGGTCGCGGCCAATAATGCGCCGAAAACGCGGGAGGTCAGGCTGACATCGGACCCCGATGCCCTCCGCCATGCCGACCGGATCGTTTTGCCCGGCGTCGGCCACTTCGCAGACTGCATGGAGAAACTCTCCGCAAAAGATGGATTGATCGAGAGCCTTACAGAACAGGTCATCGAGAAGGGAAAGCCTTTCCTCGGAATCTGCGTCGGCATGCAACTCATGGCGGATACCGGCCTTGAAGACGGAGAGACAGGCGGCCTCGGATGGATACCCGGAACAGTCGACCGCATCACCCCGGTCGGAAATCTCGCCGTCCCGCATATGGGATGGAATGAACTGGAAATCGCCTCCCCTCACCCACTTCTCGAGAACCTCGGAACCGACCCCCATGTCTACTTCGTCCACTCCTATGCAATTAGGGTCAAAGAGGAGAATGCCCGGATCGCATCCGCCGATTATGGCGGATCTATCACCGCCGCGATTGGCCGTGATAATATCTTCGGAACCCAGTTCCACCCGGAGAAGAGCCAGACAACCGGGCTGCAACTCCTGACAAATTTTGTGCTGTGGCAACCATGACCGATTTCCAACTCTACCCCGCCATTGATCTGAAAGACGGCCAGTGCGTTCGTCTGATCAAGGGGGACATGAATCAGGCCACGACGTTCAATAGCGATCCCGGCGACCAGGCGGCTCGCTTCGCAGATATGGGCTTCGAACGGCTCCATGTCGTTGACCTGAACGGAGCCTTCGATGGGCGCGCAACAAACGCCCACGCCGTTGACCGGATTCTTGACGCGACCCAGGTGCCTGTTCAGCTCGGCGGCGGCATCAGGACCCGCGCCGACATTGATCGCTGGCTAGAAGCCGGCATAGACCGGGTCATTCTCGGAACCGTGGCACTGCGTGACCCGGACCTCGTAAAAACCGCAGCCCGCGCCCTCCCCGGACAAGTCGTTGTGGGAATTGACGCGATTAACGGGATGGTGGCGGTCGAGGGCTGGGCAGAAGCATCGGACATGCCGGCTATTGATCTCGCCCAAGAATTTGAAGGATGCGGTGTGTCAGCGATCATAGCCACAGATATTGGCCGCGACGGAATGAAAACCGGCGTGAATGTAAATTTCACCGGCGACCTCGCCGACGCCGTATCTATCCCCGTTATCGCGTCAGGCGGCGTGAGGTCGATCGATGACATAACCCACCTCAAAAACCACGCTGGAAGAAACCCGATTGCCGGAACCATACTCGGCCGCGCGCTCTATGACGGGGACATAGAACCGGCATCTGCCCTGAAATGTGCCAATGCTTAAGACGCGGATCATACCCTGCCTCGATGTAAAAGACGGCCGGACCGTGAAAGGCGTGAATTTCGTTGACTTGCGTGACGCTGGTGATCCCGTTGCCCTCGCCAAGGCCTATGATGAACAGGGTGCGGACGAATTGTGTTTTCTCGATATTACAGCCAGCCATGAGGGCCGCGGGACCATGCTGGAAATCGTTCAGCACACGGCGGAACAGTGCTTCATGCCGCTGACGGTCGGCGGCGGCGTGCGGTCCGAAGAAGATCTCGTCCGCCTGCTGAGGGCTGGAGCAGACAAGGTCGGTATTAACTCTGCGGCCGTTTCCGACCCCGACGTCATCAGCCGGTGCGCTCGCCGCGCCGGCCGTCAATGCGTCGTCGTCTCTATAGATGCAAAGGGCTCCGAAAACGGCTGGGAAATCTTTACCCATGGCGGACGAACACCAACGGGGATCGACGCTATTCAGTATGCGAAAGATGCTGAGAAAAGAGGTGCGGGAGAAATCCTGCTCACCAGCATGGACCGCGACGGGACACGAGACGGGTACGACCTTTCCCTGACAAGAGCGATAACAGATGCCGTAACGATCCCGGTTATTGCATCGGGTGGTGCAGGGTCGGTTGACGATTTGGTGCCGGCTGTTTTGGAAGGCCGCGCAAACGCGGTATTAGCCGCGTCTATATTTCATTTCGGCGACGCAACCCTGGCTGAGGCAAGAACAGCGCTGAGAGAAGCCGGTGTTCCAACCCGCCGGTAGCAGAAAGAGAACAAAGGTATATGTCGATGACTGACACCAGGAACTCAAACAGCCTCGGCAATCCCTCCTCTTTTATCGAAGCAGTTAGCAAGCTGTCCGAAACTATTGATTCTCGGGCAGATGCTGATCCGTCCTCCTCATATACCGCAAGCCTATTGGCAAAAGGCCAAAAGAAGGTCGCCCAGAAGATCTCCGAAGAAGGGTCAGAGCTTGCGATCGCTATCGTGTCCGAAGGCGAACATGAAGTGGCCAGCGAAGCGGCAGATCTGATTTATCATCTGTTGGTCGGCTTGCGCGCGCGGGGTATTGCCCTGGGAGATGTCGCGACCATTCTTAAAGCACGTGAAAGCCAGTCGGGACTTGCAGAGAAAGCAAGCCGTGAGAAAAATTAGTCCGTCTTCCGACGAAGAAAAACATACCAGGCACCGCCACCGCCGTGCCTCTGATGAGCCGGAGAAAAGCCCGACACCGCCGAACGTGCTTCGGGCGTCTCGAGCCATTGGAGGAACCGCTGACGAAGAATCCCCTCCCCCCGTTTTCCTTTGCCGGTAATCACTAGAACGGTCCGCGCACCGAGGTCTCGTTGGCGAACAAGAAAATTTCGAAGAGCTGTATGGGCGGTTTCCTGTGTATGACCATGAAGATCGAGAGAGGCAGCAAATTCGATTTTCCCGCGCCGCACCTTGCGATCTCGGGAACGATCCTGAAGACCAGCCGAGGGCGTCGTCGTTTTGACATTGGTCGCAAGCTTTGCCCGCCCGGTGTTTGGTACGCTGCTGGATTTTGAACCCGAAGAGCTGGGTGGCTCAGACGAGTGGAGCAAGGATTCCATTGTCTGCTCTACATTCGTTCCGGCGAGCGGGCGAACTTTTCTGGCTACTCTGGCCCACGCCCGCTTTTCCTCTGGTCGCAAAGAACGGTCTGCCATGGAAACAAATACTAACTCGCCGGGCCTGCCGCCGAAATCCGGGCAGCTACGGCCTTCGGCAACAGCGCCCACATTTGGCCTGGCGCATTCTGTGTGCCCGCAGCATCGCCTGCTTCGCGTCCGGTGCCGAAATAGATATCGCCGCGAACGCGGCCTTTTATGGCACCGCCTGTATCCTGCGAGACGAGCACCCCGGACCAGTCCCCGCCGAGACCGGGAGAAGTCGTTTGAACAAAGAAAGGCACACCATACGGATGAAATGCTGGATCCACGGCCATCGATCCGAGAGGCGTAAGCGGAATAGCAGCAGCGCCTTCAGGGCCAAGTTCCGCGTTACCAACTGGCAAAGGCCTAAAGAACACAAAGCGCGGATTCTGATTCATTGCCGCTTGAGCTTCATCTCGGGACACGCGATCCATCCATCCCCGTATTCCTTGCATGCTCGCCTCGCCGCGGCTGATTTTCCCCGTCTCGAGCAAATAGTTCGCCACCGAACCGAAGGGTTGGGAATTGTGGGCTGCATAAGCTGCTCTGACAGTGGATCCATCCTCGAAAACAAGTCGACCCGATCCCTGGATCTGGAGAAAGAAAACATCAGCTGGATGCGCATATCCGAGGGCATTTTCCTGCCGCTGAGCAATATCAGACCGGGGAGGATAAGGCCGAAACGAGCCATTCGGCAGTCTTTGCGCCGCAACCCTGCGCCCGGCCTCGCCACCCAAGACCGACCGATCGACCTGAACAAAATCATCGGGCAAGCCCGGAACCGGCTGGGTAAAAGGATAAATCGGGGTGCGGCGTGCCAGAATTTCCGGCTCGAAATAACCGGTGAAACGTGAAGCGCCATCTTCAGCGAGTACAACTACCGGAGCGAGCATGGCCTCAAAAACCAGCCTCGCGCTTTCAGAATCTGTGGCCACCTCGACAGCTTCGCATACCGGCCGCCAGTCAGCCGGCGAACCTGCATATGGGGCCCTGCTTGATAACGGAGCATCGAACGCCCGGTCGAAGAACTTCGAACATGATCGCTTGAAAGCCTGAAGAGCTGGTTTGAAATCAGCCTGTTGCCATCCAGGAAGCTCCAGAAATGAGGCCGCCCGCTCCACGATGGGTAGAGCGCTGACCACAGCGCTTTCAGGAATGTCTGCCTCGGCATCTGTGGAAACAGGAGGCGAAGGTGGCGTCACGCAGCCAGCGACTGCGATAGATACGGCTGCAATGAAAAAGCAGGTCCTAGCTCGCCGTTTCAACGTCATCGAGCACCCAATTCGGGTCATTACTGGTAATATCGCGTTTGAAGGTCCAGATATCCCGGGTCGACCTTGTAGTTTCCCCGTCGCCGAGTTCAGCTTCGAATCTTACCATGACACGGGAAATATTCCCGTCGAGTTCCGCATCCTCGATTTCGAGTTTCTGGATGCGCAAAAGCTCAAACGGATCCTCTCCAGAAGCCTCCCGTTCCTTGATTGCCGCGTCCCAGGCCTCAAACACATCATCATCGAGAAGTGGCCTAAGCGCTTTTCGATCACCGGAAGCATATGCGGACAGGATCATTTCGTAGGCACCTCGCGCGCCGGTACGAAACTCGTCCGGATGAAACGACTCGTCTGCTTCATAAATCTTTTCCAGAGCGTCCGCGGCCGGACCGTAAAAGACCGGCTTTTGTCGTACAGGTTCATCAATATCGCGGGGTCCACTCGGGACGCCAGATGTTGCAGGCGCTCGAGCGGGAGTACGCGAACGACCCTCAGGCGGTCCATCATCGCGACCGAGCGCGACGTAAAGCCGACTCAACACGAAAAGGGCAACTGCCGCAGCTATTAGAACTTCCATCAAGGATCCAACTCTTCCTTCGCTCTATGCCTTCTACATAGGTCGTTGCTGCCACGCGTGCCAGCACCATTGCACACCGTCAACAGCCATGTTACCGGCTGCGCCTCTGTAGAGAGAGGTATCATGGCAGACAACACTGCAGCGCCCGCCGGGCCAGACACCCAAGCCGCCCCGAAGGCAGGACAGCCTACGGCGATAAGAGTATTGGCTCAATACATTAAGGATTTCTCTTTTGAGAATCCCGGCACAGCCCGTGCGCAACAGCAACCAAACATAGATCTCGGCATCGACGTCGGCGCGACACCGCACAAGGACGGCCAGAATATGTTCGAAGTGTCTCTTCGGATGCAGGCAAAAGCGAGCGCCAGTGATACGACACTATTCATTCTCGAATTGGACTACGCCGGTCTATTTCAATTCGACACCTCTGATCAGAACGTGCTCGAACCACTGCTTTTGATCGAATGCCCCCGGATTCTGTTCCCATTTGCTCGACGGATCATTTCCGACATCACCAGAGATGGCGGTTTCCCTCCACTTCTTGTCGATCCAATTGATTTCGTCGGTCTTTACAGGGGTCAGAAGCAGAAGGCTGCCGACGCATCTAGCCAAACTTCAGCCCCGCCGCAGAGTGCATGAATACCTAGTCGTATTTGGACCAATAACTGTCGCCTTTTAGCGTCCGTATGAAGTTCTGGTGGGCCGCTCTCTCTTCCGCAGTCAATCGGGGTGCGAGGGGCTTATCCCGTTGAACCCGAGAAATAGATTCATTTGCGTTCGCTTTTTTATCGAAGCCGAATTCAAATGAACGGGCCCGCCCTCCGAGCAACTCCAGATAAACCGATGCCAGCAGCTGGGCATCAAGAAGCGCACCATGAAGTGTTCGGGATTCCAGGGAAATATCAAAACGTTTGCAAAGGGCATCCAGTGAAGCTGGCGCACCGGGAAATTTCTTCCGCGCAATTTCCACGGTGTCGACCCACCTGATTTCAGGCAGTTCTGAACGCCCACACCTTTTAAGTTCGGCATTTAGAAAACCGCGATCGAAGGACGCATTGTGTGCAACGATGATACTATCGCCGACAAACTCCAGAAATGCATCCACCACTTCGGGCGAATCGAATGCCGGTTTGTCGATCAGCATATCATCGGTAATACCCGTGATCCTGACAGTTGCTTCCGAAACATTTCGGCCCGGATTGATTAAAGTTCTGAAGGTTTTTCCAGTCGGTACATGATTGAACATCTCAACAGCGCCGAGCTCGATAACGCGGTCATCACCCGCCCAATCGAGGCCAGTCGTTTCCGTATCGAAAGAGATCTCGCGAATGCCTTCAGTCATTTAAACTACCCTCGCCTCTGTCGGCTCAGCTGATTCATTAGCGAGACAATCGCCGCAACGTGTTGGCGAGCGAACTCAAGGCCAAACGCGGTAGAAACAACAAAATCAGCGCGCGAACGCTTTTCCGAATCAGGAACCTGTTTTGAGAGTATAGCTTCAAACTCTTCTTCTGACATCGTTCCGCGAGCGAGAATTCGATCTCGTTGCATGTCCGCTGGTGCCGAAACAACGCAAACATAGTCGCAGCGTGCGTCGCCACCAGTTTCAAAAAGAAGCGGTATATCGAGCACTGAAAACGCCGCTCCAGACGCCATTGCCGCTTCCCGAAAATCGATCTGGGATTGGGCAACGAGCGGATGAACAATCTGCTCCAGTCGCCTCATGGCATCAGAATCGCCTACAACAGACTGCCTAAGCGCACCGCGATCGATCGCGCCGTCTACAATGACACTGTCAAATGCTTCTCCGAGAGGTTCGACGGCTGCACCGCCCTTGGCGTAGAGGGCATGAACAGCTGCATCTGCGTCGTAGACCCGCACACCTTTATCAGCAAACATCTTCGCCGTTGTTGATTTTCCCATTCCGATTGAGCCCGTTAGGCCGAGTATGATCATGCCATCGCCTCGACTACACGGCGCGCTCGATCAAGGCCCTCATCGATGCTGGGATCTACATCGAACCATATCTTGAATGAATAAGCTGCCTGAGCGACGAGCATTCGAAGCCCATCAACCGTTTGCCAGCCTGCATCCCGCGCGGGTTTGAGAAAGACCTCCGCAGCTTTCCCATAAGAAAGATCGTACACAAACCTTCCCTTTCCATCTGGCCAATCTATTGATTTACCCTCATGCCCGAGGCTTGTTGCATTTACGACCAGCTGGCATTCATTCAACTCAGCGCGAAGGTTATCCAGACCGCGAACCTTGGGTGCAATCGCTTGATCATACGCTTCTGAGACAGAGGTATATATGTCGACCAGAGATTCTGCACGCTCAATTGTTCGATTACAGAATACAGCTTGTTGACCTTCCGTCCCAAGAACATAGGCGACAGCTCTGGACGCACCCCCTGCCCCAATGACCAGAGCACTTCCTTGCGAAGCTGGACCAAAGCCGAGACCGAACGAATCCGCCGCATGCTCTATTGCGTGCTTGAAACCAGGCGCATCTGTATTGTCACCCTTCCAGAACTTTTGCGACTGAAAGGATAGAGTGTTCACCGCGCCAACCCGGTCAGCCACATCTGAAAGAACCTTGCTGAGCCTGAATACATCTTCTTTGTGCGGAAGAGTTATATTTAGACCTCGGAAACCGTCATTTGAAAGTCGTTCTATATGAGCCCCGAGCTCGCCCGACGGCACTCGTATGGCAATATAATCTGCATCAATCCCATAGTCGCGCATCCAGGCCTTGTGGATCATCGGACTAAGGGAGTGAGATATGGGATCGCCAATGACACCGTACTGAAAAGTCATGCTTCGATCACCTTATGCGACCTGAAGAATTCCAGTAGCGCTAGAAGTGGGAGTCCCAGAATCGAAAAATAGTCGCCTTCAATTCTGGAAAAAAGCTGTACGCCCAGACCTTCCAGTTGGTAGCCGCCCACGGTATCGCAAACCGCCGTTCCCACTTGGCTCACATAATAATCGATGAAGTCATCGCTTAATTCCCGCATTGTTAACTGCGGTCGCTCGAGGTGCTCCCAGATCACCTCTCCATCTTCGGCAACAACAATCGCCGTTTCGAGAATGTGCGTTTTGCCGGACAGATCTTTGAGGTGCGCCTTTACACCTTCAATTCCAATTGGCTTGTCAAAAGCGCGCGACCCAAGAGCGAGCATTTGGTCACCCCCGATAACCAGTCCTGGCCTCGAAATCGAAACAGCAGTGGCTTTCTCCATTGCGAGACGCATCGCCTGCCGAGCGACCGTTAACTCGGCACCCCTCATCTGATCTTTTAACGCATCTTCATCGACACCAGATTTGATAGCATCCGCGACGATTCCAGCGCCCTTTAAAAGCGACTGCCGGCTTGCACTTCCGGAGGCGAGCGTAATCGGCGAATTCATTATCGAGTGTTACCTGACAGGATGTTGAGGATCGCCGCAGCAGTTTCTTCAACCGACCGGCGAGAGACATCGATAACAGGCCATTTCCTTTTTTGAAAAAGACGGTTGGCTTCCGTAACCTCCTCCCGCACGCGCTCACCGTCAGCGTATGCCGTATTCGCATCTTCGTTGAGCGCTATCAGCCTTTGCTGTCTGATTTGAATCAGACGCTCGGGGCTAATCTTGAGTCCAATAATCAGGGGCCGTTTAACTTCATCGATTACCGATGGCAGTGGAACGCCCGGCACCAAGGGAATATTCCCGGCGCGGACACCTCTATTCCCGAGATAAACACAGGTTGGTGTTTTCGATGTGCGGCTCACACCGACGAGAATGACGTCTGCATGATGCAGACCTTCAACGTTCTGGCCATCATCATGGGCCAGGGAAAAGTTAAGCGCCTCCATCCTGTCGAAATAGCCCGTATCCAGTCGGTGCTGACCCGCGATAGTGTCTGTGGCAGCAACACCAAGATGGCGGCTCAGCATATGCACGGCCTGATCCAGAACCGGCAGAGTCGGTATGGCTCTCTCCTGACAAAATGCTAGCAACTGC
>JBCCIW010000101.1:0-10146 GCA_039028055.1 Pseudomonadota bacterium | reverse complement strand
GGCGGCAAATTTGCGCGCCATATCCTGAATCATGACCTGTTCGTCTGTGAATGGCGCACTCATTGGCACGACCTCCCAAAATCGCATAAGAGTCCGGCAAGACATGCCACATGGGGGCGCAAAGTAAAATGGCTGGGTTGCTGGACGGTTATCATATTCGATTTGCTGAGCAGCGGGATATTCCCGCGCTGATCGCTGCAGACCGGGCGGCGTCGGAGCTGTTCAGGCCGACCGGTCTCATTCCTGACATGGGCACGATCCCTGAGAGTATTCCGGCGGATGAGCTGTCACAGGCGATTGAGGACGGCATGATCATCGCAGTCTCGGACGATCAGGGGGCTATCGGCTTTGCCATGAGCCGAATTCAGGGCGACCTACTATATCTCGATCAAGTGTCTGTTGATCCTGAGCACGGCCAGAAAGGGCTCGGAAAGGTGCTGATGTTTCACGTCTTCGCTCTGGCTGAAGACCACAAATTGTCGGGCGTGGCGTTATCAACGTTCCGCGATCTGCCCTGGAACGGTCCGTTCTACAGGAACCTCGGGTTCCGGGAACTTCCAAGAAAGAAGCTCGAAGACTGGATGTTAGAGATCGAAGCCACGCAGGCCGAGAGCATGGATGTCTCTCAGCGATGTTTCATGATGCGCCCAGTCAGGCGCGGCCTGTTTCTTTTGTCTCGATGAGTGCTAGATCGTTTCGACATTCCGATTGAATTGCCGGAGCACGCGGCTGCCGATGAGCGCTCCATAGATGGCGAACGCGATGAATGCGGTGATAATCCATACGCCGATCATGCCAAATACAAGGCCAAGAAACGGATCACCTTCCTCGCCCTCGGCCCAATACTCCGTGAAGGACGGGTCGCCGAGCGATACCACGGCAGTTAGAATTGCAAGGACAGAGGTGCTCAGTGTGAAGTACAGGATTGCCCGACGAAGCCTCCGACCACGAAGGAAGTATCTGATCGGGAAGATGATCGCACCGTAAATCCAGGCGATGGCAAATACTCCGATCAATGTGTCCCAGAACTCCTGACTCGTGAGTTCCTCGAACGCACTTGCTTCATCGTTCATAGCGTTCCCTAGGATGGCGATGCCGAATAGCACGACGAAAATAAGAAGCTCGTACCATTTGAAGGGCATGAAATCTCGATAGTCTCTCTTCTCTTTTGATGCAGGTTTTCGCGAAGTCTCAGAGGCAGAGATGTCAGGCACAGGATCGGGAGCACTGGGTGATGGAGCCGCGTTAGGGGTTCGCGCGCGGCGGGCCGCTGCTTCCTTGGGGCCGAATTCCTGTTCCGTTATGCGGTCTGCAAGCTCTTCCAGTTTCGACATTGGATCGGGAAATACCCGTATCCAGTTTCGGCTGGCGAGTTCATACAGGAAGTGCCCGCGCGGACGCGTGTCCTCGATCAGGACCGGTACAACGTCCTTCTCCATGAGGTCTGCCATGGCGAGCTCCTTGCGGAGTTGGCGCGAGTTATTGCAATCCTCCGAAAAGAGGATCACGAGCGTTTCTGCCTGTTCAAGGTTTTCGGCGATGGCGTCGCGCCAGTCGGTTCCGCCGTCGATCTTCTGGTCCCACCACACTGTAAGTCCGCGGGCTTCCAGCGCCCTCACCAGAGCTTCGGCGAGCGTCTGATCAGATCGCCGATAACTCAAGAAAACATCATGCATCATGTGATATCCCCTCACTTCTAACGAAAGTTATAGCGATTGCCAGCGATTGACTAGGCGCATGGGTCTTGCTGAATGGCACCCATGAATGATCACACTTTTTCCCAGACCTTCCCGTCGACCCGCCTGAGACGGCTTCGGCAGAGTGGCTGGATTCGGGATCTCGTCGCCGAGCATAAGCTGGCGTCCAGCGACCTCATCTGGAGCGTTATTGTGCACGATGGAGATGCGCCCCTGGTGCCGGTACCCTCGATGCCAGGCGTCGAACGTAGAAATGTTGATGAGGCAGCCAAGGCCGCCGTTCGCGCGCGCGATCTCGGAATTCCAGCCATCGCGATTTTCCCGAACATCTCGCCGGATCTGAAAGACCCTGATGGGTCAGAAGCCCTGAATCCAGAGGGCCTGGTTCCGCGTGTGATTCGCGCCATGAAAGATGCCGCTCCCGAGGTGGGTATCATATGCGACGTCGCACTCGATCCATTTACCAGCCATGGTCATGACGGAGTGATCGACGATGATGGTTACGTTCTTAACGACGAAACGACAGAGGTACTGGTCAAGCAGGCAGTGATGCAGATTGGTTCCGGTGCCGACGTGGTGGCTCCATCGGACATGATGGATGGGAGAATTGGGGCGATCAGAAGTGCTTTGGAAACCGCCGGGCATTCCAATGCTCTCATTCTGTCTTACGCGGCAAAGTATGCGAGCGGCTTCTATGGCCCCTATCGGGACGCGATTGGATCTGCTTCGGCGCTGAAGGGCGACAAACGCACCTATCAGCAGAATCCCGCGAACACCGATGAAGCGCTTCGCGAGGTTGCCATGGACATCTCTGAAGGGGCTGACATGGTTATGGTGAAGCCTGGCCTTCCCTATCTTGATATCGTGCAACGGGTGTCGGAGACTTTCCAAGTGCCAACAATGGTGTTCCAGGTCTCTGGAGAATACGCACAGATTATGGCTGCAGCGGAAAAAGGCTGGATTGATGGGGAGCGCGTCATGATGGAAGCGCTCGTTTCATTCAAACGCGCCGGAGCGAGTGGAATCATCACTTACTATGCCGACAAGGCAGCTGAAGCATTGGTCTAGCGGTTGAGTTTGGGATCGACTGATGGCCTGGCCGGCTAGTCATCCATCCCTTCAGCGAACATGTCGCCGAGCAAGGCTGACGCGCTCGATTTCCAAGCTTCAATTACAAACACGACCGTAACCCCCGCAAGAACAATACGCGGTGTCAGAGGGTCTTGTGCTGCGGTCATGAGGAATTCGAACATTGAGGGCTCACCCGAATCTGTAATCTACGATGAGCACGTTATCGCGCAGAGGTCTTAACGGAGATTGAGTCAATTAAGGTCCGAATTGGGCCAAAGCGTAACCAAAGTGCCTCCATTTCTTTACCTGTGCGAACAAAGGATTAAAGACAGAGGTCATGGCGGTTCGATCCTCAAAATCTATTAATACTCGGAGAGTGTGGCAACGCATGCTGTCCGGGCGACGCCTCGACCTGCTTGACCCCTCACCCATGGATATAGAAATTGAAGACATCGCCCACGGGCTCGCGCGAGTTGCGCGCTGGAATGGCCAGACAACGGGCTCTCATGCGTTTTCGGTGGCGCAACACTCCGTCATTGTGGTGGATATCTGTACAATTCTGAATCCCGAAATGCGCCCCGACTATAAGCTGATGGCGCTTCTTCACGATGGCCCGGAATACGTGATTGGAGATATGATATCTCCCTTCAAGGCGATATTGGGCGACGGCTACAAAGTTATCGAACAGCGATTGGAAGAAGCCATTCACCTTCGTTTTGGCCTGCCTGCGCGGACGCCTGCGGCACTGAAAAGGGCGATCAAGCGGGCTGACAGGATTTGCGCCTGGTTCGAAGCTGTACAACTCGCTGGTTTTGAGGAGAGTGAAGCGGACAAGTTCTTCGGGCATCCACCGGACGCCATCAAACTCAGCCTTTCACCAGAACCCGCCGATGATGCGCAGGCCAGTTTCATGGCCACCCATATTCAGCTTCTTACCGCAGTTGAAGCGCGGCGCTCAGCATGAACGTCAACCTGCTCATCGGATTATCGGCAGTGATCGTCGCCATCGAAGACGGCATTCCGCTGAGCCTGCAAATATCCAGGGAGGATGGTTTACCGGCCCTGCCCTATGGAACTTTTGATCCGCTCTCCGACCGCACATTCGAGCTAGCTTTGAGAACATGGGTGGCGCGCCAAACCGGATTCAGCCTCGGATATGTCGAGCAGCTATATACGTTCGGTGATCAGGGCCGCGAGACGCCTCAGGCCGTTCTTCCAAATGCTGATTCAGATGCGCGGACGGTGTCTGTCGGCTATCTCGCGCTGACCCCCGATGCCTCATCGGTTGAAGCTGGTTTTGAGGCGCGCTGGTCGGGTTGGTATGCGCACTTTCCCTGGGAAGACCATAGGAATGGACGTCCCGATATGATCGATAACGTTATTGTTCCCGCCCTGAACGATTGGGCCAACGGAAATGAGGGAAAACTGGACCGGATCCGACTGGCGTTCGGATTCGGAGAACAGCGCTGGATAGAGGAACGCGCGCTGGAACGTTATGAACTACTTTATGAGGCAGGACTCGTATCAGAATCGAAACGCAACAGTGATCGGACGTGCGATAAACCGACTTTTGGCGAACCCATGGCTTCTGATCATCGGCGGATCCTGGCAACGGCCATTTCCCGACTTAGAGGCAAGCTGAAATATCGGCCTGTCCTGTTCGAATTGATGAAAGACCGGTTCACACTGTCTGCCCTACAGGTCGCAGCAGAGGGCATCCTGGGTCTGTCCCTTCACAAACAAAATTTCCGCCGGTCACTAGATCGCACCGAGCTCGTGGAGGGAACAGGTCAAATGGAAACAGGCACCGGCGGTCGTCCTGCAGAATATTTCAGATTTCGCCGCGAGATCATAAGTCGCCGTGCTGTCAGTGGACTGACCATGCCGGTCAGCCGGAGGGAAGCAAATTGATGCTTTCCCGAGGCTCCAGCACATGACAAACGCACCTCCCAGAACACTCGATGACATCAGCCAGGGGCGAGATAACAATCTGCACTTGATCCGCCTGCTCGCCGCAAGCGCGGTACTTGTCGGTCATTGCTGGCCATTACTCTACGGCGCAGCTGTGCATGATCCGCTCTCAAACCTATTGAGACCCATCAGCCCATTTGCTCGGGGCGTCTCTGGCATTGCAGTATACATATTTTTCTTTTTGTCGGGGTTTCTTGTTACCAAGAGCATGGTCGAGCGCGGAGACCTCATTGACTATGCCGTATCGCGTATAGCTCGTATTTATCCCGCGCTGATTGTTGTCGTATCCCTGCTCGTCTTTATCGCTGGACCTGTATTTACGACTTTGTCCGTGGAGGAGTATGCAGCACATCCTCAAACAAGCCGATATTTTCTCACCAACATCATCATCTGGAAAGTTGCATTTCCGCTTCCAGGAGTTTTTGCAGACCACGCTTTTACGGGTGTAAACGGATCACTTTGGACGTTGCCGGCGGAGATCCGGTGCTATGTTCTCGTTGCGCTATTCTGGATGGCCGGGGCATTCACGCACAGAAATATATTCAACATGCTGACGATCGCATTGGCAGTCGGGGGATATCTCTTTCGCGATAGCCTGCCCTTCTTCATCATGCGCGGGCACATGGAGATGGCGTTTTTCTTCCTCATCGGTGCGGTGTTCTACATGAATCGGGATCTTATCAGATTGAGTCCAGCGGCATTCGTGTCGGTCTTTCTGATCTGCCTAATGTTAAAAGGCAACGCACTATACCATCCGTTTGCGGCTCTCTTTCTCTGTATGACAATTGCCTTTTTAAGCTGGAGCCTGCCCAATATTTTCCCCAAGCTGAATCAGTTCGGCGATATATCTTATGGGGTATATATTTACGCTTATCCCGTTCAGCAGATTGTCATTGAAATCACTGGCGGCAATATCGGCCCGGTTCAGCTCCTCGCAGTGACGACACCAATTGTATTTGCCCTTGCCTACCTGTCGTGGAGACTGATTGAAAAGCCAGCTTTATCGACGAAGACCCGGCTTTTACGAAACCGCCCCCGTCAAGCGTCGGAACAAAGGGTGAGTTAGAGGTCGACCCATTGGAAATCACTTGCGAGTTCTCTACATCGCTCGAAGTGTTCGCGAAAAGCCAGCGGTATCGGTTCGAACAATTCCGATGCTTGAATCTCCGGGAAAAACTCGGTGCCCACATCTTCACGAAGCAGGATTATGTTCGGGCCAAGCGTTCCGACCATGCCCACCAGTCGGTATCCCCGACTTTCTCCAAGCTCAACAAACGCACCAACGGACGCGCCGAGATGCTGGCTCATAATTTTGTCACCATCCAGAATGGGAGTTGCCGAGAAGTCATCCTTGTAGGGAACTGTTCGGGCCGTGTCTGGGCCCCACATCAACTGAGCTTCAGCGATGATAACACGCGGAGACACCACGTCCAAAGCCTCCAAAAGCCAATAATCGACACCGTCAACATCCAGCGAGAACAGATCGATGTCGCCGCGGACACCGCAATCGCTGATTAGCTTGTTGATGTTGTCCTTGGTGATCCAAGCATTCACAAGCATCGGCATTTCGTGGCTTGCAAAATGGCGCTTGAAGAACGCTCTCCCTTTGTCAAGCTTAGTATCATTGCCCTCGAACAGGAAGCCTCGCCAATTGTCATTTATAATGAGATTTGTGGCATTGCACTGTTCGCAGACTCCGGCGGACATTTCGACCGCTACCCTATTGGTCACGCCCACGAGTGAAAAGATATAGTGCAGTACGCCATCTTCACCATGCTGCGAGTAGTTCGAGAATTCGACATCCTTAAATGAGTAGACGTCTCCCTTGTCGGCCTTTTCCCGATACATTTCCTTCAGGACTAGTTGCGTGCCCCGATCAACATAGGCCCGCGCGCTACGAAGCGCGTTCAGATTGTGAACGTGCAAATGCCGGTTCTTTGCAATGAATTCACGACGCATATCTTCGACTTGCTGAGACAGCTCATCCAAGCGCTTCATAATTGCATCTTCTGAAGTCTTATTTGATCGATCAAACATTTCGTATCGATTGCTCCAGGCCGCACTGCTGAGGGAGGGCAAATCCATCAACGCAGTTTCCAAATCGGATACACTCGAAAGCATCCAATTGGTCGATGGTCCACCGCTTAATACAGAGAGTGGAGCACCGCCCTGAGCGCTCAATCTATCTCACTGTCAGGGTGTAGGATCCTTCGGAAGAAGAGATGTTTCTGATTTTCACGATCAATGACTGTCCCGGCCGTTGATAAACAGTGAGGCTCGACTCGTATCCGTTTCCACCGTCATCGTCATAGGCGTATGTGTTGATCAGATCGCTGCTGTCGTAAACGTCTATGACGGTGTCAATATCCCCGATATTGGACGTGCGGAGAAGAACTTCTGATGATGTATCCGGCGCAGGAAGCCGGAATACGTTTGGATCTCGCGAATCCAACTCCATGACTCCGAGCGACAAAGTTTCGATTGGTACCTCGGTAATTTCGACCTCGAATTCACCTGGTCCGCCATAATTGAAAACGCCTAAGTATTGTTTCTGGGCAGAGTTTGTAAGCACGGTCATGTTTTGCGGATTGTAGTCATCGAAGCTGACGGTTTCAGACCAATCGATCTGTGAATCATCGTAATAAGATGGCTGACCAAAACTGACAGACGGCTGTGTATCCCCGGATTTGGAGACCAGACGAATAGACAATGCTCGCACGTCCGAACTGCCGCCAAGATCCAGGTATGCAGCCCGGCTGCCCTCATTTGCACCCACGAGATCGCTGAATTTGCGTAATCCAAATCCTATCGGGGCAGCGTCAGCAATGCTGAGGTTCTCCTGAGGGACCAACCCAATACCTAATGCAGCAATCTGATCAAGCATGGTCTGCCGCTCGGAGTTTGATAATCTTTGAAGTGGTGCCGTTCTCTCAACACCAGGAACAAGGGCTCGCCAAATATTGAGAGCGGCCTCCAAGAATTCCAGATCACTTTGTCCTTCCAGTGGCCGAAGCTTAGCCAGATCCGACGTCTGGACATACGTTAGCCCCTGACCACCATCACTGTCAGGTGAAAACGTTCTCACAAGCGTCGTCCCCCGTCCATCACCGGCATCAAGGATCTCGACTGGCTCGCCAAGCGCGAGGCTGAAATGTTCGAAAGCGACCGTGGCGAGGTCTCCGGTTGTTAACGGTGTTTGCTGATCAAATAATGAGGCGTTCAAGAAGTCCTGAAGCGGCTCGTCGAGACCCTCGTCAATGTCAACAACACGGTCACAGAGCGTTTCTTCATCGCTCGCAAGGCTGCTCATTCGAAATAAGGATGCTGCCTTTTGCAAAGACAGACAGGTCAGTTCCTCAAAGAAAACCTGTTGAATAGTTAACGCTTTTTGCGCGCTTTCATCGGATTCATCGTCATCATCTGGTACGTTCTCCAGCGGCTCGGGCAAATCGCCAGAAAGGTTTGGTTGGGTGATAAATGGTAGCCCAGGAACATCAATCCGTTGAGGCTCGCTACCGTCTGACAACCAAAATCCGGGAGAATAGCGCTCGTTACCGACAAAAACAGCACTGAGAACGCTGTTTGCTTGAGGGTCCCCATCGTTCTCAGGCTCTGGTTTTTCAAGTTCAAAACGCCCTTTTTCAACCAACCACGATATCGCCTCCTCGAATTCATCGTCGCCAAATTCGGAGGTCGCCGTAAACGATACCTCCAGCGCCTGTGTGTTTGACAACACATCCACTGCAGATGCATTCCGCGGTTGGTTGACAGCATTTGGCTCGGTGTCCCCACCGAAGCGTTGACCGAACGATCGCAACAAATCGCTATAGTTCAGGCTTTCGTCCTGAGACCAGTTTATATCATCGTAGGACTGCGGGCAGGCTTCTTCCTGGCTATATTCCGCAAAGCACAAATATGCCCGATATGGCTCTGCCGCACTATCAAAGATCAATCGGCCCAATTCAGGAGCCATCAAATCCTCGCTAACTTCCTCAACCGACGGAGCAGGATCCATATCTGTTCGACGATATTCGTCCTCGAATGGAAGGTAGGTGCGAGCGACAATATCCCCCCCACGCAAAAATTCTCCGCGAGCTTCTATGGTGGCTGGCCGCCGCAGTTCAATCTGGATAGGCTCACCGATACTCGCACTCAGCTCACTTGTTTCATTAAAAGCTGACACTCTACCATTTACGACTAGAAATGGCTGCGGACGCTCCGCGGTTAACTCGGTGGTGAAGCTTAACAATGGTCTGCCAACCACGAATACCGCCAATAGAACGAATAATAATCCAACCGCCTGGCGCGCTCGTGAACCAATATTCGATTCCGCTCGTTTGAGCCGGGCCGGAATAGACTGCTCAACAATGGCTATTCCGATAGACGCAGCCAAGACGGCAAAACCGCCGAAGAGCAATAGCCGTCCTGTATTCACCGAATTTGTATCTTCAAACTGACTGATCAGCGGCACTGTCGATCCAATCGCAGCGACACCCAGTAGCAGAGCTCCCATAAAAATGGCGATCAACGGTGCACTTCGTTTGCCTGTCAGGATAACGACAGCTGCGGCTCCGATACGAACGGCCAGACATACGATTAACGTAATAGCGCCGATTGTTATCGCAGAAGCAGGACCTCGACCAATTACAGGACTGAGGGCAAATAATGTTGCCAACACTCCGGAAACGGCAGCGATGCCGGCGAGATATATCAACTCCAGCGGAAGAGCCGAAACCGGACGCGGGTATAATCCAGTTGGTCGGGAAGCGACAATCAGCGGCGTTACCACCAACATAGTGGTTGCAAATGCGCTGAGAAATTCGGGCTCCCACCCTTCCAATGGCCCGGTCATTCTGAGCCCCACTGCTGCGACGATCACAGCAGCAAAAAGCGCTGCGAAAACTCCCAATGTCAGCCAACCTAACCGAGCCAGTGATGGGAACGGCAAAGACCGAACTTTTCGAGCACCGGCGAGCCCGACCGGTGCTCCCTCAAGAAAAGCAAAAAGAGTAGTTCCCCTTACATACTCATCTTCATCACGCAAAAGATTGCTTACGGCTTCCAATGCCTCAGGAGAATCTGATTGAGCGAGAAATGCCCCGGCGTTGGCCTGCGCCTGTCGATCAATGCTCTTGGTATAATTAATGGCGATGCGTTCGGCAGTGACCTTGTCCATTAAAATATCTCCTGACCAAAACGAATAATGAGGTCTTCGTCTCCTGGTGCACATTCGGCCATCAGGCTGTGCAGCAAATACTCGCGAACCGCTTCGTCATGACCGGACCAGCCTTCGCTATCCAAAACGCGAAGCTCTGAACGATCCAGCCAACGCCTCTGTTCCGTTTGCTGACGAACGCTGTCGAGCTTCGCCGAAGGCTCTACTGATATTGATGCCGCATCCAATATG
>JBCCIW010000100.1:0-10184 GCA_039028055.1 Pseudomonadota bacterium | reverse complement strand
GAGGTAGACAATCGAGGTGTGATCCATCGTATATCCGGCCGCTGAATCCGGGATCTCGACCTTCTGATAACCGGTTTTGAAGGCATCTGCCGCCGCTTTTACGGCTTCGGTTGAGCCCGTCAGGCCGACGATATCCTCCGGGAACGCGTCGACACTGATATAGTCAGCCATTGCTTCCGGCGTGTCTCTTTCGGGATCGATCGAGATCAGGATCGTAAGAGGCTCCTCAACGTCTTCTGGCAGGCGATCAAGCGCCTGGTCTATGGTTACGAGCGATGCCGGGCAAACGTCGGGGCAATAGGTAAAGCCAAAATAGACAAGGCTCGGGCGGCCCATGAAGTCCGACTCGGTAACGGTCTGCCCATTCGAGTTGATGAGCGAGATCGGACCACCGATTTCGGCATAGGCGCGGCTTTTGCAGCTAGCAGCTGCACCGCCAGTAGCAGTCGATGCCTCGTCGGCTCCCGAGCAGGCGGCAAGGACGATAAGACAGCTGGGCATGAGAATTCTAAACGACATCCTCATACTTATGATGCAGCGACGCCCCTTGGCGCAAGAGGCGCACTGACGCATTTATTGTTCATGGATCGATCCACAGACACTCCACAGCTAAAGCTGGACGAAGCTTTATTTGCCCTTCCCGAGGAAGGCTTGAAAAGCGTTGGATCAGCCCTTGGTCGCACACGGCTCCGCACCTTTATCAGCTTGCGCTGGATCGCCGTTGCTGGGCAAACGGCCGCGGTGCTATCTGTGCATTTCATTTTAGGCTTTGAGCTTCCGCTGGCTATTTGTCTCGCGATCATTGCGGCGTCGGCCTGGTTAAATGTGTTCCTCGAATTTGCGCTTCAGACCCGACGCCTTGCGAGTGAAACGGAGGCGGGTGCGCAGTTGGCGTTCGATGTCATTCAGCTTTCGCTCCTCGTAGCTGCCACAGGTGGACTTGCGAATCCCTTCGACCTGTTTTTGATCGCGCCAGTGATGATCGCTGCCGTCAGTTTGCGGCGACGATATGCGCTTGTGATTGCAGCGCTAACGCTCGTACTTGGGGCCACCATGCCGCTTTACGCCGCCGACCTTCCCTGGCGACCTGGGGAGGAAGTCGTTGTTCCGGTCCTGCTGCAATGGGGGCAATTCATGGCGCTCACTGTTGGGGTGCTGTTCTTCGCGCTGTCGGCTGTTCGGGTGAACCAGGACGAGGCGCGTCTTGTTCGAGCTCTTGATGCCGCTCAGGTCGTGATGGCGAAGGAGCAGAGATTGTCGGCGCTTGGTGCAATGGCGGCAATGACCGCGCACGAGCTCGGCACGCCGCTCGCCACCATTCATCTCGTTGCGAAAGAAATGGCGGAAGAGCTGCCGGAGGACAGTCCACTCAGGGAGGATGCCTCCTTGCTTGTGGAGCAAGCTGAACGTTGTAGGGGCATCTTGCAGTCACTGGCTCAGCAGCGGGAAGCAGGCGACATTGTGCATGCGCGGATGCCGTTCTCGTCTGTGATCGAAGAAGCCGCTGCTCCACACAAGGGGCTTGGAGTCGATGTGGACGTCCGCACCCGCCGGAATCCCGGCGCGGACCAAAAACCTCCCATTGTTCAAAGGAGTCCTGAAATCCTCCATGCCCTGGGAGCTTTCATAGAGAATGCCGTGAGTTTCGCAGATACCATGGTCTGGATCGAGGCCGCGTGGGACGGAGAGGACTTCATGATTACCATTCGTGACGATGGTCCAGGTTTTTCCGCGGACGTCATGCCGAAGCTCGGAGAGCCATACGTCTCTGAGCGGGGCGAAGAACAGGCTGGCGGTGGCGACATGGGGCTCGGTTTCTTCATTGCGAAGACCCTTATCGAGCGAACGGGAGGCCGCGTTGCAACTCGAAATCGAACACCTCCTGGCCATGGCGCAACTGTCCAAATCACATGGCCGCGCGCTCGACTGGAACCCGGCGCAGAAAATATCATATAAGCAATAATTGCTCAGGAGTATTCGTATGGACCGTCCGGTCAAATTGCACGAAAAGCTGGAAGGCGTTGAGGATAGGACCTGTCTTGTTCTCGATGACGATGGCCCGTTCTGCCAGCGCCTCGCTCGTGCCCTCACGCATCGAGGTTTCATGGTGTCCGCGGTTTCGACGGTGTCCGAAGCGAAGGATATTGCGCGGCTTAATCCGCCGGCATTTGCGGTTCTCGACCTGCGCCTCGCTGACGGGTCAGGTCTCGACGTGGTTGAAGTCCTGCAACAGCATCGCGATGATGCCCGCGCTGTTATACTGACGGGCTACGGTGCCATTGCGACAGCGGTTGCCGCAGTGAAAGCTGGTGCCGTAGATTATCTCGCGAAACCAGCCGACGTTGAAGACATCATCAAAGCTCTCGTTGCGAAGCCCGACGCCAAACCGGCACCGCCCGAGAATCCGATGTCGGCAGACCGGGTTCGCTGGGAGCATATCCAGCGGGTTTATGAGCTTTGTGACCATAATGTCTCTGAAACGGCGCGCCGGCTCAATATGCATCGGCGCACGCTTCAACGGATTCTGGCGAAACGTGCCCCGCGCTAGGCTGGAACCTTTTCGTCCAGCCAAATCAGAATGTCTGACATCATCTGATCAGTAGCGGGCTCGTCCACGAGCCAATGGCCGCTGTTCTGGTATTCGATATAGTTACCAGGCACCGGGCTTTTGGCATATTTTTCTGCCATCTTCCGCGCGCCCTCCACAGGTGTCGCGCGATCATGGCGTGCGCCAATGGTCATTGTCGGCACGTCAATTTTACTCTCGTCGATCTCCACGCCATCTAGAAGATCGCCGTAAACACGGCCGGAATCATAACGGGCGTTTGCATAGATATCGTCGAATCGCTTTTTATCGACACGGTTTAGTACGCCGTTATTGAACCCGATCTGCCACACTTTGTGGGGCATTTCTCTCGCCTTTTCTTCGCCTCTGACGATTATGTTCCCGAAGGTAATCAATGCTGCGATCGATCGAACAGCACAGTCCTTCGGGGGCGCGGGCGTCAGAAATATTGCCGCTTCAACTGCGCCTCTTGCTGCGGCGATCTGGGCAATAAGTCCTCCCATGGAGTGTCCTATGATCGTTGGTTTGCGCCCACTCTTGGCTTCAATATCCTGAGCCCAGGTAATTGTCTGATCGACATAGTCCTGCAAGCGCAAATCATTGAGGTCAGGGGGAGGCGTATCGAGCGTTCTTTTCTCCGGAAAAAGGGTGGGTGACGAGCACGTCCATCCGGCCGCCTGGAATTGCGGGCGCATCACGTCCCAGGCATCTCCGCCGCACCCAACGCCATGAATCATCAGGAGATGTCTCATAAGTATTCGCTCTCTATGTATGGCTGATCTTGATCAGCTAGCCCGCAGGCATTTTTGTGGTCCATTCCCGGAATTGCTCTGTGAGCTGTTCGTAAATTGCTCGTTTGAACGGAATGATAAGTGGTGGAATCTCCGATAGCTTGGCCCAGCGCCATGCGTCAAACTCCGGCTTGTGAAGATCCAGTCGGACATCGCTGTCCGATCCATTGAAACGAAGAGCAAACCACTTCTGACGCTGTCCGTAATAGGGGCCGGGCAAGCGCTTTTTCAGCTCGTAGGGAAAGTCATAATAGAGCCAGTCATCCGTTTCCTCGAGAACGGTCACCAGCTTCGCTGATATACCCGTTTCCTCCTCGAGCTCTCGCAGCGCTGCATCTGCTGGAGATTCGCCTGGATCGATACCGCCCTGCGGCATTTGCCACTGAAAAGCACCCTTCGAATTTACTCTGTGCCCAAGAAAAACGTGCCCCGCCTTTGAAAACAAAGCGATGCCGACATTTGCTCGATAGAGATCCGGATTACGTTTTAACTCCACCACGCCTACTGTTGTGCAGTTTCGCTCGTATCCGTCAATTGTGTGGTCTGGATCAGATCTGCGCGCGCTGCTGCAACGGCGGAAACGGGGGCAAGGAGAATACCTTTATCTTCGAGCCGAGCTGCCCAGTCACGGACGACATCGACCGTAAGTGGAAACGCGAAGCCGGTACCTAAAGCCGCTCCGTTCTCGATCGCCACTGATTCCAGGGCGAGAAGTGATTTCTCGATTTCGGCTGCATCGGGACGGGAGTCGATATTCACATTTGCGGCCGCGTAGTCCATGTCCAGGCTGTCTGCGTGGACTTCGAAAGTGGTCCGGTTCAGATTGGCGTGCTGGACAAATGCCAACCCTCGGCCAGCTAGATTTGAAGCAATGTCGCTCACGGCGAGGCCGTCTCCTACAAATTTCGATCCATTGTAGCTGATAACACCATAAATGCCGGGCTTGTTCCGAAGTGTTGCCCGAAGCCGATAAGCGTTTTCGTCCTTTGTGGCGTTGACTGTCAGTGTATTCTGGTGGGGGCGGGTTCGGCCTCTGCTCTGCGCTTCCATCGGCAATTCGGCAAGAGTTTCATGTCCCTGGCGACGTGCTCTTCTCAGCAGCTCGGCACTGGCATCCGGCACAAATGATAGTGTCACGCCTTCGGGTAGATCGTCTATGGCTGTCAGCGATTGGCGGTAAGACGTTCCGATGCCACCTATGACAAGCGCGATAATCGGCTTGCCGTCTGGATTATCAAACGTCCTTGCATTCGGATTCCGGGCTGCGCTGTCCTCAACTGCGGTTTGAAGAGAAACCGTGGTGATTTGTCCGCTGGATGCGCTTTGATCTGTGTTTGCTTGATTAACCTGCCGAAAACTCTGTCCGGGAAGAACCCTTTGCCCGTTGATTCTTATTCCGCCGGTCTGCACATCGTTGGTGGCAGCCGGTGTGGCGCGATCTGGTGTGACGGTTGGGTCATCGACACCCAGATTGGGTTGACTGTTGTCCTCTGCGGTCTCCAAAATGCGCGAAGCGAGCACCATGGGCGATGTGAAGCGCGTTTTCAGATTGGACGGCTGGCCATCTTCACCGTCAAATAGCGATATCACGATATTGGGGCCAGCCTCTGCGGGATCGCCTGTCAGATGAACGATAGAACCCACTAGACCGGACACAACTACAAATGCAGCGACGCTAAGGAAGCCGTGCGTGACACCGGAACGGAACGGGGACGGGTCCGCGGTCTTTCGATCGCTCATTGAGTGAATGCCCTTTGTTCGCGAAGAGACGAAATTGCAGTCTCGTCTCTTTTCGTTAACAGGGCGCTAAGTTTGGTTAACCGGCCCTTTCGACCAGACTGGCGAGCTGCGCAGGATCTCGCAATAGCTCAAGCGCTCTTTCCAGTTGATAATCATCGCCCTCGTAGCCTTCGGGAGGCTGTTCATCTGGGAGATGCGGGCCTTGCCTCTCGGTGCCGTCTTCATTCTCCAGAGCGTTTGGCAGGTCTGCCTCTGTGAAACGTCGGATCCGAGCAAGTTCTTCTTCGGTGACACGTTCCTGGGCAATTTCCAGATCTGGCTCAATGCCCGTTCCCTGAATGGAGCGACCTGCCGGAGTATAGTAACGGGCCGTTGTCAAGCGCAACGCCCCTCTGTCCGCACCGAGCGGAATGACGGTCTGAACGGAGCCTTTTCCGAAGCTGGTCGTGCCAATAACCCGTGCCCGTCCGCGATCCTGAAGCGCACCAGCCACAATCTCCGCTGCCGACGCGGATCCGCTATTGATAAGAACAACAATCGGAACGCCCTTGAAGACTTCACCTGACCGCGCGTTGTATCGGTCAATATCGGTCGGTCGCCTCCCTATGGTGGAGACCACTTCGCCGCCAGAAAGGAACAGATCCGTCACGCTTACAGCCTGGTCAAGTAGCCCGCCGGGGTTGTTTCTCAAATCGAGTATGAGGCCGCTCGGCTCGCCGCGGGATGCTTCCCGCGAAAGATCCATCAATGCTTCTTCGAGCAGCAATGTCGTACGTTCATTGAATCCGGACAGGCGAACATAGCCAATATCGTCCGTTTCCATCCTGAACGTGACGGACTTCGGCTGGATGACTTCGCGGGTCAGGGTGACATCAAAGGGGTCAACGCCTTCTCGCAATATCGTAATCGTTATGTCTGTCCCCGGTGCTCCGCGCATCTCTTTAACAGCGTCATTCAAGGGCAATCCGACGATTTGCCGGCCGTCGATTGCTGTCAAAAGGTCGCCGCTGCGCAAGCCCGCCCGGCTCGCCGGCGTGTCGTCTATGGGCGCGACAACTTTCACGAAGCCGTCTTCTGGCACGACTTCGATGCCTAGACCGCCGTATTCTCCCGATGTGTCGACTTGGATGTCCCTGAAATCGTCAGGATTAAGATACGCCGAGTGCGGATCAAGCGAGGTCAGCATGCCGTTGATGGCGGCATCAATCGCTTCGGCTTCGTCGATGTCCACTACGTAGTGGGTCTGGACACGAGACAGGACGTCGCTGAAGACATCAAGCTTGCCGAACACTTCGGCGCGCGGGTCTTCCCGATTTACATCAGGCCAGGCTACGGCCGATATACCAACGAGCCCTACTCCCAGAACCGCGCCAACACCAACGCCTGCAAGCCAAGATTTCATACGTCTTTTTCCTCACTACACGTCGCAGACACTATTCTAGCGCTCCAACCATCTCGCCGGATCTTCCGACCGATCTTCCTTTCTAAGCTCCAGATATAGTTCTGGAGGCGGGTTTGTGCGAGCCGTCATTTGCCCTACCGGCTCTCCCGCGGCGACCGTTTGGCCTCTGGTGCCGTACGTATCGCCCAATCCTGTCATTATGACACGGTAATCGTCACTTGTCCTCAAAATCAACATGTGGCCGTAACTTCGGAAGACATCTGCAAATTCTATGACACCATCCACTGGAGCGACAACCTGCGCCTCCTGACGCGTTACGATTGTGATGCCGTCGGATCTGCCGCCTGTTCGTCGGCGATCTCCATATCCCTCCGCAATTAGGCCCGACACTGGCCTCAGCATGGCTCCCAGCGAGCCAGGTCCGAGCGGCTGAAGATCTGAGAGGTTAGGCTGATTAGGGCGCACCACAGCATCGCTGATCGTGCCTCGTGTTCCTCCGGCGACTGCTGCATAGCGTGGTCGGAGGGCAGGCTTGCGGCCCGGCAGGGTTGGCGCGTCGGCTTCGAGTGCCTCCAGAAGCTCTCTCAGCCCGGTTGCCTGATCGGCGAGAATGCGCGCGCGAACGCGTAATCTGTCGGCATCTGCAGTAACGTCTTCGAACTGGGCGCGCTTCGCGGCTGCGAGCTGGGCGATTTCAGCCTGTTTAAGCGCGAGTGTTGCTTCGGCGGCGTCTAGTCGTGCCTGTTCGCGACGAATACCACGCTCCAGCTGATTCAGGGTGTCGATTTCATCTGAAAGTGCATTTGCCCGTGCGGACAATTCCGGTGCTGCATGCCCCATCAGGATCGCAGATCTAATGGAATTGTTTGCCATGCCGGGTGCGACAACGAGGGCTGGCGGCTGACTGCGTTCGGCAGATGTTAGCGCAGCGAGCAGCTCTGTGAGGCTGGCTTCGTCAGCAAATAGATTTTCCGTGGCTGAGCGCCTTCGAACGTCAAGCTCAATCAAGCTTCGCTCTGCTACCGTTGCCTGCTCCTCACGCCGACGGCTCTCGGCCGCAGCGGCGATAAGCTGCCGGTTCAGGCTAGCCACATCTGTTCCGACTTCCGTCTCTGCAGCCTCAAGCGCTGCCAGTGCCTGCTCGGCTTCCAGTTTTTCTGCTTCGAGTGCCAGAAGTTCATCGCGCGTGAACGTATCGGGGCCAGCCGCAATGGCCAGCACCGCCAGGGGCACTGCGATGAAACGCACTCTTCGAAACATTCGTCCAAAATACGCCTACTTGCTGACTGGGAGATTAACCGTATCCGAGCCCGCCGTATTTCGTGTCACCCAGTACCTGCGGGCGTTTCCTCGGGAAATGTTGCGCGGAAATCCCAGCCTGTTTGCACTGCCAGCCAGACGAAGGCGGCGTAGACGGCCACGTTCTGGCGGAAGTCAGCTGGATTAATCTTGTCAAACGTGTCGTCCGGCGTGTGGTGATAATCGAAATAGTCACGTCCATCCTGGCCGGGGGTCACCACAGGAATGCCTGACTGGGCTAATACCCCAATGTCGGGCCCGCCTCTCGCTTGATTGTTACCCGGGACAACGCCAAGGGGGGCAATGACGCGCTGGATTGCCCGCGCATAAGGGAGCGCGGCGTTGCCGAAGCGTGTCTGGAAGCGCCAGATCCTTCCGGCCCCGAAATCCGATTCCGAGGCTAAGACGTGTTTGCCGAGTTCGTCGGCATGGGCTTGCGCATAAGCCCGGGCTCCGAACAGGCCAACCTCCTCGGCTCCGTAGAGCACAACACGGATGGTTCGCCGATTATCCCCGGGAAGGTCCGCGATGAGCTTCGCCGCACCGACGACTATGCCGCAGCCTGCACCGTCATCGAGGGCACCCGTACCCGGATCCCAACTGTCGAGGTGGCATCCAATAAGAACGATTTCATCGGCGAGATCGCCCTTCCCAGTAATTTCCGCGATCACATTACCAGAGGGAGCCGCCTCCCGGGCTTCAATCTGGATGTTTAGCCTGACAGATACGGGGCCGCGGTCCAGAAGCCGGACGAGTTGATCAGCATCCGGCGGTGATAACGCAGCTGCCGGGCCAGCACCAATAGCGGTCTCGCGCTGCATGATTCCGGTATGGGGCATGCGGTGATGCTGCGTGCCCACGGATCTGATCAGGCAGGCAAGCCCGTCTTTCTCCGCTGTGGCGGCTGCACATCCCGATCGTTTGCGCACACCAAACCCATAGCCTGATCCGTCCTGGGTCCGGGTCGTGTATTCGTCGATGAAGGGGATCTTGCCGGCGACCGTCTCCGGGTCCGCCTCCTGCAATTCTGTCAGCGACTCGAAACGAACGATCTCTCCTTCAACGCCACCTTCGGGTGTTGCTGCCGACCCTCCGAGGGCCGTGACAACAAGCGCCTGCTCGGCGGGTCCTACTACCGATGCCGTCTCCAGTGTTCGGGACCAGAAGGGGATTTCGAATGGCTCGACACGCACATTCTCAAATCCCAGCGCTTCCAGCTTTGTCACGGACCAGTCTCGCGCCCTTGCTTCCGCTTCAGATCCGGCCAGGCGCTGACCGACTTCCGTCGTCAGATCTTCTACGAACTCAAGTCCGATCTCGTCGGTGAGGGCTCGTTCAATCAGCAAGTCAGCAGTTTCTGCAATTTCGGCTGGGATTGGTGCCGGTTCGACCGGTTGCGCCGACGCGGCGAGGGAGACTGATGTTGAGATCAGAAGTGTAGTAAACAGTCTGGCCATGGGTGCGGCTCCTCGTGACTAGATTTTCGAAGACCTAGAGGCGTAAACGTCAACCGTCCAGAACCTTACGCAACGTCGTGCTGATCGCACCATTGACGAGGGCTGAGCGGTCTCCCAATTTGAGGCCTTAAAATAGGAGCCTATTGCCCATGTCCGCCACGTCTGCATTATTCTCGTCGTTCACATCCCGTGGCATGACCCTTCCGAACCGAATTGTCATGGCCCCCATGACTCGCAGCTTCTCTCCCGGAGGAGTCCCGGGTGACGATGTAGCGGACTATTACCAGCGTCGTGCCGCTGCCGATGTCGGCCTCATCATCACGGAGGGCACGACAGTTGATCGCGGCGGGGCATCAAACGATCCCCGCGTTCCGAATTTCCACGAAGAGGCCGCGCTGAAGGGCTGGTCGAACGTTGTTGAGAAAGTCCACGGGGCAGGCGGTAAAATCGCTCCTCAGATCTGGCATGTGGGCATGATGCGCAAACCCGGCACGGGACCCGACCCAGAAGCGATCTCTGATAGTCCGTCTGGCAAGACTCATAAAGGAAAGCAGGTCCAACCCGAACCGACCGATGAAGAAGTGGCAGACATGGTCGCCGCCTATGCGAATGCTGCCGGTGATGCTGCGAAGCTCGGCTTCGACAGCGTGGAGATCCACGGTGCCCACGGCTATCTCATCGATGAGTTCTTCTGGAACGTCATGAATACCCGCGAAGACAAGTATGGTGGCGGACTTACGGAACGTGCGACCTTTGCCGGCGAAATTATTTCCGAATGCCGTAAGCAAATGACTGACGACATGCCGCTGATACTTCGCTTCTCTCAGTGGAAGCAGCAGGAGTATACAGCCCGCCTGGCTGAAACGCCTCAGGAGCTTGAAGCCTTCCTGAAGGTATTCGTCGATGCCGGTATCGACATCCTCCACTGT
>JBCCIW010000099.1:0-10232 GCA_039028055.1 Pseudomonadota bacterium | reverse complement strand
CGTAGACTGAAACGAGCGTCCGTAGCCTAGCCCCATCGGAAGCGCGATGAGGGGCAGGAATACAAGGATCAAAGATCTGCCAAGTTGGGCATGGGCAGCAGACGATGCCACATGGGGCTCAACGATGCGGTTTCCCCGACCGCGGGCCTCCTGTATCAGCTCGGGTAATGTCAATTCGCGTTCGTCATCGCCGCGGGCCCTGAAGGACAGAACATCACCCTCAACGTTCCAGTCCGAGCGGTCGAAGTCGAGGCGTTCGACCACTGTCCGCCCCGGCGAGAAGGTTATGGCCTGGCCGTTATTCAAGGTGATACGAGTCTCGTCCTCAAGGACGCCCCGGCCAATCCGGCCGGAAGGTGCCGTGGTCAAACGAGCATTTATGTCTTCGTGGGCTTCTTCGAGAATAAAGACCTGTCCCAGCTGGTCGCCGCCCGAACGATCCTCCGTCCAGAATACACGATCGCCAATTTGCGCGAACTTTCCTTCCTGGAAGGCGGCCTCGAACGACGATTGCTGCACACGATGCTCGGTCGCCCGGAAATCGTATCGACCGAGCGGATTTAGAAAGCCCATAACCAGAAAGCTGAGAAAGGCGAGGCTGCCCGCTATGATCAAAAATGGCCGGGCGACCTGAAAGAGTGACACGCCCGCGGCCAGCGAGGCTGACAATTCGCCTGTGCGGCTTACCCGATCTACGGTGATCAGAACGCCGAGAAAAAGCGCAACCGGAATGGCAAGGCTGAGATAGTAGGGAATCAAGGCGAGCAGCATGCGGGCCGCAGCGCCCATTGTATCCGAGGTGTTAGACACCAGTTCGAAAATCCGTAACAACCGCTCAAGCAACAGCACGGCTAGTGCCAGAGCGGTCAACCCTGCCACAACCTGAACACATTGTTTCAGAAGATAAATATCCAGACGGCGCATTACTGCCTTTTCACGCGAAGTGGCCTTAAGCCGAGTGATAAACTGCCCATATCGTTCTGGCTACTGCAAGGATGCGCAAAACAGAAACGGGACATAGACATGTTTTTACGGACCCCGCTGAATTCAATTGCCGTGTCTATTCTAGCGGTACTTTTTTGCGGAACCGTTATTGCTGCCAGCGCCGATACAGAGACCGGCTCGGACTTGGAAGAACTGGACCTCAGACCCGGCGATGAAGCCGACACTTGCGATGCGACTATCCCGCAGATCCGCGCGACAGTGAACGGGGTCGAGCCATACGGTATTCTACTGGTTGAAATTTACAGGAATGATCCGGGGAACTTCCTATCCAGGGAGGGGCGAATTGCCCGTGCGCGGGTGGCCGCCGAAGAGGGCCCACAAACCGTTTGTCTGAACATTGACGGGCCGGGCACCTACGCTGTGGCATCGTATCATGACCAAGACGGTGATCGGAAGCTCGACAAGAAATGGAATCGACTGCCGAAAGAACCCTTTGCGCTGTCTACAAATCCCCGGCTGCGCCTACGAAAGCCCCGATTCAGGGAAGCTGCTTTTGAAGCTGGCGAATTCGGCGCAGACATCGAGTTGAATCTGCGCGAAAGTTGATCTCACGGACCGCCTATATGTTGCAAAAACCCAACTCGCTAAAATGTGCGACACTTCGCATGCCATTGCGTGCGAGACATTCGCAGTTTTTCGCCCTATATGGAAGTTTGTTGCGCGGGAAGGCCGCTGAGTATTTCGGGATCGAACCAGAATGTTTATGAGTTTCAAAGCCTGGGGAAACCAACAATACCTATTGAATCGCATGGGTATTAAAGAACTGAACAAGGCATATTTTACGTATCCGGGTGTGCAGATCTATCTGATGCTGATGGCGACGGCTTTCGGCGCGGCTGTTTATTACGGTGGGTCACCCCTGTTGATGTTGCTGGCGTTCAGCACTGCCATTATTGGGCACCCGGTGATCTGGTACATCACGCACCGATATATTCTTCATTCCGATATCCTGATGAAGTTCAAGTTTACGGCAAAGCTGTGGAAGCGGACCCATTATGATCATCACCAGCGCCCGAACGAGCTCGCCGTGTTGTTTGGCGGCCTGCACACGACACTTCCGCCCATTGCCCTTATCTATGGACCGATCGGTTACCTGATTGCAGGTCCGGGTGGTGCCGCCATGGCAATCGCTTCGGGCATCTTCATGACAATGTTCTACGAGTATGTTCATTGCATTCAGCATCTCGGATTTATGCCGAAGCCCGATACGCGGCTCGGACGCTTCCTCGGCCACGTGAAGCGCGCGCACCTTCTGCATCATTTCCACGACGAAAGCGGCAACTATTCCATTACGGCTTTCTGGCTCGATGATCTGCTCGGGTCCTATTATCCAAACGCAGCGGCCCGGAAGCGCAGTCCGACGGCTCGGAACATCGGCTACACAATGGAAGTTGCGGAAAAATACCCCTGGGTGCGGCTTGCAACCGAAGAAGCTGAGCGCAAAGCGCGCCGCAACGACACGCCAGAGTCCTCCGATACTGAACAATCGCGCGCTGCGTAAACTGAACCGCGCAAGACACCGCAAGTCTGGACAAACAAGTTCGATAGGGGCAGCCAGTGGCCATGGCTGCTCCCATTACTATTGTCGAGGCAACAGACGCCAAATCGCGTCGCGCTTTTGTCGAACTCCCCTACCGCCTCTATCGCGGCGACCCGACCTGGCGACCACCGCTACGATTTCTTGAAAACGATCGGTTCAACCCGAAGAAAAATCCGGGCCTCGACCACATGGAGATTGCACTCTGGCTGGCGAAATCGGACGATAAGATCGTCGGTCGCTGCGCCAGCATCGTAAATCATCTTCACCAGAAGAAGTACCAGGACGACCAGGGCCATTTTGGATTTCTCGACACCGACAAGGATTATCCCGAAGCTCAAACTGCTCTCCTGAAGGCGGCCGAAGACTGGCTGCGCGCCAAGGGCAAGACGGAAATCTGCGGGCCATTCAATTTCTCCGTCAACGAGGAATGCGGCATGCTGATGGAGGGCTTCGACACGCCTCAATACATGCTGATGCCCCATGGTCGGCCCGATTATCCTGCCACTATGGACGCGCTTGGCTATCAAAAGGCGATGGATACGGTCGCCTATCACGGCAATACTGTCGACGGTTACCCGCGTCCCGCCATCGTGGGCAAAATGTGCGATTACGTCGAGCGGAGCAGCAGCCTTGCTATCCGTCCAATGCGCAAGGGAAAGTTCGAAGAAGAGATTGCCCTCGCCATGGATATCTTCAACGATTCCTGGGCAAATAACTGGAACTATGTTCCTTTCACCGACGCTCAGGTGCAGCACATGGCGAATGATCTGAGCTTCGTCATTCAGCCGGATGGCTTCTGGTTCGGAGAGGTCGATGGCGTTGCCAAGGGCTTCATTCTGATGCTGCCGAACATCAATGAGGCGGCGCGCGGGCTCGACGGCCGGTTATTTCCGTTCGGCTGGGCGCAATTTCTCTGGCGATTGAAAGTCTCGAAGGTCAGATCCGGGCGTATTCCGCTCAACGGCATTCGCCAGGAGGTCCAGAAAAAGCGCACGGGCACTGCCCTCATGCTGGCCCTTCACGAAACCTGCTATGCGGCCATGCGGCCACACAAAATTCATGATGTTGAGATGAGCTGGGTGCTCGAAACCAACAATGATGTGCAGAACATGATCGAACTGTCCGGAGCACAGGTCTATAAGCGGTACAGATTTTACAAGAAGGCGCTCTAGTGTAAGGAGCCTTCAAATAAGATACAAAGGAACAGACGTGACTTCTGTCCTCATACTCGCCGGCAATCGCCACGAAAACTGCCCCCTTTGCGATGATGCTGGTGTTTCCTCGAAAGCCCTCGTACCACTCGGCGGGGTTCGCCTGATTGATCACATGTTACGGGCATTGCGGGATACGCCCGCGCTGACCGGGAACATCTGGATAAGTGGGTACTGCCCCAGAAAGCTGGAGGATGGCGCGCCGGAGGATCTGAAAACGTTTCTTCCCCGTGTTCATGCGATGCCCGATGAATGCGGCCCGGCGCATGCCGCTCTCGCAGCGCTCGACGCTGGTGCGTCCACTCCGCTCCTTATTACGACGTGCGACCACCCCCTCCTGACGCCTGAAATGATTGAGGCCGTTATTGATGGCGCAGACGATATGGAATGCGATTTTGCGGTGGGGCTCGCAAGCCGTGAGATCATTGAATCGGCCTATCCGAATACAGAACGCACCTATTTGAAACTGGCCGGCGAAGGCTATTCAGGTTGCAATCTGTTTCTTGTGCGCACCGAACGCGGAAAGCAGGCTATCGCGTTCTGGCGTGATGTCGCGAAGGATCGCAAGAAACCGCTACAGATCGCCCGCCGCTTCGGATTTGGAGCACTGGTGCGAATGTTCACAGGCAATCTCTCGATCGATGCGGCCTTCGAGCACGGGTCGAAACGCATCGGGGCGAAGCTCGCGCCTGTCGTGATCCCCATTCCCGAAGCAGCCATAGACGTTGACAAACCCGCCGACCTCGCGCTCGTTCGCGAAATAATGAAGCAGGCGAGTTAGAAACCTTCCCATGACCGAATCGCCCGGCTCTGATGCGGGCCGACGCATTGCGAAGAACACCGGGCTGATGTTCGGCGGCAAAGGCACAGGCGCTGTGCTCAATGTGCTGGTTCTCGTCGTGGTGGGTCGTCACCTGCCGACTGAAGTCTTTGGCTCCCTCTTGATCATCCACGCGACCATGCTCGCTTTCGCAGAGCTTGGAACATTCAAATCATGGCAAGCCCTGATCAAATTTGGTGTTCCTCACTTGTCGTCCGGAGATACACCGGCGCTTCACAGACTGATCCGGTTCTCGCTGGGGCTTGATATCGTATCCGCCATGTTCGCGTTTTTGGCTGCAGAGCTGTTTCTGTGGTTCGGTCACCACCTCATCGGGCTTGATGCCGCCTATCGCGACCTTGCCATGGCGTATTGTTTTCTCATTCTTGCGCGGCAGCGTTTCACCGCCATCGGAACCCTTCGCCTGCTCGACAGGTTCGACCTTCTTGCCCTCCACGCAACGGCGATGCCGGCAGCGCGCCTCATCGGCTCGATCATTGCGGCTTTTTCCGGAGGAGGACTGCAGGCATTTGTGCTGGTCTGGGCCATCGCAGCCGTCTTCGACTATATCGTGCTCTGGTATTTTACCGGCCGAGAGCTGCACCGGGCAGATCTTCTCAAGGGTCTGTTCGACCGCCTCCCGACACTCAAGGCACCCGAAATCGGGCTCTGGCGGTTTTCCTGGACCGCCAACATCGACTCGACGATTGCGGTGGCGAAGCAGGAGTTACCCCTGTTGCTTGCCGGCGGCGTGCTGGGTGCTGCGTATGCGGCGGTCTTCAAGGTTGCGGTTCAAATTGCGAGCGTTCTCGTAAAGGGGACGCAGCAGCTTGATGAAGTGATCTATCCCGAACTTGCCCACATGATAAATCAAGGCCAGGCGCATCGGATCTGGCCGCTCATTCTCCGCGCGGCTGGCATTCTTGTCGCGATTGCGATGGGCGTTGGCCTGATCGTAGCGATACTTGGACCGGACGTGCTGTCGTGGGCCCTGCAAACCGATTACCGTCTCAGCGCGCCGCTCGCCACGCTTCTTCTTTTTGCGGGCGCGATCTCGGCGGCCTATGCGCCGCTTCTGCCAACACTCTACGCCGCCGACCGGCCCGAACATGCGCTCCTCGCGCGCGGTGTCGGCGTTTCAACGTTGCTTGTATTGTTCGTCGTCCTCGCGCATACCGTTGGCGAGCTCGGACCCGGTATCGCCTTCATAATAGGTGACACACTGGCCCTTATATTTGCTGTCGCCCTAACCCAGCGCGCCCTTCGCAATGTGGTTTCAAATGCGAAAACAGGTACATCCCCATGAATGAGGCATCAGAATAATGCCGGGCACTGCCATATTCGATCTCGACAAGACCATTACACGGCAAGGCACCTGGAGCCGTTTCGTTCGCCACGTAACCAGCGATACGGCATTCTGGGGAAAGCTCCCATTTGTTGGCTTTCAGGCCGCCGGGTACAAACTCGGTACTGCCAGCCGCGGTTCGGTGAAGGAAAGGGCGATTTCGCTCTATCTTGAAGGTCGCTCTCGAGACGAGCTGCAGACCCTGGCCGACGAGTTCGTGAAGATGGATGTGTCTCACGGTCTTCGCAAGAAAGTCTTCTCGGTCATTCATGGACATCGCGATCGCGGCGACAAGCTGATTATCGCGAGCGCCGCGGTCGACCTGATATGTGACCCGATGGCGGCTGCGCTCGATTTTGACGATGTTATCTGCACGCGCCTGTCATGGGATGATGACGATCGGCTGCTGGCGAGGCTCGACGGTGAAAATTGCTACGGGGCGGAGAAGCTTCGCCGCGTGCAATCCTATTTTTCCGATGCGCCACCGGACCAACCGGTAACCTTTTACTCGGATCACATAACTGACCTGCCCTGTCTTCTCTGGGCGGATCGCGGCGTGGCGGTGAATCCCAACCCTCCGCTCAGGCGGAAGGCACCCCAATACGGTGTCGAGATTGTCGATTGGGACGCCTGAACAGGGACAGCGCACTGTTGCCCTGAAAAACACCAACCGCGCCAATTTCTAGTGTCTTCTTTGGTGTCCGGAACACTGGCTATTCGCTCGCGACCAGATCGGACGCATACCCCATTATGTGGAAAATTCGGGTTGCTCGATATTCCATCACCTGTACACCAGTTGTCATATTCATCGGCTATTGAGCTCCAGAAAACCGAACAGAATGGGGATGAGAATGAATTTTCAAAACATCTTGAAGGGCACGGCTGCGATCTCCACACTTCATCTCGCGTCCTGCGCCAATCTACCTATTGCCGAGCAACCCGGGACAGCGGAGCCGGCGATTTCTGAGGCTACTCTTTCTGAGCCGGTTCCCCCCAAGAACGTCGTCTTGATGGTCTCCGACGGGATCGGTTTTAATGGTTGGCTTGCTGCCGACTACTATCAGGGGCTGGCCGGGGAGCAATCATATCAAGTGACCCGGCCAGACGGGACCAGGCCATATGTCTACGGCCTTGCCCACAGCGCGCTGAACCTCGTCGATGAGGACGGTAATGTATTGCCGCGCGGATCCGACGTCGCGGACGCTTCAGGTGCCGTGGAGCAAGGGTATGACCCCACGACCCGGTGGAAAAAGTTCGAAAACGCCATGGCAAATGACTTCTCGCCGGTCGGCAAAAGCTACACGTCCTATACGGATAGCGCTGCGGCGGGCACTGCTTTGATGAGTGGCCGGAAGACGTCTGTCGGTCGCATAAACGTCGACTGGACCGGGGAGACAAATTTCACAACGATTGCCGAGATTGCCATGGAGAAGGGGCTCTCCGCTGGTGCGGTCGCATCGGTGATGTTGTCTCACGCTACGCCGGCTGCGACCATCGCCCACAACGAATCAAGAAATAACTATTCCGACATTTTCAATGAAATGGTGTCCAGCGGACTCGATGTGATTATGGGAGCTGGTCATCCACTTTATGGCAATAGTGGTGAAACGATCGATGCGTCGGACGATAGGAACTATCAATTTGTTGGGGGCGAAGAATCCTACGCCGCGATGCAAACGACAAGCGGTCTCAACGGGTTTAGTTTTATAGACTCAAAGCTGGACTTTGAAGCGCTTGCCGCTGGCACAGAGATACCCGAACGGGTGATCGGGGTTGCTCGAGCAGGTGCCACACTTCAGGCGGTGCGCGAAGACCTTAGCGAGGCTGATACACCATCAGGTATGGCTTTCAATAGCGAGGTCCCTGATCTTAAAACAATGAGTCTCGGCGCGTTGAATGTGCTGGCGCAAGATGAGGACGGCTTTTTCGTGATGATTGAGGGCGGTGCCGTCGATTGGATGGGCCATGCCAATAATATGCCCCGGTTCATCGAAGAGCAGATCGATTTCAATCTCGCCGTTGACCAGGTGATTGCATGGGTGGAGGAAAATTCTAGTTGGGACGAAACACTGCTCATCATCACTTCGGATCATGAATGCGGAGGCATATGGGGGGAAGGCACATGGACGAACAGTGTCGGTGGTGCCGTAGCCGAAGAGCGCAGCTACGAGGCGCTGGAAACGGCACGTTTTGATCCTGCTGATGATACGTTCAATGACTTCATCGCAGTCCAGGATCACGGCGAGGGAAATCTGCCTGGGTATCAGTGGGCATCGCCGAATCACACAAATGAGCTCGTGCCACTATGGGCAATCGGAGCAGGTGCCGAACGATTTGCAGAGTTCACCCGAACCGATCTCAAAGCTCGGGACCTTTGGGGTGAAGCCTATGGCTGGACTGGTCAGTATGTCGATAATACGGCTGTATTCGAGGTGATGAACGCTTCACTCAATCGGTAGACTTGCACCGGTGGATGACTGACTGATCGTTTAGCGGCTTTTCTCAGGCGTCTTCGCTTGTGAAAGGCCAACCCCGAGCAGTATCAGTAAAGCACCAGCAATCTGCAGTTCTGCGAGAATCTCACCGAACAGAAACCATGAAATAGCGGCAGCCACCACGGGCTGCACCAGCACGAGTATGCCTGCGATTGCTGCTGGCGTTCGGCCGAGGCCCGCAATGATAAATCCCTGTCCACCGCATTGCACCACGACGGCGAGGACTGCGGACGCCCGCCAGCCAGCGGACGTCTCAGGTATGAAGCGCTCCCCGGACACAACCGTCATCAGCGCACCGACGAAGACCTCTGTAACAGTGAGCCAGAAAATCGCGTCCAAGGCACCGAGATGTCGTCTGGCAACCTTGGAACAGAGCATGTAGCCCGAGACGAGGATCGCGGCCACGAACGCCAGTGTGTCTCCCCTGATGCTTGCCTGCCCTTCGCCTGCACCTCCTAACGACAACATGGCCGCACCAGCCAGAGCAACTGATACGGCGATCAGCCAGATCGTCGTAAGACGCTCCCGCAGGAACACCCAGGCGAGCAAGCCAACGCCAAGATTGCCGAGGTTCACGATGAATGTTGAGTTCGCGACCGTCGTCATGGTCAACGACCAGTGCCAAAGGCCTATGTCCAGGGCGAAGAAGATACCAGCCATGATGACAAACCGATTGGGCTTCGCGGGAAGCCGGCGTTCGACCAACAGGACGAGCGCGAACAGGAGAGGGGTCGCGAAAACGTAACGCCAGAATGCGATCGCCTGGGGACCCAAGCCCTGATCACCAAGCGCCACACCTAGCCTGAGTCCTATCGGGGCGAAACCAATGCACACCCCGCCAGCGAGCACCAGCAATGGTCCCCACCACCTGTCGGTTGTCGGCAAGGACGTTGAAGCTGCGGTCATTCCACCCCTGCCAGCTTTCGAACTTCGTCTGCTGTCAGACCCTCACTTCGCATGGCGCGCAATGTCCTCGATTTATCGCGCTTGGCAAATCTTTTTCCCATATCGTCCAGCAGCAGATCGTGATGATGATAGGCTGGCGTTGACCAACCCATTAATGCCTGAAGCAGAACGTGAACGGAGGTGGATGGAAACAGGTCATCGCCTCGAATAATGTGCGTGATCGCCTGCAGAGCATCGTCGTGCGTAGTCGCGAGATGGTAAGAGGTCGGCGTGTCCTTTCGGGCGAGGACAACGTCGCCGAAGGTGCATGGATCAGCTTTGTGCCAACCCTTGTGTTGCTCTTCAAATCCCAGAGTTTCATAGGCCGAGCCTAATACTTCCCTAGCTCTCGAAAGCGAAAGCCGCCAGGCAAATGCCTCACCGCTCTGGATGCGCGCTGTCTCCTCCGTGTTGGAAAGGGGTTCACTTACAAAGGCTGCGGTTGCGCCGTGGGGAGCTCGATCGATCTCGGCCAGGACTTCCTTGCGGGTGCGAAAGCAGCGATATACGAGCCCGCGTGCCGCCAGGGTTTCGAGTATTTTGCTGTAGTCTCCGTAATGGTCAGACTGGCGGCGCACTTCGCCTGTCCACTGTAGTCCCAGCCAATCCAGATCCTCGTAAATCGCGGTCTCGAATTCAGGCCTGCACCGCGTCTGATCGATGTCTTCAATTCTCAGAATCACATCGCCGCCAACTTCCTCGGCCGCCTTCCAGACGTGAAATGCCGAGGCGGCGTGGCCTAGATGCAAATGCCCCGTTGGAGAGGGCGCGAACCGGGTTCGGAATTGAGCCATAGCCCGGCTTAAAGCGTTGTCGCATCCCGTGCCACTCCCCCAAACGGAATTCCGCCTTATGTGTTAAGCACATCCTT
>JBCCIW010000098.1:0-10237 GCA_039028055.1 Pseudomonadota bacterium | reverse complement strand
TTACCGCGGGATTGAGCATGCCGAGGGGTTCCTGCACTTCTTCGAGGGCTGGGTGATCTTCGGCGCCTGTATCGCGATCCTCGCCATCATGGCCTGGGGCCTTCAGAAGCTGACGCCCGCGCCGCTCCCGTTCTTTGACACGATCGACATGGACACCGACGGGTTTGGCGCCCAAGCCGCGCGGATCACCCGCACGCTGCCATCTGTCGGGCTGATCTCCGCCGCGCTGGCGGGTGTTCTCGTCTCGGCGGCCTTCGTCCTGGCGCCCGCGTCAGAGCGGCCTGCGCCGGAACGCGATGCCTTCGCCCTCTTTCCGCGCAATGTGGGCGAGTGGTCCGGCGTGCCCACCCGCCTGACGCCGGAGGTCGAGGCTGTGCTGGGGGCAGACGACTACATCGAGATGACCTATGCCGCCCCGGGCGAGGCGCAGGTCGTGAACTTCTTCTCGGCCTGGTATTCCAAGCAGACCGAGGGCCAGGGCCTGCACTCGCCCGAGGTCTGCCTGCCCGTCGGCGGATGGGAGATCTTCAGCCTCGAAAACCACGCCGTCTCGATGCCGCACACGGTCTACGGCGATTTCGAGGTGAACCGCGCCGTGATCCAGAAGGGCCTCTCCAAACAGCTGGTCTACTACTGGTTCGAACAACGCGGCCGCCGCATGACGAACGACTTCTCCGCGAAGATGACGGTCGTCTATGACGGCTTCACCCGCGGCCGCACTGACGGCGCCATGGTCCGCTTCGTCACCCCGATCGGCGAGGGCGAGACCGAAGCCGACGCCGACGCGAGGATCCAGCGCCTGATGGACGAAACGCTCACCCGCCTGCCGCGATTCGTGCCGGAGTGAAGATGCAAAGGCGCCAAGAGACGGCGTGATCGGGTCGGAACGCTTTCAGTGGATCTGCCCCCACGCGGCACCATCGGAAGCGGTCCAGCGCAACGGAGCAAGGAGCAAGCAAGGGTCAGAAGGCGCGTGGGACCGCGACCCATGCGGACATAATCTTTCGCGTAACCTCGCCATCCCGGAACCGCCCTAGAGAACCTTCGGCACCTGTCCCAAGGCTGTCCCTCCGCTCCCGAAAGGACCACGGAAAGAGGCAAAAGCAATGCGTTGGCCAAACCATCCCTACCCACCTCTGAGCAAACTTATGCCACAAGAGCTTGCCATCGAGACACGAGCGGTTGCTCAAATCGCGTGGGTCCAGACACCGATCGACCGGTTCGGCACAGGACCTGATGGATGTCGCCCCCTGGATCTGAGATGCAGGGCCGGCCGCATGCCGCCGCAATGCCTGGTTGACATCACCACGGCCGGTCGCACGGTGTTGAGCAAAGTTGAGTAGGGGAGAAGGCGGCATGGCTCGCGTCTTTGTTGGGATCCCGGTGTTCAATGGTGCGGACTACCTTGCAGCCGCGCTCGATAGCTTGATCACGCAAACCCATACCGATTGGGTCGCCCTGATTTCCGACAATGCCTCAACCGACGGCACTCAGGAGATCGCTCAGGCATTCTCGGAAAAAGATGAGCGGATCAAATACCATAGGCACGCAAAGAACCTCGGCGCCGCTCCCAACTTCAACTATTGTGTGGAAAGCGCGTCCGGGCGTTATTTCAAATGGATGGCACACGACGACATGTTGCGCCCCTCCTATTTGGCTCATTGCGTGGAACGTCTCGAAGAAGATGAGGGAGCGGTGCTTTGCCATACCCATGTGCTGCGTATCGATAATGATGGAGAGGTCACAGGCAGCTACAGCAAGGAGAGGGATCTAAACGATCCCGACCCGACCACTCGCTTTGCGCGAACGATGGCGTTGGATCACGCATGCGTCTCCGTATTTGGTGTCATGCGGCTCGATATATTGAAGCAGACGCCGGCCATCGCGCCCTTCGTCGGGTCCGACCGCCCTTTGCTTGCGGAGCTTGCGCTTCACGGACGGCTGGAAAGTGTCCCAGAAGACCTTTTCCTCTGGCGCAACCATCAGAAACGCTCTGTGCAGCTCAAGAACCGCCAAGTCCGCCTCAGCTGGTTCAATGCGAATGCGCGTTCGATCTTTGCATCCCTGATGCTCCGCCAGCTTCTGGCCAACCAGTACACGGCGCTGAAAGTCCCCAAGACCTATTCAGGCAAGGCGCGGGCGCTCCTATCCACCCTAAAATGGGCAGGGAAAAATCGCGCGCGCCTGGTCAAGGACCTGCGCGCGGTCGGCGGTGCTCTCCTACGCAGCCTGTTTGGAAGCATGACCAGGGCGAAAACGTAGCGCGAAGGTGTGACTGCCCCTCCGAGTTAACATTCTCATACAGGACAAATGACTGTTCATTGTGTACCGTTGCCGACCTCACCCACACGACACTCCGCCTCGCGTCTCGGCCCACGCGCCAGGACCGGGCCATACCCAAATGGCATATTTGGGACCCAAAGACCGCAGAATTGAACGTTCCGATGCCGTCTCCGCATCCCGATAGAGCCGTTCACAACCCATTGGCTTGTGCGCCCGCAACAAACGTGGCCAACGAATCGAGATTTGGCAGAACCAAAACCAGTGAAGACCAGTATATCGCAATTGGGTAAAGTCTGTGGACGATAGCACCTCAAGACCCTTAGAGCGCGCATTGAACGCGGCGCCCGTAGACGCGCGCTATATCGCCGGCCTCTGGCACCGGCAGCGCGTCAACCCGGTGGGAATTGCCCATGAGATAAGGGCCCATACGAGGTGCCTGCTTTCGCGTTCCAACCCCGGCGTCTCGAAGAAGTTTCTTATTCTGGGTCGCGCGCGCTCGGGCACGTCGCTCCTGTCGGTGTTGCTGAACTCGCATCCCACAATAACCTGTGATGGCGAAGTCCTTAATCGGGTTGCGATCGATCCGGTGCGCTTCCTCGATTGTCTGTCGCGACAAAGCCCTACGACCGTATTCGGCGCCAAGCTTCTTTCATATCAGATGGTCCAGGTGCATCGTCTCAAGAACCCGATCCGTTTTCTGGAACGGTTGGAGGTCCGGGGATTCCAATTCATTCATGTCGTAAGAAATACATGGGATCAAACAATGTCCCTGACGCGCGCGCAAACGACCGGAAAGTATCACAGCTTCCAAAGCCCCGAGCGGCGCCCCTCGAAGATAAGTAGTAGCGAGTTTATCGAGCGCCTCGAATGGTCGGAAGTGCTCTTGGACTATGAACGCTTCTGCCTCAGGGGATTTCCGCATTTCAAGGTTTCCTATGAGGATGACCTTGGCCAGGCCCAGAAACAGCAAGCAACGTCAGATCGTATCTTCGATTGGCTTGAGATACCCTCGGCCGAGGTCTCATCCTCTTTGTCGAAGGTCTCGAATTTCGATCCCGGCGATATGATCGAAGGACTCGACGAGGCCAGGGCATTTGCGGCGCGGAAGGGTATTCTCAACCCGTCCTGATGCGGGTTCCGACCACGGGGCGCGGCGCGGCTTTGACCATGCGATGCCCGTTGATTGCTCTGGGATGCACGCTTCTGTAGGGATGCCGATCGTGGTGCCATTGCAACCTGTCCGGGCGCCTGAATGGACCTCGGTGCTTCAATTCTAACGGAGAGACTCCCCAATGCCGCTTGAGATTGTGCCCTATGGGCGAGAGCACGAGGGCATGGTCCAACGCTTCAATGATCGCATGGCTGCGGCGGGGTCGAGATGGCGGTTTTACGACTCGCATCGCGTGGACTGGGTGTCGAAGGATGGCGTTGCCGATGCCTCCGTCTGGAGGGACTACTACGTTGCGGTCGAAGACGGTGCAGAGGTTCGCGGCGGCTACTGCCTGAAACACCAGAAATTCCGTCTCTTTGGAGAAAACGTCTGGCTTGCCAGTTGGCAAGGGCCAGTCTCCGAAGGCTTGGTGGATCGACGCTATTCCCGCGTGGCGGTGATGTTTTTCATGCATATGGAGCGGCTTCAGAGCAACTTGTATGTCTGGGGCGGCTCGGAGAAGCTTCTTGGGTTCTTGAAGAATGCGGAATGGCACCTGACGGGAACATCGGTCTACCTCTTTGTCCGAAATGCGAGGCCTTTTGCCCGAAACTTCAGGCCGTTGCGAACATCGGGGCGGAAACGCGCGGCGCTTGATATGGCAGCGGCAACAGGATTGGCGGATCTGGGCGCCTCGGCCTACAGACTGATCCACCAACGGCGCGCTGCGGAGTTCGAGCGCATATCGGCCTTCGGAATCTGGGCGGACGACATCTGGGCGATGGCGACAGCGCAGTACGATATGGTCGCTTTTCGAGACGCTGCTTCCCTCAATCATCTCATGGCGGGAGACGGCTGGCCCGAGGTCGTCCTGATAAAGGTTCTTTCCGGCGGCCAGCCCGTCGGCTGGGCCGCTCTCAAGATCAGCAAGATGGAGGACGACCAACGGTTCGGCGATATGACCGTCGGTTCCTTGGTGGATTGCCTGGCGCTTCCGGGGAAGGAAGAGATGGTGGTTTCCGCGGCAGTCGAATTGCTCTGCGATCAGGGCTCCGATGTCATCATGACAAACGTGACCCATCCTGTTTGGGACAAGGCGCTGAAAAGATGCGGGTTCTTTGCCTCAAAGAACCGGCGCACATTCGGGGTGTCTCCGAGCTTCGGGATCAAGGCCGGTACCGGTTTGGTGGCGGGCGCGCACTTTACCCCGATCGATGGCGATGGTCCGAGGGGGCTGTGACGTTGGCGAAGCGCCATCGACTGCGCACGGTGCCCGTCCATGGTGCATACGCGCGGAAGCTGCCATTTTCTGGCCCAACTATTGGGTCTGATGTCCAGGGAACGGGCCCGTCTTGTGGTGGCCCGTCGTCCCGGCCCCATTTGAGGAGCATCCGCGGCCTCCGAGGGCTTCCGCCCGGCCTTGACTAGGGAGTAAACTCAAAGGGTCGGACCGAGTAGAAAGAAGAGCCACACGGCTTGGCTCTGAGGGGTGTGTAGTGTCTGGGACGGTGTTCTTCCTATCCTTGGGCGTTGTCTTCTGTGTTGGCTGGTTTGGCCTGCCACATTTGTGGCGCCTCGCTTCAGAGCGCAGGCTGGCGCGCATGTGCCAGAGTTCCGGGACCATCGTTCTCACATACGATGACGGGCCGAGTGCCTCGCTTTCGGGCCCGCTGCTTGCGCTCCTTTCGGAGCGGAACGTCAAAGCAACCTTTTTCCTCGTCGGAGAGAAGGTGGCTCTCGAGCCGGGCCTGGCGCAAAGGTTCGTAGCCGAGGGGCACGAAGTCGGATCGCACACCTTTGATCACATCAACGCATGGAAGGCTTTGCCGCACCACGTCGCCATCGACATCCGGCGGGGCGTTGGTGCCGTCGGACAGATCGGTGGGGATGGCGCCTTTTTCCGCCCGCCCTACGGGAAGGTGACCATCGCGACACTCCTTCTCGGCTGGTTCCATCGCTTCCGCTTTGCGTGGTGGACCGTTGATAGCCGCGATTCTTGGGCTCGGCGCGACGTCTCCGACATTCTCGCAGAGATCGACCGGCGCAAAGGCGGCGTGATCCTCATGCACGATTTCGATCGCCCAGGACCAACGGTCGGACAATCCTCTCATAAGGACTACGTGCTGGACCTTACAGAACGGATAATCGACCATGCCGCGGCGCATGGGTATCGGATGAACACGCTCGGCGACGTCATTGGGAAAGCGCCATGAGAGCGAAACACGCACCGAAGGTCATGGCAATTGCGTCGGCCGGGGGGCACTGGGTGCAGCTGATGCGCCTTGTGCCCGCATGGGACGGATGCAATGTCATCTATGTCACCACAAATCCGGGGTTTCGCAAAGCTGTCGAAGCGGCGGCCACGGCGCGGACCCAGGACAAGCCACGCTTCTTCTCGGTGGCCGAAGCGAACCGCTGGCAAAAGGCCCGGCTCGTTCTCAGCTTCGCTCAGATTGCCTGGGTGATCCTGACGACCTGGCCCGATGTCATCGTGACCACTGGCGCAGCGCCCGGGTTCTTTGCCGTCTGGATTGGTAAGCGTCTTGGGATGCGAACCGTCTGGATCGACAGCATCGCCAATGCAGAAGAGATCTCCTTGTCAGGTCAGAAGGTGGGAAAGCATGCGACGCTCTGGCTGACGCAATGGGAACACCTCGCGCAGGCGGAAGGGCCGTACTACCGGGGGTCGGTCCTTTGATATTTCTCACCGTCGGATCCCATGAGCCCTTTGATCGCCTGGTGCGCGGCGTCGATCTCTGGTGTGGCGCGGCGGGCAAGGGCGATCAAGTCATGGGACAGATCACCGCGCGCGCCAACTATCGCCCGAAGCACTTCCGATCGGTAGAGAGTCTGGAACCCGAAGCTTTCTCACAGGTGTTCGAGGAAGCCGCCTGTATTGTATCCCATGCGGGTATGGGAACCATCATCAGCGCGTTGGACAGCGGAAAACCGATTGCCGTCATGCCGCGCAGGGGCCACCTGAACGAGACCCGAAACGATCACCAATATGCGACAACGCGCCAGTTCGCGGATTACCCCGGCCTCCTCGTCGCAGAGTCCGAGGAAGATCTGGCGCCGACGCTCGATCGGCTGATTTCCCTCGACACGACAAACAACGCAATACCGCGCTATGCCGATACAGCGCTTCTCGGAGCACTGCGTAGCATCATTCACCTCGGCGGAGAGAACAATGGGAATGGATGACCAAGAGCGCCCCCATCTTCTATCGTCGGAGATGATCGGGCGCCTAAAACAGAGGATTTCTGACCGGACGGCGACCGTGGGCGTCATCGGCCTGGGCTATGTCGGCCTCCCATTGGCCGTCACCATTGCCTCGCGCGGCTTTCCGACGATCGGGTTCGATATCGATGCGTCGAAGATCGAGGTGCTTGGCTCGGGGCAGAGCTACATCGAGGCGGTAACGGATGAAGCCTTGCAACAGGTCGCCGGGAACACGTCGTTCACGGCCGATTTCGCGCGACTGCGCGACTGCGACGTCATCACGATCTGTGTGCCGACACCGTTGTCCCGGTACCGCGAACCCGACCTTTCCTTCGTCGAGCAGACCGCACGGATCGTTGCACAGAACCTCACATCGGAAACCCTGATCGTTCTGGAATCGACAACCTACCCGGGAACGACGCGCGAAGTTCTGGTACCGCTTCTGGCCGAGAGCGGCCTGTTGCCGGAGAAGGATATCTTCGTCGCGTTCAGCCCCGAGCGCGAGGATCCCGGTAATGCCAAGTTCGGGACCAGGAACACACCAAAGGTCGTCGGTGGCGAGTCCGACGCCTCACTCGAACTCGCCCGTATGTTCTACGAAAACGTGGTCGAGAATGTGGTTCCCGTCTCCTCCGCGGCCACGGCGGAGGCCGTCAAGATCACGGAGAACGTCTTCAGAGCCGTCAATATCGCGCTCGTGAACGAGCTAAAGGTGATCTACGACGCAATGGGCCTCGACGTCTGGGAGGTGATCGACGCGGCGGCAACGAAGCCATTCGGTTTCATGCCCTTCTATCCGGGCCCCGGCCTCGGAGGTCACTGCATCCCAATCGATCCCTTCTATCTGACGTGGAAGGCTCGGGAATACGGGCTCTCGACGCGATTCATCGAGCTTGCCGGCGAAATCAACGTCAACATGCCTCACTACGTCATAGCTCAACTTCGAACAGCGCTTGACCAGCGAGCGGGCCTCGCCCTTTCCAAGAGCCGTATCCTTGTCGTGGGCATAAGCTACAAGAAGAACGTACCGGATATGCGAGAAAGCCCATCCGTACAAATTCTTGACCTCTTGAGGGAATGTGGCGCCGAAACCGACTACTTTGATCCACTCGTGCCGCGCATTCCGAGCATGCGCGAATACCCCCACTTGCTCGACATGGCCTCAATCCGCGAAGATGAGATCTCGGCCCGCTCCTATGATGGCATCCTTATTGCAACCGACCACGATGTGATTGACTACAAACGCATTGCCGAGGTTGACGCCGTAATCGTCGATACCCGCAACGTCTTCGCGCGAAATGGTCTGCCGATGCATCGTGTAACGAAGGCGTAGGCAATTGAGGGAGGGCCCTTTGTAGGAACATTGCGATCACGGAAAGGCAAAGGAACCACGTCCGCGCAAGGCAACGTCGCGCGACATCGAAGGCGTCCTGAAAACGAGAGCCGGCGCCTGTCCTTGCTCAGGGCATCCAACCGCCCGCAAGCCACAAGCAGATGCGCCCCCCTGCCCCTGCGCCCTCCTGCGCCCAAGGCGCAAACCGCCGCTTCCCTTGTTCCCAGAACGTGAAAGTCCGATGACGGAGAATGTACACAAACAGTCGAAGTCAAAAGCGCAGCGATTTCTGCGTCTTCTGTTCTCCATGCTCGATCTGCGCGCCTATTCGCACGCCTTGAAGGTAATCAATTACAACAACTACTCGCACGCGCAGGAAATCAAGTACATCAAACGCGGACCGAATGTGCGGATCAGCCCCACCGCAAGTTTCGCGAATGCGCGCAACATCGAGCTTGGCGAAGGCACACGGATCGGGGCGCATTGCTCTCTCTGGGCCGGAAATGGCGATGCCCGCATTGTGTTGGGCCGCTTCGCCTTGCTTGCACCGAACGTCATGATCACAACGTCCAACTATCGCTTCAACGAAGGAAGCCCGGTCACGGAGCAGCCCATGCGCGAGGCTGACATAGAGATCGGTGACGATGTCTGGATTGGCTACGGCGCGATCATTCTACCGGGGTCTCGAATTGGCGACGGGGCCATTATCGGTGCGGGTGCGTTGGTCAAGGACGAGATCCCTCCCTACGCAATCGTTGCGAATGCGCCGAGCCCGATTGTCGGATACCGACGCCGCCAGGGGGAGGCGCGTTGAGCGCCGGATGCCACGGACCGAGCTTGCCTCAGACGGCCTAGGCCAGCCAGTCCTTTCGCCGTCTCCAGGTCTCGCTCCACTTCCCGTCGCGCTGGCCGGTGATACGCTCCGCCAGGGCTCTCGTGGCCGGCATGGCTGCCACGAGAGCCCTGGCGAAGACCTGCCTCACGCCATTGAAATGCTTCTGGATGAGCAGCTGCCGCCCCTTGAGCTGCCGAACGATCCGTTCCGCCTGTGATGGCATCGATGCGCCGACATGATGGATGATCACGGACTCGGGCGTGTATCGCGGGCGCGCGCCGAACTGATGCCGAGCACGGAGGCACAGATCCGTCTCCTCATCAAACAGGAAGAAATCCGGATCGAAGCCGCGCAGGCTGTTCCACAAGTCCTGGGTTAGAAGCAGAAAGCAACCGGTCACGATCGCGACTTCGCGTTCGTAGGCCATATCCTTCTCGCCGTACATTGTCGAAAAATAGGGGTGGTTATGTGTTGCGGCCGACAATCCGACCGCGCGACAGAAAAGCCGCCAGAGTGTCAGATCCTGATAGCAGTTCGTCCGGTTGGGGCTGCCATCGGCAAAGACCGTACGCCCCCCCCACATCTTCGCCTGGGGGGTCCGCTTGGAAAGGTCGAGCAAGGTATCGATTGCGCCGTCCAGGATTACTGTGTCGGGGTTCAGCAGCAGAATAAGGCGGGCCTTTGCACGTTGCGCTCCCAGGTTATTGGCTTGGCCAAATCCCAGATTCTCTTTCGAAGCGATCAGTTGAAGATCCGGGAACGCCTCCGCAATCGCCTCTGCCGAGCCATCCGAGGAGGCATTGTCGACAACGATAATCTCGTGCGGGGCCTTGGTCTCCCTGACGACCGACCGGAGGCAGTCAAGGGTCATGTCGCGCGTATTGTAGCTGACGACTAGGATCGACACTTCGACTGGTTCGGTTGAAACGGAACTCATCAATGCAGGAACCTTTCTGTGATCGGTATGTTGCTCAGCCAGCCCACATACGCGTGAAAGTGCATCGAAACCAAGACGTTGTCTTTTGGCCCGCAGGACAGATGTCCAGTTTTTTACCGGATTCGGCCGGCCTTGTCCCATCCGAAGCCGGCGTATTTTGGGCAGAGTGCAGAGATCCGGCCCTCTGCCAATCGATTTGCGTACCCGTCTACATGCGAGATCGCTAAGCGGGCTTCTGTTTCTCAAGCCAGCGCTGGAGCGCGCGACGCAGGTCAGGGGAGAGGCCGGGGCCTGAGAGGATCAGCCGGTCGTCTTCATCCTCGAGGACCACCTCCTGCGCGGTGCCGGCCGCGAAGCGCACGTGTTTGCCGGGCGCGATCCCCGGTGGCGCGGACGTGTCGGGGGCCTGCTGGGCGGGCTCCGGCTCTGGCTCCGGCCCTCTTGCGCTGCCGCCCGAGAGCACCTGCCGGATCCGCT
>JBCCIW010000097.1:0-10301 GCA_039028055.1 Pseudomonadota bacterium | reverse complement strand
GCCAGGTCGCGATGCCGGGGCCGAGGGCTGTGCGCAGCATCCGCGCGCCGCGGGAAGACGTGTCGGTTTTGAAGGGCGTAACGGTCATGATGGTTCTCGCGATAGATCATGAGACCGATCAAGAAGACCGCTATTTGGCTCTGGGCAACAGTTATGAAGGCGTAGTAGTGCGGGGGCGTATGGAGACAGGGAGCTGGCGAAACGGAACCGACGAGATATCTAAACGCACCAAGCGGTTATTGACTTCGATCGCAGCGAATGCCCGCTCGGAGCCCAAGGCGGTCATTGTGTTTTTGTGCTGCGCGCGCACGCAGCGCGAAAATCGCTTCAAGTGCATACTCTCAGATGCTATAGCGCAGCGTGAAAACCGGCCATTGGACCACCGCGCAGCGAGGATCGTTCCGGCAATTCACAAGTCGCGGAGATAGTGTTGAAAAAGTCCGTTGCCTGGTTGGTCTGCTGCTGATTCACTCCGTTTGAGAGTGGAGGTGCGGCGATGATGGGACCAAGACAGGTGGCGCAAGGCGCGCTGTTTTACAAGTTCTCGATTGAGGGGTTTGTGCCTGCTGATCATCCCTTGCGCGGCATAGATCGGTTTCTCGATTTATCCGACGTCCGCCCACTGCTGGCTTCATCCTATAGCTCTCATGGCCGTCCTTCGATTGACCCTGAGTTGATGATCCGGATGCTGCTGCTTGGCTATTGCCAAGGCATCAGGTCTGAACGGCGGCTCTGTGAAGAGGTGCACGTCAACTTGGCGAACAGGTGGTTTTGCAAGCTCGACCTGACCGATCCGGTGCCGGACCATTCTACCTTTTCGAAGAACCGGCACGGCCGTTTCCGGCAGAGCGGCTTGTTCCGCCACCTGTTTGAAACGGTGCTACAGCGATGCATCGATGAGGGCCTGGTCGGTGGCGAAAGCTTTGGCGTCGATGCAAGCCTGATCCCCGCGAATGCGAACCAAACACGCGGGATTGAAAGCAAGGAAGGTCTGCCCCCCGAACTGACCACCCGCGTGGTCGGGGAATATCTCGAAACGCTGGATGATGCGGCTTTTGGCGCGTCCACTAAAGTTGTGCCCAAATACATCTCACCCGTCGATCCCGCCGCGCGCTGGACAGGGGCCGATGGCGGGGCAGCCTTCTTCGCATATTCCACCAACTATATGGTGGATTTGGACAATGCGGTGATCGTCGACGTTGAACCGTCGGTTCCAATCAGAACTGCCGAGGCCTTTGCGGCACGCCGAATGATCGACCGGATTGCCGATCGCTTTGACATGACACCCGACAAGCTGGTCGGCGATACTGGCTATGGATCAGCGGAGATGCTGGGCTGGTTGGTGGAAGAGCGCGGTATCGCTCCGCACATTCCGGTCTGGGATAAATCCAAACGAACGGACGGCACGTTCTCGCGCGAAGACTTCGTCTACGACCCCGCGACCGACAGCTACACATGCCCGGGCAACAAAGAGTTGCGAACATATCGCCGGAACTTCTCCAAGCCCCGAAAGGCGAATGGCGGCAAAGACGGCTTCATCCGATACCGCGCCTCAAAGCTCGACTGCGATGCTTGCCCGCTCAAACCGCAGTGTTGTCCTCGTGACCCTGGTCGACGCGTGATGCGATCCGTCCACGAAACAGCCCGAGACGTCGCTCGCGATATCCGCAAAACCGATGCCTACATGACCTCGTTCTTTCAGAGGCGGAAAGTTGAGATGCTGTTCGCACATCTGAAGCGATACATCGGCGTACCGATGATGCGCCTTCGAGGACCCAAAGGCGCATACGAACAGTTCCAGCTCGCGGCGACGGCACAGAACCTCAGAAAACTCGCAAAGCTGGTCCCGCAAACAGAACCAGCAGGCTGAAAGCAAAGGCCCAGCTGGTTTGGGCTTCGCCCATCGGCGGCTCCAACCCCGACTTCTTCAACACTATCCGGACAAAGTTGGCCTTCGCTGCGCTTGCGCCTATGACCGCTTACGTTTCGTTGCCGCAGACAAAGGTTTTGTCGGGCCATCGTGTCGTTTTTGAATGATTTCAAACAAATATTGGCCATATCAGATGCGCGATATGCCCTCATTTGTTTAGAAAAGGAATGTGAACCAGTAAGGAAAAAACAATGACGCAGAAGCAACCCAACATCCTTTTGATCATGGCCGACCAAATGACGCCTTTCATGCTTGAAGCCTGCGGAGGCATCGGAGCGAAGACTGAAAACATGACAAAGTTGGCGGCGCGTTCGGCCAATTTCACCAATACCTACACGCCCAGCCCGATATGCGTGCCTGCGCGCTCTTGCTTCATGACCGGTCTCTACACGTCGACGACTGGTTGTTATGACAATGGCGACCCCTACCACAGCTTTATCCCAACATTTGCCCATTATCTCACCAACGCTGGCTACGAGACAGTTTTGTCGGGAAAAATGCACTTCGTCGGTGCCGATCAGTTGCATGGTTTCCAGCGCCGTCTGAACACCGATGTCTATCCGTCTGGCTTTATCTGGTCTTATCCACTGCCGCCCGACGATGATACAAGCTTCCAAGCCTTTGATTTTGTGCCGCAATATATGGCCGAAAACATCGGTCCGGGTTGGTCAAAGGAACTGCAATATGATGAAGAAACCCACTTTAGATCATTAGAATACCTGCGCCATGCACCTGAAAAACCTTGGATGCTCACGGTGTCTTTTACCAATCCCCATCCGCCCTACAAAGTCCCCAAGAAATATTGGGAGATGTACAAGGATGCTGACATTCCTTTGCCGACGTATCCAGATGACATGGATGAAAAGTATTCCGACTATGACCACGCGATCAGGCGCTGGCACGGACTGCACGTCAAAGGCAATGAAATCCGAAAGCCAGAAAACCAGATCGCGATGCGCCGTGGGTTTGCAGCCCTTGCGCACTATGTTGACGACAAAATAGGTGAAATATTTGAAGTCCTGGATGACAACGGGCTGCGCGACGACACAATCGTTATCGTAACTTCTGACCATGGCGAGATGTTGGGTGAGAAAGGTATGATCCAAAAGCGCAGCCTTTATGAGTGGTCCAGCCGTATCCCGTTGTTCATAGACATTCCCAATACTGCGCCAGTCAAGATTGACACGCCAGTTTCGTTGCTGGACGTGCCCGCGACTCTGATTGACATAGCCCGACAGTCACCGGTACGCTCGATCGAAGGCCGGTCTTTGCTCGCCGCCGTTCATGGCAAGGACCTTGAGATCGTGCCTGTTATCTCAGAGTACCATGGCGAAGGCATCATGCGGCCGAGTTTTATCGTTCGGCTCGGTGACTGGAAATATCACTATTGTCGCGGATCAAACGCGCGTTTGTTTAACATTATCGAAGATCCTGATGAATGGAATGATCGCTCCGGTGATCCAGAATTAGTTGAGATCGAGCGCAAGCTCAATCAGATCATAACGGGTGGGTATTTTGACCTAGAGAAGATTGCGCGTGATGTTTGGGACCGGCTGCCGATGAAACAGGTGGTGAATGACGCCATGAAGGCTAATGAAACAAGTTGGGATTATTTAGTCAATCAAAACGCATCTGTGAGCGATACGTGAACCGCGACCTCTATTCGCGGCAGTCATTTGACTGTACGAACGATAACGACGGGGCATCGGATTGGAGCTGCAATTTGAACGCAGCATCACACTGGCCCACAACCCACATCAAATTACAGGAATAACTTGTGTCTGTTGAAGATATTACTCGAAGGGTGGACGCAGCTCTAGCAAGCGTGTTCAAAATTGATGTTCACGACGTCCCGATCGATATGTCGCATGACACCCATGCCGAATGGGACTCCGCCGCTTATCTGACGGTTGTTTTGGCGGTCGAAGAACAGTTCGGTGTCCAGTTTACGCCGGAAGAGATCGAGAATGCCATGGGGCGGGAGAAACTGATTGCTGTCCTTGACCGTCGCCTCGCAGGTTGATTTTCTCGGTCGCAGTCCAAAGCGCTCAAGATCACTCGACTGGAGAGAGAAGTGTTTCTGTCAACGCCTCCCACTGGTGACGACTTACCGCGTCGCGTGAGGCAAGAAGCCAGTAAGTCTCGTAATGTTCGAACGTTTGATCACCCAATATGACCAGGCGATTGCGACTGATGTCATCTAGACATAATGGCAGCGAACCAAGAGCCACCCCATGACCGGCTTTGGCAGCCGAAATGACACCGTGCAACGTGTCAATACGGAGTTGGGGGATTCGGGTCTCCGGAATTGCGAAACGTCCGACAAAGTCACTCCAGTCTGGGCGAGGGCCGGTACAGGCGATGCGTGGTAATTTCGTCCAGTCCTTGGAGGCAAGGTTTGGTGCGCAAAGTGGCGCGAGAACCTCCTTGAACATCGGCACTTTGTAGTGATGTGGCCAGTTACCAGCCCCATATCGAATTTGTATGGTGCCGTCGGTCGTCGCGGTCTGTCCTCCAAAGATGTAGGATTGGAGCGAAATCGCAGCATTGGTCGCGATGGTACTCTTGTGCAAGCGTGGGGCCAACCACATGGAGATTACCGATTGGCTTGCTGAAATCGTCAGTTGCTTCCTCCCTTTGGAAAAAAGCATCTCGGAACTGTCGCTGAGTTCACGCAAGGCGCCTTGCACATGTGGAAGCCATGTTTCGCCTTCGACTGTTAGCGTAATGTTGCGAGGCTGTCGCAAGAAAAGCTTCGTGTCGAGGTGCATCTCAAGTTGCGCAATCCGTTGACTGATTGCCGGCTGGGTGAGGCCTGTTTCATTGGCTGCGGCGGTGAAGCTGCCGAGGCGGGCAGCGGCTTCGAAGGCCCGCACCCATTCCAACGGGGGCAGGGAATATGAGAGTTCATTCATAAATAAGATCGCCTCTTAGCGGCAGTATTTGTGATTTGAGTTTATGTTATTCAAATGAGACGTGTTTGCAAATGAGTTAGTGCCCGCTGTCAACAGGAAATCTTAAATGTCCACAACGCTCGAAAAAGATGGAACCGTCATGGCGCTTCATCTAGACGATACTGCTCTGCGCTTTCACGCGATCTGGCTGCGCGACAATGCCCAGGATTCAGAAACGCGTGCACCGGGAAACGGTCAACGACTGATAGCCTTGCGTGACATACCTGCCGAAACGCGCATCGTGTCAGCTTCGGTCAAGGGTGAGGTCGTAACCGTGACCTTTGCACCCGGAGATAAAACGGTCGACTATCCAATCGATTGGCTAATTTCCAATGCGTATGACTCAGAAGTCGAAAACGATAGCGGCTGGCTCGCGGACGATGTCTCGATCTGGGATGCCAAGTTACAAGGTGACGTTCCCACAGGCCGGTTTCCTGAGCTTTCACAGCGCAACGCAGCCTTCTCGGATTGGATTGGAAAAGTTGTGCGCTTCGGGTTCGGTAAGATCGAGGCGGGGCCAGTCGAGGAGGGTGCCCTTTTCAAGGTTGTGGACCTGTTCGGCTACGTGCGCGAAACCAATTATGGCAAGCATTTCGAGGTTCGCACTGAAGTCAATCCAACCAATCTCGCCTTCACCGGGCTTGGACTGCAAGCTCACACGGATAACCCATACAGGGATCCTGTGCCCTCGCTTCAAGTTCTTTACTGCCTCGAAAGCTCTGCGGCTGGTGGCGAGAACATGGTGGTCGACGGCTTCGCTTGCGCGCGTCGTCTGAAAGCAGAAAACCCTGAATACTTCGATGTTCTTGCACGCTATTGCGCGCGCTTCGAATACGTTGGTGAGGACGGGGTACATTTGACCTCACGCCGCCCCCTGATTGAATTGGCCCCAGACGGCGAACTGGTCAGCATACGTTTCAACAACCGGTCGCTTGCAGCCGTAACGGATGTTCCCTTTGAAAAAATGGAACTTTGGTACGAGGCCTATCGTCGCTTGGGCGAAATCATCGACGATCCGGCTATGGAAGTGGTCTTTCGTCTTGAGCCCGGCGAGGCCTTTATTGTCGATAACACCCGTGTCCTCCATGCACGCAAGGCCTACTCCGGCACGGGCCACCGTTGGCTGCAAGGATGCTATGCCGATAAGGACGGGCTCCGGTCCACCCGGGACGCATTGCGTCTCGCCCGCTTGGAGGCGGCCGAATGAGTGTCCCGCCCGACAATTTGACCGCTGAGACCATTGTCGAGTTTCTCGCTTCGATATTTGAGCGGCGCGGATCGGAGGAGTATCTCGGCGAACCCGTCACAATGGGCGAACACATGCTCCAAGGGGCTACCTTTGCCGAAAGAAACCGCCAACCTGACGAGATCATTGTTGGTTCCCTCCTACACGATATCGGACATTTTACGTCGGAGTTCGGTACATTTTCGATGGATGATACCGAGGATCGTCATCATGAAGATGCAGGGGCCGAGGTCCTGGAACGGTTCTTTCCCAGCGTCGTGACCGATTGTTGCCGCTACCATGTCGCAGCGAAACGCTATCTTTGTGCCACTAAGCCTTCGTATTTCGAACGGCTGTCAGAAGCGTCTGTGCATTCATTGAATCTGCAAGGCGGTCCGATGACTGAGGAAGAAGTGGCCGTCTTCGAAAAGAACCCCAATCTCAAACAGATCATTGCCGTGCGCTATCTGGATGAAGCGGGAAAGGTAGCCGACATGGAGACACCCGATTTTCGACATTTCGCACCTCGTGTCCAAAGACTGGTTGACCTTCATTTATTGGAAAAACCATGAATAAGGTCTGCTTGATCTTGATCGATGGCTTGCGTGATGACACCGCGCGCGCAGCCTGCAAAAACCTCATGTCGGCCGTTGACACAGGGGAAGCACGGCTTTGGACGATGCGCGCTTGCTTACCCACGATCTCTGCTCCTCTTTACGAGAGTATCCATACAGGAATCGCACCGGCCGAGCACGGCTTGAAGGACAACGAAGGCATAAGACCATCAACGGATCCAAGTGTGTTCTCTGTTGTGAAAGCGGCCGGTGGGCAGTGTGGCATCGTCGGTCACTCTTACTTTCACACCCTGTTTGGCGGGTCCGAATTTGACCCCTTTGAACATATAGAGGTCAATGATACTGACGCCACAATAGCCTATTCGCGCTACTACAGCATGGATGGCTATGACACCGACAATAGCGTGCAACCGGCAGAGATCGATCTTTGCGCTCAAACATGGACGATCGCCTCGCAGTATGCTCCACAATATTTGCTACTGCATACCTCTAGTTGCGACACCCTGGGGCACGCGCATACAGGTCTTGGTAAGGGATATTTTCGGCAAGCTGAGAAGGTGGACAGCGCGATTTGTCAACTCATTCCTCGACTTTTGGAATTGGGCTACGAAGTGCTCGTGACATCGGATCACGGCATGGATGAGGTCGGCGATCATGGTGGTGATGCGGAGTGCTTGAGAAACGTACCCTTCATTGCGTTCTCGAACAAGTTACGGGCAAAATCGCTTGAGGTCTTGGATCAGCGGAGTTTAGCTCCAACGATTTTGGCACTGGCCGGCGTTGCAATACCTCAATCTATGAAATTTGAAGCCATTTGCTGATTGAGACTGCCGCATTTCTGGGAAGGTGCCAGAATTCAATTGTTGGTCATAACGCCGAACTTTCCCGAAGATACACCACATCAAAATCCCGTTGTTGAATTGAGATGACGATGTTTTCATTTGCCAATTTATTCCTTGCAGGTGTCGCATGCGGTGGCATCAACGCAATCGCAGGGGGCGGGACGTTGATAGGGTTCCCAGTACTGTTGGGTGCCGGTTTGCCGCCGACCGTTGCAAATGCTACTAACTTTATTGCAACAATGCCCGGCTATGCAGCGGCGATTCCTTCATATCTTGGCGAGCTCAAACAGCTGAGCCAATCAGCTATGACAAACACGCTCTGGACTGTTGCTGGTGCGACTTTGGGTTCTCTCCTATTGGTGCTCAGTGGGGATGCTGTCTTCGTTGGTCTCATCCCATATCTCATTCTGACAGCAACTCTGCTATATGCTTTCAGTGACAGGGTAAACCGACTATTTTCCAGTGAAAAAGTTCGGTTAAATGCAAAGGGTATCCGCCTCAGTAACTTGATTCTTTTTATTGTCTGTATCTATGGAGGGTACTTTGGAGCCGGTTTGGGCATTATCTTGTTCTCGGCCCTGAAGATCGTTGGCTACTGCGACTTTCACCATGCCAATGCCTTAAAGAACCTCATCATCACGGTGGCTTCACTTGTAAGCATCGGGATCTTCATTTTTGGTTCGCTGATCGCTTGGCCGGAGGCAATTACAATGATGCTTGGTTCTGCACTTGGTGGCTATGTCACCGCAAAGAAGGCCAAACTAATGTCTCAGAATTATCTCCATCTCTTCGTAACTCTCTTTGGGTTCGCGTCAACGATCTACTATTTCGTTGTCGTGTAGCAATGAATGGGGTCGACGCACGGTTAGAGTGTTTAGGCGGTGATTTGTAGGTTGGTTTGACCTGCCACCGAGGAAAGGTAGCGCAAAACAATGATGCCTTTGTACTTTGTCTTACAAGTCACCGCGGCCACCATGTTCCTACTTTTTTCTGTCAGGATGGTTCAAACAGGGATTGAGCGTATCTACGGCTCGTCCTATTCCCGCATGATCTCTAAGGAATCTGACTTTGCTAAGTCAGTGGCTTTTGGAGGCGTGTTGGCGATACTACTTCAAAGCTCTGCTGCGGTAGCTCTTCTTATTGCAGGGTTTTCTTCATTCGGAGCGCTGAGTTTCTCGTCCGGACTGGCTATGCTCATTGGTGCGGACATTGGTTCAGCAGTTCTAATAAGAATACTGTCTATTGAACTCACTTGGCTATCTCCGTTCCTAATGGCCGTTGGTGGTGTCCTGTTCATCAAATTTGAAAATCAAAGGCTACGTCAAATAGGAAGGACGATTTTGGGTGTGGCCTTTATACTCTTGTCTCTTCGTCTGCTGCGCGAAACAATGCTTCCGCTGCAAGATGCTGCCTTTTTTCCTGCAATTTCCGACTACCTTGCGCGTGACTTCGTGGTAGCGTTTCTCGCTGGCGCTATACTTGCAATCATACTTCATTCCGCTGTGGCCACCATTCTGATGTGTGTCACGCTTGTAGAAGTGGGTGCGTTGCCAACACTCACCGGAATAACTGTTGTTCTCGGAGCCAATCTTGGTAGCGGAGTCATCCCGGTTTGGCTCACGCGTGGCATGGTACCAAAAGCACAACGACCGCTGATTGCAAACCTTGTCGTTCGAGGGTCAGGCTCAGTCGCAGCCGCAATAATCATAGATCGTTGGTACTTCTGGCTACCTTTCGACCTAACGACAAGCGTCGAACCAATAATCATCACACACATCGCATTTAATGCCTGCCTGATCATTGCCTTGTCGTTTTGCAGTCCATTGGAGACTCTGGCAAACCTCCTCGCGCCAGAAAGTCGAAGAAATCAGAACGAAGAGCAATTGGCTGGCGAGGTCTCGATCGGAGACGGCGATTTAGCGTCACCCCAGCTCGCATTAGGGGTGTTGCGCCGAGCAGTGCTTAAGATGGCCAACATTCTGGAAGCTATGACCGTTCCAGTTATGAAGCTCTATGACAGCAGCGAAAAAACACGCACCGAGCGATTGCTTGAGATGGATACCCGCCTCAAGCAGGCGTTAGACGATGTTCGGCAGTTTGGTTCGGAAATCAAGTCTATGCAAACCACAAAGCGGAACCAAAAGTCGGTTGAGAATCTGATTGAGTATGCCATCGCACTTGAGTTTGCAGGCGCCATAGTGGTCAAGAGCCTGGTTCCCTGCGCCCTCGAAAAAAACAAACATAGAATCGAGTTCTCTAGGGAAGGGCAGGAGGAGTTAACGGAAATCCATGATCATGTGGTTCGTAGTATCAGGCTGGCCTACAACGTACTGGCCTCAGACGATCTGGAAAGCGCCCGACTTTTGGTTATAGAGAAGACCGAGATGCGCAGACTAGAACGTGTAAGCAGAAAGAAGCACCTAAGAAGACTCTCCAATGGAATTGGTATCACATTCAAATCCAGCAATATTCACCTTGAGACAATCCGGTCGCTTAAAGACCTGAATAGCCAGATCGTCTCGTTGGCATATCCGCTTTTATATCGAGAAGGTCAGCTACTTGAAACCCGCCTGGTGACGGATTTAACGCACGAAAAACTCGCCGTACGCGGGTCTAAAAACTAGTCCTTGGATCGCAAGCCCAAAAGCCCGCTTGCAATTAGATCGACATGATCCTCTACCTCAAGCCGCTAAATCCGGTTTTCGCACGTCTCCAGCCACGCCTTATGCGTCTGGTCCTGACCGCCAATTCAGCAAATGAACCAGCTGATTTGTG